>NZ_PIGG01000031.1:0-300000 GCF_002924445.1 Minwuia thermotolerans
AAGGATCAGATCCCCGGCACCTCGCCGGGCTTCGGCACCGCAGCGTCGGCGGATGGCGAGCACTATCCGTATCTGTTCCCCGCGGCGGCCAGTTACTGGTCGCAGGCCGGCGGCGCGGTCGAGTTCGCGCGCCAGCGCCTGGGCGGCGACCTGAAGGGCAAGAAGATCGCCTACCTGTTCTTCGACAATCCAGCCGGCCGTGAGGGCCTGCCCGTCGTCCGCAAGCTGGCGGAGATGGAAGGCTTCGACCTGCAGGAGTTCCCGGTCCCCTCGCCCGGCATCGAGATGGACAACCAGGCGCGCGACATCGCCCGCCGGTTCCGGGCCGATTTCGTGATAACTCACCTGTTCGGGCGCGCGCCGTCGGTGTCGATGCAGGCGCTGCGCCGCGCCGGCTACCCGCTGGAGCAGGTCGTGTCCTTCGTCTGGGGCCAGTCCGAAGCTGATGTGGAGGCCGGCGGCGGCTATGCCGCCAATGTCGGCTATAACGGCATCCAGTTCGCCGGGGTCGGCGACGACTTCGAAGTCCGCCGCGAGATCGAGGCCATGTACAAGGACCGGGGGCAGGATCTTCCGGCCACCTTCAACTCGACGGTGTTCTACAACCGCGGCCTGCTGATCGGCGCATTGCATATCGAGGCGGTCCGCAATGCCGTCAAGGCCAATGGCGGCGGCGCCGATATCACCGGAACCCAGGTCCGCGACGGCTTCCGGGCCATCAAGGACTTCTCGCTGGGCGGTCTGGTGCCCCCGCTGAATCTTGCGGGCGGCGACCATGAGGGCGGCGGCTGGGTCCGTGTCTTCACGATCACCGAGAACGGCTTCGAACCGAAGACGGACTGGTTCAAGGGCTACCGCGACGTCGTCTTCGAGATGATCAAGGAAGAAGCCGCGAAGTCCAACTGAACCGACGGATTCGCGACAGATTGGGTCGGGCCGGCATCTGCCGGTCCGGCCCTTTTCGTTGCGCCCGGCGGACCCTAGCCGTCGACCGCCTGGCGGATGCCGGCCGCTATCGTCTCCGGCGAGGCCTGACCGTTGAAGATGGCGATATTGTCGCCGTCCGGACCCATCAGGAAGATGAAGTTGGAGTGATCCATCAGGTAGTATTCGTCGTCCCTGTTCACCGGCGCGTAGAAGACCCGGTAGGCCCTGGCCATGGCCGCGGTCTGTTCGTCGGTGCCCCGCAGACCGACCATGCGCGGATGGAAGGCCTCCACATAGGCCGCCATCTCCTGCTGGCCGTCGCGGGCGGGGTCGATGGTGACGAAGACCGGCAGAACCTTCTCACCGGCTTCGCCGGCCAGGTCGAGGGCCACGGCCATGTCCTGAAGTTCGGTGGGGCAGACGTCCGGGCAGAAGGTGTAGCCGAAATAGATCAGCGCATGACGGCCCTGCAGCATCGCTTCCGTGACCTCGCGGCCGCGGTGGTCGGTCATGGTGAAGGGCCCGCCGATCTCGACGCCCTTCGTGACGTTGACGGCCCCGGCGACGCGCTCTCCGCTCCGGCTCTGCCAGACGATGATGGCGGAGATGCCGATGACGGCGGCGATCACCAGCACGATGAGTGCGAAGATGTGATGGCGTTGCATACGGAAACGATTACGCCGCCTCTCCGCAGGGTTCCGCGTGGCATGCGGTCGCATCGCCGCTAAGCTGGGACCACGACAGCGACAACGGGAGGAAGACATGCGGCTGGAAGGCAAGACCGCGCTGGTCACCGGCGCGGGTTCGGGGTTCGGCGAAGGTATCGCGCGGCGCTTCGCCGAGGAAGGCGCGCGCGTGCTGGTGGTCGATATCGACGCCGAGGCCGCCGGCCGGGTGGCGGACGCGATCGGACCCGCTGCGGAAGCGGTCGTTGCGGACGTTGCGGACGGCGACAGCGTGCGCAGGCTGTTCGAGCGCGCGGACGCGATCTTCGACGGCCGCCTTGACTGCCTCGTCTGCAATGCCGGCGTGCCACAGCGCAACCGGCCGATGTGGGAGATCGACGAGGCGACCTTCGACCGGATCTACGCCGTCAACGTGAAGAGCCTCTACCACGCGGCCCGGCACGGCCTGGACCTGATGAAGGCGAATGGCGGCTCGATCATCGTCACGTCGTCGACCGCCGCGGTCCGCCCCCGCCCCGGCCTCACCTGGTACAACGGTTCCAAGGGCGCGGCGACGGTCATCGCCAAGTCCATGGCGCTGGAACTTGTGCCGATGAAGATCCGGGTCAACGCCATTCATCCGGTGATCGGCGACACGGGCATGGCGGCCGAGTTCATGGGCGGCGAGGACACGCCGGAGATCAGGGAAAAGTTCGTGTCGACGGTGCCGCTGGGGCGGATGAGCACGCCGCTCGACATCGCCAATGCCTGCCTTTTCCTCGCCTCCGACGATGCGGTCTTCATCACCGGAACCTGCATCGAGGTCGATGGCGGGCGCTGCGTCTGACCGCCGCCGGCGGCTGTCTAACCGCCCAGTTCACGGGAGAGAGCCGCTGCCGTCGCCGGCCTGCCGAGCAGGAAGCCCTGAGCGAGATCACAACCGGCTTCCTGCAGGAACGCGCGCTGCTGCTCTGTCTCGACGCCCTCGGCCACGACGGTCATGTCAAGGTCGTGCGCCAGACGTACGGCGTTGGCGACGATCGCCCGCGAGCGAGCGTTGTCGCGCAGTCCGCTGATGAACGACCTGTCGATCTTCAGTGTGTCGAAGGGCAGCCTGTGGAGATGGGTGAAGGAGCTGAACCCGGCCCCGAAATCGTCCATCGCGAGGCGAAATCCGGCTGCGCCAAGGGCGCGAATGCCTTCTTCCGCCGCCGGATGATCCAGCGGCGCGGTTTCCGTCACTTCCAGATGGAGGCATTCGGGCGCGATCCCATGGGCGTTCAGCACCCCGGCGCACTGGGCGACGATATCGGACTTTGACAGCTGGATCACCGACAGGTTCACAGCCACGAACATCGACCTTCCGGCACCAGTTCGTTGCCACGCCGCCAACGAGTCGAGTGCCTGTTCCAGCATCCAGGCGCCCGGTGCATGGATCGATCCGGTCCGTTCGCTGACGGGGATGAACTCCGCCGGTTCGATGCGGCCATGCTCGGCATGGGTCCAGCGCATCAGCGCCTCGGCCCCGGCAATGACGCCATCGCTCAGGCGGCGCACCGGCTGGAAAACCGGCGAAAGTTCGCCGCGGTCCAGCGCGTGTCGGAAATCGTTTGCCAGGCTGAAGTTCATGGCGTTCGTCCCCGGTCCTTGGAACCTGCCCGGTCGGGGCCCGGCCGGCACGCCTTTCTGGGCGATGATGCTCTCACGCCGGTTGAATGATACTTCAAATACACTCTCGCCACGATATTTCCTTCGGAGGGGGTGGCATGTGAGCCGCGTATGGCCGTTCCGGCTGGCCCGGCACGAGCGTCAGGCGCTTGCATTCCGGAGCGGCGGCCACATCTAGAAAATGTCTTGCGGACCCGGCGCCGACCGCAGCCGGGTCCGCGCGATCGCGGAGGTCGAACATGGGCCCGTTCTCCTTCTGGCACTGGCTCGTCGTCGCCATCATCGCTGGCGGCCTGGCCGGTTATGTCCTGCTCCGGAGTGCCGACCGTGTCCGCGGCCGGAGCCGCCCTGACGGCGGCGCCGGGATGCGCTGGACGTGGTTTCGCGTCCCCGGCCTGATCTGCCTCGCCATCGCGGGCCTGGGCGTCGTCGCCGGCGCCGTGCTGCTCATCCATGACCATATGGGGGCGGCCTGATATTCCGACCAGATCGACGTTTCGATTCTCAACAGAATGGAGAGCCATGCCATGCGTCCTGCGTTCGTGTCCGCTGCGGCGATCGCCGTCGCCAGCCTGTTCGTCCTGCCGCCCGCGGGCGGCGCCGCCGCCCAGCAGCAATGCGCCGAGCCCCTTGAGCGGCAGTACGACGCGTTCAGCGCCGGCGGCGATGTTCTGGGCAAGGTGATCGCGAACGTGACCAATGAGGATGGCGAGCCGCTGACCTGGGTACTGGAAACCGAGGGGCCGGTCTTCGGCCTGGGCGGACGCAAGGCAGCGTTGCCCGGCGACGCCGTGGAGATCGCAGCGGGGCGCGCGCTGGTCCGCATCCGCGACGAGTCGGCGCTGGAGCAGTTCCCCACCTACGCCTGCTGAACCGGTTCCCGAACCGGGCCGGCGGATCACCCCGCCTCGTTCGCGTCGATGATCCGGGACTCGAGCCGGCCGGCCCGGCCGGGCCGCTCCAGGCGCACGCGCGGCCACCATTCGGGATGGTTCTCGCGTATCCAGTCCCCCATGCGTTCGGCCAGCCGGACCTCCATCATCCAGGCATCCGACGGATTGGCCGCGGTCGCGTAGAAGTTGACGGTCTGCGCATGCTCGGTCTGCCCCTCGACCGCGACGAGCAGCAACCCGTCCTCCATGGCGTCCTCGTCCCGGGCGACCAGTTTCTCGAACACGTCGCGCAGGTCGGCCGGCCGCGCCGCCTGATCGAGTTCGATCGCAAAGCTGCGCACGGTGGTGGAATCGATCATCGTCCAGTTCTCGAAGGGCCGCGACAGGAAGTATTTCACCGGCACGATCAGCCGCCGCTCGTCCCAGGTTTTCAGCACGATATAGGTGTAGAAGATCGATTCGACGTGCGACCAGCGATCCTCGTAGAGCACGCTGTCGCCG
Source organism: Minwuia thermotolerans (assembly GCF_002924445.1). Taxonomy (NCBI): domain Bacteria; kingdom Pseudomonadati; phylum Pseudomonadota; class Alphaproteobacteria; order Minwuiales; family Minwuiaceae; genus Minwuia; species Minwuia thermotolerans. The sequence continues at coordinate 4,655 of NZ_PIGG01000031.1, forward strand.
ATGCGGATGGGTTTGGCGATGGCGACCTGCAGGCTCGCCAGGATGTTGCCGAGAATGCTCTGCCCGGCAATGCCCAGAATGACGGTCGCCACGCCCGCGGACGCCAGCAGCGACATGCCGAAGCTCTCGAAGAGCTGCAGTTTGTGAAGCAGCAGGACCGAACCGAGGACGAAGGCGACCAGCAGCACGAAACGGCGCAGGCCGTAGACATTGGTGTACAGATGCCGCCGCGCGGAATCGTCCGTGCCGTCGATTTCGCCGACATATCGCTCCGTCACCACCTCCAGCGTGGCGTCGATCGTCCTGACTACGGCAAGGGTCAGGCTGAAGATCACCAGGGCCCAGAGCAACGGATAGAGGAACAGGGTCACGGCGCTCGAGAATGACAGCGCCCAGTCGACCCCGATCAGCAGCGCCACGCTGACGAGACCGATCGCAAGCGGCGTGCGCGCCTCGTCCGAAGCGCGGCTGATCCATCCGATATGCGAATTCGCGCTCGTCCGCCCGATCACCGCCCGCAGGACCATCACCGCCGCCAGGGAAGCCAGGAACAGGACCGGCAGGGCGATCAGTTCCCACGCGCGGACGCTGGCCGTCACCGACTCCCTGAGCGGCGCCGGCAGGCTGCGTTCGAACCAGGTGGGCCCGAAGGCGGCGTTCAACTGCGGAACCATCCCGACGGTCTTGCGGCTGAATACCCAGACCGGTTCGGTATCGGCCGGCCCGATCCGGTTCAGACGGATGGGAACCGAACGGTTGTCGAGCATGAGCGAACCGAGCCTGATGCTCCGGCGCTGCTTGCCGGCGAAGGGATGGTCGGTCGACAGGCTTTCGTCCAGACCGTCCGGCCGGGTCGGCACGTCCTGCCAGTCGATCACGACGCGCCGCTCGATCACTTCGTAGAGCATGCGCGCCAGCTCGGCGCCGCGCCGGCGCTGACGGTCCGCTTCGACGCCGTTCAGGTTCAGGGCGTGAGCGGCCGCGCCGAACATGCGGCGGTCGGCGAGATCGAGAAAGGTTTCGAGCGTGCCCCGGGGCGTCTCGCGCACGAAATCCTCAGGCGGCGCGCCGAGGCCCGCATTGAGCCGCTGGGCTTCGAAGACGGTCGGCTCCGGTTCCTGGGCCGCCAGCGGCAGCGCGCAGACGAACACGATGGCCATGGCGAACAGCCGGCCCGGTGCGCTGCGGACGATCGACACGCGCTCCTCCATGCGATGCAGGCGGTGGACTGGCGACCTGGCGCCGCCGCGATCCGGGGCATTTGGGAACTGGCGCGCGAATGTCGACCCCCGGGTCGATGCCGCGGGCCCGAACAGAAGGAAGGGAATATTGGTGAGCCCGACAGGATTCGAACCTGTGACCCGCTGATTAAAAGTCAGCTGCTCTACCAACTGAGCTACGGGCCCACCGGGGCTGTGCGGCGCGCCGGACAGCGGCGCGGAACCTAGGCCGCGGTCCGCCGGCGGTCAAGACGCGGCCGCGGTCAGAGCGGCGCGATGTCGCCCTGCGCCAGTTCGCGGCGGAACGCCGCGGCGAAATCCGCGAACGCGCCGGCGAGGATCGCCGCCCTCATCCCGCGCATCAGTTCCTGATAGTAATGCAGGTTGTGCCAGGTCAGCAGCATGGCGGCGAGGATCTCCTTCGCCTTCACCAGGTGATGCAGATAGGCGCGGCTGTAGTCGCGGCAGGCCGGGCAGCCGCAGGCCTCGTCTAGCGGGCGCGGATCGTCGCGATGGCGGCTGTTGCGGATGTTGACCGTGCCGCGGCGGGTGAAGGCCTGTCCGTTCCGGCCCGAGCGTGTCGGTGCGACGCAATCGAACATGTCGACGCCGCGTTCGACGCCGCCGACCAGGTCGTCCGGCTTGCCGACGCCCATGAGATAGCGTGGCCGATCGGCGGGAAGCGCCGGCGCGGTGAAGTCCAGCACCCGAAACATTTCCGGCTGCCCCTCGCCCACCGCCAGGCCGCCGATGGCGTAACCCTCGAAGTCGATCGCGGTGAGCGCCTCGACCGATTCCCCGCGCAGATCCTCGAATGTGCCGCCCTGGACGATGCCGAACTGTCCGTAGCCCTCGCGGCGGCGGAAGGCCGTGCGGCAGCGCTCGGCCCAGCGCATGGACAGGCGCATGGACCGGGCGGCCGCCTCGTGGCTTGCCGGGTACTCGGTGCACTCGTCGAAGGCCATGGTGATCGTGGCGTCCAGCAGATCCTGGATTTCGGTCGAGCCCTCCGGCGTGAGGCGGACTTTCGCGCCATCGATATGGCTGGCGAAGGTCACGCCGTCCTCGTCCAGCTTGCGCAGCCCCGCCAGCGACATGACCTGGAAGCCGCCCGAGTCCGTCAGGATCGGTCCGGGCCAGTTCATGAAGCGGTGCAGACCGCCCAGCGCGGCGACCCGCTCCGCGCCCGGCCGGAGCATCAGATGGTAGGTGTTGCCCAGGATAATGGACGCGCCGGTCGCCTTCACCGATTCGGGCAGCATCGCCTTGACCGTCCCCGCCGTACCGACCGGCATGAAGACCGGCGTCTCGACGGGACCGTGGGCGGTCTCCAGCCGGCCCGCCCGGGCCCGGCCATCCTGCGCCTCCAGGCGGAAGCCGAAGGCGCTCATGGCTCGACCCGGTGCAGCAGGCAGGCGTCGCCGTATGAATAGAAACGGTAGTCCCGCTCGATTGCTTCGGCATAGGCCGCCTTCATGCGTTCGAGGCCCGAGAAGGCCGAAACCAGCATGAAGAGCGTCGAACGCGGCAGGTGGAAATTGGTCAGCAGCATGTCGGCGGTCCGGAATCGGTGCCCGGGGGTGATAAAGATGTCCGTCGCCCCTGAAAAGGCCCGGATGTCGCCGGCCGCATCGACCGCGCTCTCCAGCAGCCGGAGCGACGTCGTGCCGACGGCGACGATGCGTCCGCCGGCGGCGCGGCCCCGGTTCAGCGCCTCGGCCGTTGTGGCGGCGATCTCCCCGACCTCCGCGTGCATGCGGTGATCGGCGGTATCGTCGGCCTTCACCGGCAGAAAGGTGCCCGCCCCGACATGCAGGGTCAGCCGGTGGACGGCAATGTCCCGCGCGGCCAGTTCCGTGAACAGGGCCTCGGTCAGGTGCAGGCCGGCGGTCGGGGCGGCGACGGCGCCCGGCCTGTCGGCCATGACGGTCTGGTAATCGGAGAAATCCCGGACATCCACCGGGCGCTTCGAGGCGATATAGGGCGGCAGCGGCATCTCACCGGCGGCGTGCAGCGCCTGAAACAGGGCGTCGTCGGCCCGGTCGAAGCGCAGCACCACCTCCCCGCCGTCGCGCCTCTCCACCACCTCGGCGGACAGGGCGCCGCCGAATTCGATCCGGTCGCCGGGACGAAGCCGCTTCGCCGGGCGGGCAAAGGCGGCCCAGGTGCGCCCGTCGATCCGCATGTGCAGCGTCGCCTCGACCTTCGCTTCGCCGCGGCGGCCTTTCAGCCGCGCCGGAATCACGCGTGTGTCGTTGACCACCAGCATGTCGCCGGGGCGCAGCAGACCGGGCAGATCCGCGATGCGGAAATGCCCGAGACCCGCCGCGCGCACCTCCAGCAGGCGCGCGCTCTCGCGCGGCTCGGCAGGGCGCAGGGCGATGCGATCGGACGGGAGATCGAAATCGAAGAGGTCGACTTTCAAATGCTTCCCGTCCCGCCTCCTCTAGCGGCTTTCGATCTTGTTCGAGAGCCGTTTGGCCACGGCGGGCGAAAGGAACGGCTTCACGTCGCCGCCCAGCGTGCCGATCTCCTTGATCAGCTTGGATGCGATGAACTGGTGGCTGTCGGAAGCCATCAGGAAGACCGTCTCGATGTCGGCGTTCAGCCTGAGGTTCATGCCGACCATCTGCATTTCGTATTCGAAGTCCGAGACGGCGCGCAGGCCGCGGATGATGGCGCGGGCGCCGACCTCCTCGGCGAAATGCATCAGCAGCCCCTCGAAGGGCCGCACCTCGACCTGGCCCTCGAAACCGGCGACTTCCTGTTCGACCATCTCGACACGCTCCTCCAGCGTGAAGAGCGGTCCCTTGCCGGCGTTGATGGCGACGCCGATTACCAGCCGGTCCATCAGCCGCGCGGCGCGCCGGATGATGTCGAAATGGCCGAGATGTATCGGATCGAATGTGCCGGGATAGAGCCCGACGATTTCACGGTTCATGCTGGTTTGCCCCTCCCCAAGAGCGCCGGCGATCAGGCGTCCTCCCCGCCTTCTGCATCGCCGTCCTCATCCTCGTTGTCGCCGTCGGCATCCTCGTCCGACAGGCGGGTGACAGAAACGACGCGTTCCCCCTCGCCGACGTCGAGCAGCGTCACGCCCTGGGTATTCCGCCCGGCGATCCTGATTTCGTCAACCCGGATACGGATCAGCTTGCCGCCATTGGTCACCAGCATGAGCTGATCGCTGTCCTCGACCGGTCCGGAGGTCACCACCTCGCCATTGCGCTCGCCCGTGACGATGTTGACAATGCCCTGCCCGCCCCGATTGGTGACACGGTACTCGTAGGCGGAGCTGCGTTTGCCGTAACCGTTCTCGGTGATCGAGACGATGAACTGCTCGGCGGCGCCGAGCTCGGCCAGACGCCCGGAATCCAGCGAGACTTCTTCCTCATCGCTTTCCACTGGCAGATCAGGTGCTTCCGGCTCGATGTTCTGACCGCGTCTGAGCATATTGGCGTGTTTCAGATAGGCCCTGGCCTCCGGTGTGCTGGTGTCGACGTGCCGCAGGATGCTCATGGAGATCACCCGGTCGCCCCGGGCCAGCCGCACGCCGCGCACGCCGGTGGAGTCGCGGCCCTTGAAGACGCGGACGTCGCCGACGCGGAAACGAATGCACTTGCCGCCGGCCATCGCCACCAGGACGTCCTCGTCCTCGGTGCAGAGCCGCACGTTGACGATGTAGTCGCCCGGATCGAGCTTCATCGCGATCTTGCCGTTCGACATCACGTTGGCGAAGTCGGACAGCAGGTTGCGCCGGACATTGCCCGAGCGCGTGGCGAACATCAGCTGGTAGTTCTCCCAGCTTTCCTCTTCCTCGGGCAGCGGCAGCAGCGTCTGGATCACCTCGCCCTGCTCCAGCGGCAGCAGGTTCTGCATCGCCCGGCCCCGCGCATTGGGCTGAGCCATGGGGATGCGGTAGGCCTTCATCTTGTAGACCTTGCCGGCCGACGAGAAGAACAGCACCGGCGTGTGGGTGTTGACCACGTAGACCTTGGCGACGAAATCCTCGTCGCGCGTCGACATGCCCGCACGGCCCTTGCCGCCGCGCCGCTGCACCCGGTAGGTGGAGAGCGGCACGCGCTTGATGTAGCCCTTGTGGCTGACGGTGACGACCATGTCCTCGCGCTGGATGAGCGCTTCGTCGTCCTGCTCGAATTCCAGATCCTCGATCGCCGTGCGCCGGTCGTTGGCGAACCGTTCGCGGGTTTCGAGCAGCTCGGCGCGCAGGATATCCATCAGCCTCGGCCGGCTGGACAGGATGTCGAGATAGTCGGCGATCTTCTCGCCCAGACCTTCCAGTTCGCTGCCGATCTCGTCCTTGCCCAGTGCGGTGAGGCGATGCAGGCGCAGGTCCAGGATGGCGCGCGCCTGGCCTTCGGAAAGACGGTAGCGGCCCTCGACCACCTTGTGGGTCGGGTCGTCGATCAGTTCGACCAGGGCGCGCACGTCCTCGGCCGGCCAGTCCCTGCCCATGATCTCCGCCCGGGCAGTCGCCGGATCGGGCGCGGCGCGGATGATGCGGATCATCTCGTCGATATTGGCGACCGCGATGGCCAGGCCCACCAGCACGTGAGCGCGGTCGCGGGCCTTGCCCAGCAGATGACGCGTCCGCCGGGTTATGACTTGCTGACGGAACTGGACGAATGCGTCGATCATGTCGCGCAGGTTCATCACCTCGGGCCGTCCGCCCCGCAGCGCCAGGCTGTTGACGGCGAAGCTCGATTGCAGCGGGGAGAAGCGGTAGAGCTGATTGAGCACCACTTCGGGCGTCGCGTCGCGTTTCAGCTCGACCACCACGCGCACGCCGTCGCGGTCGGATTCGTCGCGCAGTTCCGCGATGCCCTCGATACGTTTGGCCTTCACCGCCTCGGAAATGCGGATCAGCATGGCCGCCTTGTTGACCTGATAGGGGATCTCCGTGGCGACGATGGCGTAGCGGTCCTTGCGGATCTCCTCGATTTCGACCTTGCCGCGCACGATGACGGAGCCCTTGCCCGTCAGCAGGGCGGCGCGGAGGCCGGCCCGGCCGAGAATGATGCCGCCGGTCGGAAAATCGGGGCCCTGGACGTACTGCAGCAGGTCCTCGGCGGTCAGCGCCGGGTTCTCCGCCAGCGCCAGACAGGCGTCGATGACTTCGCCCAGGTTGTGCGGCGGGATGTTGGTGGCCATGCCGACGGCGATGCCGCCGGCCCCGTTGACCAGCAGGTTCGGGATACGCGCCGGCAGGACGGACGGTTCCTCGGTGGTGTTGTCGTAGTTCTCGGTGAAGTCCACCGTGTCGAGGTCGATGTCCTCCAGCATCGCCTCGCCCGCCTTGTCGAGGCGGATCTCGGTGTAGCGCATGGCCGCCGGCGGATCGTTGTCCATGGAGCCGAAATTGCCCTGCCCGTCCAGCAGCGGCAGACGCATGGAGAAGTCCTGCGCCATGCGGACCATGGCGTCGTAGATCGCGCTGTCGCCGTGCGGATGGTACTTGCCCATGACGTCGCCGACGACGCGGGCCGACTTCCGGTACGGCTTGTCGGAGGTGTAGCCGTTCTCGTTCATCGAGAACAGGATGCGCCGGTGCACCGGCTTCAGTCCGTCGCGCACGTCGGGCAGCGCGCGGCTGACGATCACGCTCATGGCGTAGTCCAGATAGGACTGGCGCATCTCGTCTTCGATGGAGATCGGAGAAATGTCGGTCGGCGGCTCCGGCGGAGCCGGTGGGGTCTCGTCGTTATCGGCCAATTGGATGCGTCTCCGTCCCTGTCCGGATCATGCGCGGGAGACGCCTTTCCGGCGCCTGCCGCAACGTCATCGTGACCATCACGAAACGTCAGGGAATCAGTTAGATAGATACTTTCTTTACATAGCCCGAATGAGCGCGCGGGGCAAGCCGTGCGGGGCAAATTTGCCGCTTTCAGGCGGCGTCCACCGCGCGTGTCCCGCCAGGAAGCTGAAGGGCGTCCATCAGCGCCCGCAACTCCTGTCTGGCCGCGACGTGGGACATGGTCACGTCGACGCCGGAATCGCTCTCCATGACGTCCAGCAAGGTGAGTCCGTCCAGGAAGAGTTCCCGGTAGATCACCCGCTCCGACAGGCCGGGCGCGACGCGATAGCCGACGCGGCTGGCCAGGCGGTCGAGCACGTCACCCACACGGCGCTTGTTGCGGGCGTCGAGCTGGCTCAGCCGGTTGCGCAGCACCACCCAGTCGACGGAACCGCGGTCGCGCAGCATGCGGCGCTTGCGCTCCTCCCAGACCGTCTCGGCGTAGCGGCTGGGCCGGCGGATCTCGAAGCTCTGCGGGTCGACGTCGGCCAGGTTGTCGAGGTCGACGAAACTGTCGTTCAGCGGGGTGACCAGCGTGTCGGCGAAATTGTGGGCCAGGCGGCTGAGCGGCGTGTCATGGCCGGGGCAGTCGATGACCACGTAGTCGCTGGCCGGGGCCAGTTCGCCCAGCACGCCGAGCAACCGCTCCCGGTCGGCCGCACCGTCATCCGTGCTCTCCACGACCTCGAAGCGCGGCATTTCCAGGTCGAGCGCGAGCCGTGCGGCCGTGCCCCGGCGGTTGGCGAAATAACGGCTGAGCGTGCCCTGCCGCGCATCGAGATCGACCGCGCCGACGGTGTGGCCGGCCTTGAGCAGGGAAACGATGATGTGCATGGCGGTGGTGGACTTGCCAGTACCGCCCTTCTCGTTGCCGACGACGATGGCATGTGCGGATGCGGACATGGGTGACGCGAATCCCTCCAGAAACGACACCCTCTCCTTCTATGCGTCCGGGCTTCAATCCGCCAGATGACGGATCGGCGCGTCCGGATAAAAGGCGTGATAGGCGAACGCGAAATCGACGCCATGGGCGACGTCGGCGCCGTCCCGGATGACCGTCACATTGCCCACGTCGCGGCTTTCGGCGATGACATTGGCGTCGAGGGCGGAGAACTGCCCCGGCGTCCAGCGGATGACCGTGCCGTCGTCCAGCCGCACCTCGCCCTTCGTCCGCACCAGTTCCAGCGTCCAGGCCCCGCGTTCCCCCAGGGACACGACCCGCATGAGCGGCGGTACGCCGTCGGGCATCTCGCCCTGCCAGAACCAGGGCTGGCCCAGCGTGTCGTAGCCGACATACGGGTTCTGGCCATAGTTCCGGCGGTAGCGGCCGCCGGGCACCAGGACCTGGCCGCCGGGCGCGCGTTCGCGGAAGCGGGCGAAGGATTCGACCCGCGAGGGGATGACCTCCAGCCGCGCGCCGGTCAGTTCGCCGACGATCGCCTCCCCCAGGAACTGCTGCCACCAGCTTTCGGTCTGGCGGTCCCACATCACAAGGTCGGAATTGCGCAACTTGCCTGTGGTGCCGAAATCCAGCACCCGCTCGCCCAGCCGCCGGTCGAAGACGATGGCGGCGTTGCACAGCGGGCAGAAGGTCACGGCGACGGGGACGCCGGCGATCTCGTCATTGACGATCTCATGCCACATCAGGACCGAGAGAGGATAGGCTTTCGCCTCGCCGTCGACGATCAGGCCCATCACGGGCTGCGCGTCCTCCAGCCCCTCGATCTCTCCGACCGGGCGGAATTCCGGTTCGTCGATCGGTGGAATGCCGTCCTTCGAGGGACCGCCCGACTTGATCTCGTCGAAATCGACCGACCGTTTCGAGAAGTCGGTGTCGGGCCATTCGGACTGCCAGTAGCGGATGTACTGCTCGTCCGTCTGGGCCGCCGCCTGGGCGAACGACCCGGCCATCAGCAGGACGGCGATGATCCAGCGCATGCGTGCCTCCCCTGTGCGTCGGGCGATGCTAGCGAGAGGCGCGGAACACCGGCGACACACAAGGCCGTGACGGTTTCCGTGACCGGCTCAGGAATCGGATTGGCGGACCGGCGCCCATTGGCCTAGGACTCGAGAGCGTTCCTGGGGAGGAGAACAATGGACGAGACGGCAAGGAATATGGTCGAGCGGCTGGAGGCCGCCGCCGACTATCGGGAGACCGAATGGCGGGGCCTGCGGACGGCCTGGCGGTGCTTCGGCGAGGGCCGTCCCGTGGTCCTGCTGCACGGCGATTTCGGATCGTGGACGCATTTCGTCCACAACATCGAGGCGCTTTCGGCACGGTTCCGCGTTCTGGCCGCCGACATGCCGGGCTACGGACGCTCGGACACGCCGCCCGAACCGCATCTGCCGGACCGCCTGGCGCCGCCGCTGGCGGCGGGCGTCGATGAACTGCTCGGGCCGGACGCCGAACTGGATATCGTCGGCTTCTCCTATGGCGGCATCGTCGCCGGGCATCTGGCGGCGATGCTGGGCGCCCGTGTCGGCCGGCTGCTTCTCAGCGGACCGGGCGGCTTCGGCATGCGGAGCGGACCGTCGCCCGGCGTCGATCTGAAGGGTGTGCGCGAAGGCATGTCGGAAGCCGAGATCGACGCCGTCCACCGCCACAATCTGGGCCGGCTGATGATCGCCGACCCCGCGTGCGTGGACGATCTGGCGGTCCGCATCCAGCGTGAGAACATCGCCGCCGCCCGCGTCCGCTGCGGCAAGATCCCCGACACGACGGCGCTGCTGGACGCCCTGCCCCGGGTCCGGGCGCGCCTGTCGGGCATCTGGGGCGGCGCGGACGCCTTCTCCGATCCGGAACGCCTTGCCGGACAGATGGCGGCGCTGCGCCGCTTCGACCCGGACATGGATTTCCAGGTGGTGCCGGGCGCCGGGCATTGGCTGTTCTACGAAGCGTCCGGAACGGCGAACAAGTGGCTGCTGCAGACGCTCGAAGATTCTCCCGGCGTGTAATCGGACCATCCACGCGTGACGAAACCGGCGAATTTCCGCCATGCGGCAGCGCGACATCTGCGCAACAAGATTTCGCACGGCGACCGCTGCAAGTAACCGCCGGGTCCATTTGGCGCCGGACGCGAAAGCATTCGTGCTTTGTTTGGGACTCTCCGTCGCGTGAGTTGAAAATTAACCCTGTTGTGCTGAATTCGGGAACCAGAAACCAGCGATCTTACGCGAGGTCACCATGTCGGTCTTCGGTTCGGAACACTTTGACGACCATGAGGAAGTGGTCTTCTGCCGGGATGCGGAAACGGGGCTGAACGCGATCATTGCGGTCCACGACACCACGCTCGGCGCGGGTCTGGGCGGTTGCCGTTTCTGGCCCTACGCCAGCGAAGACGAGGCCGTGGCGGACGTTCTGCGCCTTTCCCGCGGCATGACCTACAAGGCGGCCCTGGCGGGCACCGGCCGCGGCGGCGGCAAGTCGGTGATCATCGGCGATCCGGCGAAGCTGCGTTCGCCCGGATTGTTCCGGGCGATGGGCCGTTTCGTCGAGAAGCTGGGCGGCAGCTACATCATCGCCGAGGACGTGGGCACGTCACCGGACGACATGGCCCATGTCCGCGAGACCACGCGCCATGTCGCGGGTCTTGCCGGCCTGTCGGGCGATCCCTCCCCGGCAACGGCCCATGGCGTCTTCGTCGGCATCCGCGCCGCGCTGAAGCATTGCCGCGGGAATGACAGCCTCGCCGGCGTGCGGGTCGCGGTGCAGGGTCTCGGCCATGTCGGCTGGGATCTCTGCCGTCAGCTGCACGAGGCGGGCGCGAAGCTGCTCGTCGCCGACATCCGCGACGGGGTCTGCGAACGCGCCACGAAGGCGTTCGGCGCCGAGGCCGTTGCCGCGGACCGCATCCATGCCGTGGAGGCGGATGTCTTCGCACCATGCGCCCTGGGCGCCGGCCTCAACGACCGGACCATTCCGGTGCTGAAGGCCAGAATCGTGGCCGGCTCCGCCAACAACCAGCTCGCCGAGGACCGCCACGGCGACATGCTGGCCGAGCGCGGCGTGCTCTACGCGCCGGACTATGTCATCAACGCCGGCGGGGTCATCAACATCACCCATGAAGGCCCGGACTACGACCGGGAGACCGCCATGCGTCATGTCGCGACCATCGGCGACACCCTGGCCGATCTGTTCGCCCGGGCCGAGGCCGAGGACGTCGCCACGCACCGCATGGCCGACCGCATGGCGCGCGAGATCATCTCGAAAGCGCGCGAAAAGGCACGCCTCCTGGCGGCCTAGCCGACTCCGATTTCCCGCAGCTTCGCCCTGAGTTCGGGCGGCAGATCGTCGGCCCCGGAACCGGCGGCGAGGTCGGGTGGCGCGTCCTTCGCCTCCAGATAGCGCCAGCCCTGATGCGGTCGCCGCGCCCATGGCTCCGTGCGGATCAGTTGCGGATCGAAGACGAGGCCGCACTTCGCGCCCTCGTCCGTCTCGACCCTCTCCAGTCCGACAATACGCTGCCGTACCCGGATGGCGCCCGCGATGATCCAGTAGATGGAGCCGCCTGCCAGCACCTCCGCGTCGCGCCGCGGCCGGTTCCGGGTGAGGTGGCGCAGTGTCTCGCCGCGCGCCAGCCGCGCCTTCTGAAAGACCTCGAGCTGTTCCACGCTCTCGACGCCGACGCAGAGTTTCAGCAGATGCACGACCGGCTCAGCCATCCGGCAATCCCAGCACTTCCCACCACAGCAGGTCCAGCGGCAGCAGCACCAGCAGCGTCACCGCCGCCAGCGCCAGCACCGCGCGTACGGCCTTCGCCATCGGCACGCCGGCGAGCTGCAGCGCCACCACGACCGGCGGCACCTGGTAGGGCAGGATGACGGTCGAATAGGCCAGCACCTGGGTCATCAGCACGGTCCGGACCGGCAGCCCCGTGGCGCCGGCCAGTTCGTCGGCCAGTGGCGTCCAGACCGCCGGCACGGTCGGCGCCGTGCCCAGGAAGCTGGTGAGTATCTGCGCGCCGGTCAGCGTGGCGATGTTCGCCGCGCCCGCGCCAGGGGTCAGGCCGGCCACCGTGAGGAAGGCGGCGGCCATCCGGTCGGCGAAGCCCGTGGAGGTCACGACCGCGCCCAGCGAGAGAACGCCGGCGATGTAGATAAGCGGTCGGATCTGCACGGCCTCCCCCAGCTTCTCGGTGGGGATCATGCCGATTCGCGGCAGCAGGCACAGCACGCCGCCGCCCAGCGCCACCCAGGCCGGCGAGACGCCATGGGCGAAGTCCGTCGCCCAGAGCGCCAGCGCCCCGGCAAGGATCAGCGCGAGCCGCCATTCCTCGCGGCTGGCGGGTCCGAGTTCCGCGTCCGCCGCCGGATCGGCCGGCATGCGGTCGGGGAACAGCGCCCGCACGACGACCACGATGGCGATCGCCTTGCAGAGCCCGAGCACCGGGAAATGCAGCAGCAGGAACTCGCCATAGTTCAGCTTCAGACCGTGGATCGTATCGGCCGCACCGGCGAGCACGAGGTTCGGCACGTTGGCAGGCAGGATGCCGAAGCCGGGTATGACCGCGCCGAGCGCCGCGGCGATGGCAATTCCGTTGCCGCCCCGGCTGCCCGGCGTGAACCCGAAGGCGGCTGCCAGACTGACGGCGACCGGAATCAGCAGCACAGCCCGGCCCGTCGCCGAGGGCATGAGGAAGGACAGCGCGAGCGCGACGCCGACGATGCCCACCAGCACGCCGGTGTAGGAGACCCCCATCCGCCGCGCCATGGAGCGGGCCAGCCGCGCGCCCAGACCCGTCTTACCGACCGCCGTGCCCAGGATCATGCCGCCGAACAGCAGCCAGAAGGCGCCGGCGGCGAAGCCGGAAAAGACCGCGGGCGCCTCGGCGATGCCGAAGACCATGGCGATGAGGAAGAAGATCAGCGCCGTCACGTATTCCGGCAGCGCGCCCGTGGCCCAGAACCCGACGGCGGCCAGAGCCAGGGCTCCGCCCATGGCGGCCTGCGTCGGCATCACCGCCGCGGGCAGCATCAGGATCGCCGCCGCTCCCAGCAGGAACGGCAGGACCAGCAGGTGGTTGAGACGCGGATTCACGCGCCGTTCAGCCGTCGCTCGCGCGCACCATGCGGCCCAGCGGCCGTCCGCCGAAGATGTGGACGTGGAAATGGAAGACGATCTGCCCGGCGACCTCGCCGTTGTTGGTGGTCAGGCGAAAGCCCTCCTCGCCGACGCCGCAGATTTCCGCCGTCTCCTTGACGGCCCGCCAGAAACCGGCCTGTTCCTCGGCTGTCGCCCTGGCCGTGAAATCGTTGAAATCGACATACTCGCCTTTCGGTACCACCAGAACATGGACCGGTGTCTTGGGCGCGATGTCGTCGAACGCCATGGCCCATTCCGTCTCGTGGCGCTTCGTGCACGGCAGGTCGCCGCGCAGGATCTTCGCGAAGATATTGTCCCTGTCATAGGCCACGACCACTTCCCTCCCGATATCCGCGAACCGGCCCGACTATTCCCCGCGGGCCGCCTTCTCGGCAAGCCCCGACACGCCCTCGCGCGCGGCCAGGGCTTCCAGCACTTCACCGGGCGTGATTCCCAGATGCGACCACAGGACAATGAGGTGAAAGAGCAGGTCCGCGCTTTCCTCGACGACCTTCTCACGTCCTTCCGAGACGGCGGCGAGTGCGGTCTCGACCCCTTCCTCGCCGACCTTCTGGGCGATCTTGCCGACACCCTTCGCGTGCAGCTTGGCGACATAGGAGGCCGACGGATCGGCACTCTTCCGTTCCTCGGCCACGGCATGAAGGCGATCGAGTATGTCGCTGTTGCGGTTCATTGCCCGGGCCCTTCCCTCGCGCCGGTCAGTCCGTCAGGTCCGACCAGAATTCCTTCACCTTGCCCAGGAACCCCTCCGATTCCGGATTGTTCGACTGGCTGTGCCCGTCGCCGGCCTTCTCGAACTCCTGCAGCAGTTCCTTCTGGCGCTTGGTGAGGTTCACCGGCACCTCGACCTGGGTCTGGATGTAGAGGTCGCCGAAGACGCCGCCGCGAAGCTGCGGCATGCCCTTGCCCTTGAGCCGGAACTGCCGGCCGTTCTGGGTGCCGGCGGGAATGTTCACCTTGGCCCGGCCCCCGTCGATAGTCGGCACCTCCACCGTGCCGCCGAGCGCGGCCGAGGTCATGGGGATCGGTACGCGGCAATGCAGATCGCGCCCGTCGCGGTCGAAGATCGGATGCGGCGCAATCGAAAGGAAGATGTAGAGATCGCCGGCCGGTCCGCCCCGGGCGCCGGCCGCGCCTTCGGCCGTCAGGCGGATCCGCGTGCCGTCCTCGACGCCGGCGGGAATGTTCACCGACAGGGTCTTGTCTTCGTGCATGACGCCGCGGCCGGAGCAGTCGTCGCACGGATCGGAAATGACCTGGCCCTGGCCGCCGCACTGCGGGCAGGTCCGCTCGATCATGAAGAAGCCCTGCTGCATGCGGACCCGGCCGGCGCCCTGGCAGGCGGTGCACTGTACCGGGGATGTTCCCGGCTTGGCGCCCGAACCGGCGCAGCTGCCGCACGCAACGGTCGTCGGCACGGTGATCTGCACCTGCTTGCCGATGAAGGCGTCGTCCAGCGTGATCTCCAGATTGTAACGCAGGTCGTCGCCGCGGGCCGGACCGCCCCGCGGACCGCGGCGGCCGCCCATGAACTCCCCGAACAGGTCGTCGAAGATGTCGGAGAAGGAATGCGCGAAGTCCGCGCCCGACTGCTGCCCGCCGAAGCCGCCGCCTTCGAACGCCGCGTGGCCGAACCGATCATAGGCCGCGCGCTTCTCCGGATCGCGCAGCACGTCATAGGCTTCGGAGAGTTCCTTGAACTTCTGCTCGGCATCCTGATCGCCCGGATTGCGGTCCGGGTGATACTGCATCGCCTTCTTGCGGTAGGCGCGCTTCAGTTCGCTCGCGTCGGTATCGCGGGCGACGCCAAGCATCTCGTAGTAGTCCGTCTTCGCCATCTAGTCGCCAGCCCCTCCCAGTGGTCCAGAATCGGGACGGCCCGCGAGGCGGGCCGTCCCTTTCGTCTGGAGTCGGTCAGGCCGACTTCTTCTTGTCGTCGTCGTCGTCGACTTCCTCGAAGTCCGCGTCGACGATGTCGTCATCCGCCTTGCCGGACTGGCCGCTCTCGCCGGCCTCGCCCTCCGGCGCGGATTCACCGGCTTCGGCCTGCTGCTTGTAGAGCTGCTCGCCCAGCTTCATGGAGATCTGGGAGAGCGCCTGGACCTTCTGTTCGATGGCCTCGGCGTCGTCGCCTTCCAGAGCCGAACGCAGTTCCTCGACGGCCTTCTCCACATTGGCCTTCTCTTCGGCCGGGACCTTGTCGCCAAGATCGGACAGCGTCTGTTCCGTGGCGTGGATCAGGCTTTCGCCCTGGTTCCGCGCCTCGGCGACCTTGCGACGCTTCTCGTCCGCCTCACGGTTGGCCTCGGCGTCCTTGACCATCTGCTCGATGTCGTCGTCGGAGAGGCCGCCTGAAGCCTGGATACGGATCGCCTGTTCCTTGTTGGTCGCCTTGTCCTTGGCCGAGACGTTGACGATGCCGTTGGCGTCGATGTCGAAGGTGACCTCGATCTGCGGCACGCCACGGGGCGCCGACGGGATGCCGACCAGATCGAACTGGCCCAGCATCTTGTTGTCGGCGGCCATCTCGCGCTCGCCCTGGAAGACCCGGATCGTCACCGCGGACTGGTTGTCCTCGGCGGTCGAGAAGACCTGGGACTTCTTGGTCGGGATCGTGGTGTTGCGGTCGATCAGCCGGGTGAACACGCCGCCCAGGGTCTCGATGCCCAGCGACAGCGGGGTCACATCCAGCAGCAGCACGTCCTTGACATCGCCCTGCAGCACGCCGGCCTGGATCGCTGCGCCGATCGCCACGACCTCGTCGGGGTTCACGCCGCGATGCGGCTCCCGCCCGAAGAACTCCTTCACCGTCTCGATGACCTTCGGCATGCGGGTCATGCCGCCGACCATGACGACCTCGTCGATGTCGCCGGCCTGCAGGCCCGCATCCTTCAGCGCCGCGCCGCAGGGACCGACGGTGCGCTTGACCAGTCCTTCGACCAGGCTTTCGAACTTGGCCCGGCTGAGCTTCATGGTCAGGTGCTTCGGCCCCGACTGGTCAGCGGTGATGTAGGGCAGGTTGATGTCGGTCTGGGTCGAGGACGACAGCTCGATCTTGGCCTTTTCCGCAGCCTCCTTGAGGCGCTGCAGGGCCAGCTTGTCGCTCCTGAGATCGATCGAGTTCTCCTTCTTGAACTCGTCGGCCAGGTAGTTGACGAGGGCCATGTCGAAGTCCTCGCCGCCCAGATAGGTGTCGCCGTTCGTCGAGCGCACCTCGAAGACGCCGTCGCCGATCTCGAGGATCGAGATGTCGAAGGTGCCGCCGCCCAGGTCATAGACCGCGATGGTCTTGCCGTCGCCGGACTTGTCCAGGCCATAGGCCAGCGCCGCCGCCGTCGGCTCGTTGATGATGCGCAGAACCTCCAGGCCGGCGATCTTGCCGGCATCCTTGGTGGCCTGACGCTGGGAATCGTTGAAATAGGCCGGGACGGTGATGACCGCCTTGTCGACCGTCTCGCCGAGATAGGATTCGGCGGTTTCCTTCATCTTCTGCAGGATGAAGGCGGAAATCTGCGACGGTGCGTACTGCTCGCCCCCCGCCTGGACCCAGGCGTCACCGCTGTCGGCCTTGACGATGTCATAGGGCGCGGTCTTCTGCATTTCCGCGACCACCGGATCGCCGTGCGGACGGCCGATCAGGCGCTTGATCGCGAACAGCGTATTGGACGGATTGGTCACCGCCTGCCGTTTCGCCGACTGGCCGACAAGACGTTCGCCATCCTCGGTGAACGCGACCATCGAGGGCGTGGTGCGCGCGCCCTCCACGTTCTCGATCACCTTGGCGTTCTTGCCCTCCATGACGGCCACGCAGGAGTTCGTGGTACCGAGATCGATCCCGATAACTTTAGACATTCATGCCTCTCATTTCTGGCCGATGCGCTTGGCCCATCAGGCGCCGCGCGCATCCCCTTACGGTTCGATTTGCAGGTTGTCGCGGGCGGTGTGACAAAAGCGACTCAAAACCACCCTATGGTCGCAACGGTATATAGGATCAGCCGCCACGGGCCGCAACCCGAGCACAGAGCGAGATAAATGCTCCGCATCGCCACTTTCAATATCGGTCTTGCCCGTCTGCGGGCGGGCGGCGTTCCCCTCGTGGACGCGGTTGCCCACGCCGGGCGCCGTCTGCCCCGCATTGTCGAGGCGCTGAGCGCCAACGCGCCCGGCATCGACATCTGGTTGATCCAGGAAGCCTATCACCACAGCGTGCGCGCCGCTCTCGGCGGGGTCAGCGGGTTCCGTCTGCATGCGGCGGCGGAGAGGAGTGCGGACACGGGGCTTTGCGTCCTGGTGCGCCGGGACTGGCCCTCGGGCGGGCTGGCGGTGGTGCGGTTCCGGGCGCTGGACTGGGTCGAGACCGTCGTCGCGCGCAAGGGGGCCATGCGCATCGACGTGGAAACCCCGCTCGGCCCGGCGCGGGTGGGCAACCTGCACGCCAGCTATGACGGAAGAGGACGTGAAGGCATCCGGCGCACGGCTCCCGGCCTGCGGGCCGAGGAAGTCGGGCAGGCGCTCGATCTGCTGGAAAGCGGCGGCGGTGGCCTGAAGCTGCTCGGCGGCGATTTCAATCTCAGCCTCGCCAGCGAGCCCGCAGGACATGGTGTCGCCACGGCGCGCGGCTGGCGCGACCTGCGCGAGACGGCCGACGCCCATGACGACGGCGGCGTGCGGACATGGTCGCTGGACAATCCGATCGCCGTCAGCGCGCCGGGCGGGCCCGCGCACGACATCGACCTGATCTTCATGAAGGACGCGGCGCCGTCGCTCCGGGTGGAAACCGCCCATATCCTGACCGAGCCGGCCGTTCCCCTGCCCTCTGGCCGCCATGTTCCCCTGTCCGATCACTACGCGCTGATGGCGACGCTGATACCGGCCTGAAACCACGGCGCTACCGCTCGAGGAATTCGATCAGGTCCCTGTAGGGCTGCGGGTCTCCGATGAAGAACAGGTGCCCGCCGTCATAGAGCTTCAGTTCGGCCTCGGCGATTCGCTCCGCCATGCGCCGCATCGTTTCCGGCAGCGCAATCTGGTCGTGCAGCCCGCCCGCCAGATGGACCGGCATGGGCAGGCCGGCCAGGGCCTCCCAGCAATCGTGCCCGGCGCGGGCCTGGATCTGGCCACGCGCGCCGCGCAGGAAACCCTCCTCGCCCGCGAACTCGGACTTGTCGGCACGCTTGCGCAGGACGTCGGCAGCGTCGGTGTCGAACCAGTCGTCCGTCACCCGGCTGTCGGAAAGTTTCATCATGCGCCGGAAGGCGGTCTCCTGATCGACCTCGGGCAGCTCGTGCAGCGGATAGGACGCGCCACCCGCACCGCCGGGGGAGGTGCAGTAGAGCGCAAGACGGCTGATCTTCTGCGGATACCGCGCCGCCAGGTTCTGGGCGACCATGCCGCCGAAGGAAATGCCCAACACCGGACAGGGCGCGAGACCCAGATGATCCATCAGCGCCGCGGCGTCCTCGGCGTAGTTGGCCATGGTGTAGCCGTCCTCGGGCTTGGTCGTCTGCCCAAGTCCGCGCTGATCGTAGCTGGTGACCCGGAAACGCTTCGTCAGCGGGCTGTCCGTCGCATTGGGATGGCGGCGCAGATCGCCTCCGGTGCCGCTGATGACCAGCATGTCTGGCCCTTCGCCGGCCTGCTCGTAATGGATGTCCAGATCCCGGATCTTCGCAAAGGGCATCTTCCCTCCCCCTCCCCGTTGTTTCGATCAGGCCGCGTCCAGCCCCATCTGCCAGAAAGCGCTCTCCAGCCGCGTCGCCTGGGCGAACACGGTGGCCAGGCGGTCGAAGCGGGCCTCGGTCAGCCTCTGTTCGCCGAGCCGGTCCAGATGCGCCAGCGCGCCCTGCATCACCTCCTGATATTCCTGCCCAGCATACATCCCGATCCAGGAGAGATAGGGATTGCCCTCGCGCTTCGTCGCCGGATCGTCCGCCAGCCTGCGCCCGATCTCGCCATAGCCGATGACGCAGGGACTGAGCGCGGCATGCAGGTCCAGCACGTCGCCCTGCAGACCGACCTCCAGCACGTAGCGGGTATAGGCCATGGTGGCGACGTCCTCGGGCGCGCGCTCCATTTCCTCGGGCGTGATGCCGAAACCGGCGCAGTAGTCCACGTGGAGCTTCATCTCGGTGTCGAGGATGCCGTTCATGACCTCGCCGGCGGCGCGCATCTCGGCCAGGCTCCCGGACTTGTAGACGGCGAGCGCATAGGCCCGCGCGAAGTGGGTCAGGAACAGGTAATCCTGAACCAGATAGTGGCGGAACGCGCGCTCGGGCAGCGTGCCGTCGGCCATGCCGCGGACGAAACCGTGCTCGACATAGTCGCGCCAGTCGTCGCCGGCCGCGGCCTTCAATCGCTGGAACAGGCTCATCCGATCAGCAGGTTGCGCGTGGCGCGCGGCAGATGGAACTCGATGCCGTCGAGTTCCTCGGTCAGCAGGATCTGGCAGCCGAGACGGGAAGTCTCCTGAAGATCGAAGGCGAGATCAAGCATGTCCTCCTCCTCCTCCTTCGGCTCGGGCAAGCGGTCGAACCAGGGATCGGGGACGATGACGTGGCAGGTCGAACAGGCCATGCAGCCCTCGCAGGCTCCTTCGATGTCGATGTCGTTGGCATGCGCCACATCGAGCACGGAATCGCCCGGCTTCGCCTCGACCGTCACCCGCCTGCCCTTCGCGTCGATGAAGTGAACCGTGATCATGTCCTCGCCTTCCGGATCGCCTCCGCCAGCGCGACGATGGCGATCTCGATGTCAGCCTCGGTCGTCGGCCGGCCGATGCCGATCCTGATCGAGGAACGGATCTCCGCTTCCGTCAATCCGATCGCCGCCAGAACGTGGGAGGGCGCGGACGAGACCGACGAGCAGGCCGAGCCCGTCGATACGGCGATCTCCGGCGCCTCCCGGATGACGTCGTCGGCATCGGCGCCATCGATGCGGAAATTGAGGTTGCCCGGCAGGCGCATGACCTCGCCGCCATTGAGGTGGACTCCTTCGGTGGTTTCCCTGAGCCCCGCCCAGAGCGTGTTGCGCAGGGTCGCGATCCGCCGCCTGTCCTCGGCCATGCTTTCGGCCGCCAGGCGCGCCGCCGCGCCGAAGCCCACCGCCAGCGGCGTGGGCACCGTGCCCGACCGGCGGCCCTCCTGCTGCCCGCCGCCGTGGAGCAGTGGCGGCAGATCGGCCATGGCCCGCTCCGACAGGATCAGCGCGCCGATGCCTTTCGGCCCGTAGAACTTGTGCGCGGTGAGGCTCAGCATGTCGACGCCCAGGCGTTCGAAGTCGACCGGTATGCGGCCCGCAGCCTGAGCCGCGTCGCAGTGCATCCACGCGCCCGCCTCACGGCACTGCCGAGCAATGCCGGCGACGGGCTGGATCGCGCCGATCTCGTTGTTGGCCAGCATCACGGACACCAGACCGACATCGCCCTTCGCCAGTTCGGCGGCCACCTTGTCGGGGCCGACGCCGCCGCCGGCGTCGACAGCCAGTTCGGTGACGTCGAAGCCCTCCGCCGCCAGGGCTCGCGCGCTTTCCAGCACGCAGGGATGCTCGATCGCCGAGACGAGAATGCGCCGCCGACCTTCGGGCAGAATCCGTGCAGCCCCCTTGAGCGCCCAGTTGTTGGCCTCTGTCGCGCCGCTGGTGAAGACGACCGCCTCGTCGGCGGCGTTGAGCAGCCGCGCGATCTCGGTGCGGGCGAGATCCACGGCAGCCTCCGCGTCCCAGCCATGCTCGTGATGACGCGAATGGGGATTGCCCGGCCGTTCGGTGAACCAGGGCAGCATCTCCTGCAGCACATCCGGATCGACCGGGGTGGTGGCGTGATGATCCAGATAGACGGGCGTTGTCATGCCGCCGTCTTCCGCCGCCAGAGCGCTTCCCAGGCAGCCAGCAGGGCGTCGATATCGGCCTCCGTCGTGGTCCAGCCGGTGGATATCCGGATGGCCTCGCCCGCCGCCTCTTCGTCGAAGCCCATCGCCCGGAGCACGTGGGAGGGCTGGACCTTGCCGGAGCTGCATGCGGCCCCGGCGCTTACCGCCACCCCGGCCAGATCGAGCGCCATGAGTTGGGTCTCCGCCGGCACGCCGGGCATCCGGACGCAGGTCGTGTTGGGCGCACGTTCGGCGCTTCGGCCAATGATTTCAGCCCCTTCACAGACGTCGCTCAAGCTGCGTTCGAGCCTGTCCCGCAGTGCCGCGAGACGCGCCGCTTCGCCGGTTTCCTGCGCCACGGCCTCGGCGGCCGCGCCGAAACCGGCGATGCCGATCAGATTCTCGGTGCCGGCTCGCCGCCGCTTTTCCTGCCCGCCGCCGACGATCAGGGGCTCCAGATCCAGACCCTCGCGCACCAGCAGCGCGCCGGCGCCCGCCGGTCCGCCCAGCTTGTGGGCCGAAAGGCTGATCAGATCCCCGGCATCTGCGATTGCGGCCATGTCGGTCCGGCCCGGCGCCTGCACGGCGTCGATGTGGAGGAGCGTCCCGCATTCGCGGCATATCTCCGCGATGGCGGCCAGCGGCTGGATCACGCCGGTCTCGTTGTTCACCGCCACGACCGAGACGATGGCCCGCCCGGCTGCGTCCATCGCCCGGCCAGGCTCCGCCGGGTCGAGAAGACCGTGACCGTCGACCGCGAGGATTCCGCCGCCCGCGCGCTCCACCGCCCGAAGGACGGAATCATGGGAACTCGCCATGGCCAGCGGCGTCCGGCCGGAAGAGGTCAGCGCCCAGTTGTTGGCCTCGGTGCCGCTCGCCGTGAAATGCACCGCCGCGACCGGAACCCCGGCCATCGCCGCGACCTGCTCCCGGGCGCGCTCGATCACCGCCCGCGCGGCGCGGCCCGGTCCGTGGACACTGGAAGGATTGCCGGAAACCGCCATGGCGGAGGCCATCGCCGACTGCGCTTCGGGGCGAAGCGGCGCGGTGGCGTTGCAGTCCAGATAATGGAAGTCGGTCCGCATATGCGGGGGTTTATCAGTCCTCGCCGCCGGAGACGACCCTGACCTTCGGTTCGCGCTCGGCAAGACGCCCTTCCAGTTCGGTCACGCGTTCGCGAAGCCGCTCCATCTCGTCCAGGATCTCGCTCATGCGCTGGTCGACCGGGTTGGTGACGCCTTCCAGGGGCATGCCATAGGCGGCGAAGGCGCGGCGCGCATCTTTCGGGTCATCGACCAGCTTCGGCCTGGTCTTGCCGACGATCTCGGCGGGAATGCCCACCACAGACACGCCCGGGGGCACTTCCTTGACCACCACTGCGTTGGCGCCGACGCGGGCGCCCTTGCGCACCGTGATCGGACCCAGCACCTGCGCGCCGGAGCCCACGATCACGTCGTCCTCCAGCGTCGGATGCCGCTTCTGTCCTACCTGCGAGGCGGAATCGACCGATGGCGCGACGCCGCCCAGGGTGACGTCGTGATAGAGCGTGACGTTGTCGCCGATCTCCGCCGTCTCCCCGATCACGACGCCCATGCCGTGGTCGATGAAGAACCGCCGGCCGATCTTCGCGCCGGGATGAATCTCGATGCCCGTAAGGAAACGGCCGGTCTGGGAGATGAAGCGGCCGACGAAGTAGAGCCGCCGCCGCCAGAGCGCATTGGCGATGCGGTAAAACATGACGGCGTGGAAGCTGGGATAGCAGACCACGATCTCGAGCGCGGACTTCGCCGCCGGATCGCGTTCCTTGATCGCCGCAATGTCGTCTTTCAGAGCCCGCCACATGCCGGACCTCCCCCTTGTCGGGTGCCTGTCGGTCTGGCGGAATATATTTCACAGCCAGATTACGTCAATAAAGCCAAGGGCTACAAATACTGGCGCGAGACATAATGTTTCTATATGAAGGCGCGCTGGCGGCTTCGCGCCGGAACCCCCTCAAGCTGTACCGGAACAACATGCCCGAAGTCATCTTCAACGGACCCGACGGGCGACTTGAAGGCCGATATCATCACGTCGAAGACGAGACGGCCCCAATCGCACTGATCCTGCATCCGCATCCGCTCTATGGCGGCAACATGAACAACCGGCTGGTTTACAATCTGTTCCAGCTGTTCAAGGCGCGAGGATTCGCCGTGCTGCGGTTCAACTTCCGCGGCGTCGGCCGCAGCCAGGGCGAATTCGACCAGGGCGTCGGGGAGCTGTCCGACGCGGCCTCCGCGCTGGACTGGATGCAGCAGATCAAGCCCGACGCCGGCGCCTGCTGGATCGCAGGCTTCTCCTTCGGCGCCTGGATCGGCATGCAGCTCCTGATGCGCCGTCCGGAGGTCGAGGGCTTCATCTCCGTGTCGCCGCCGGCGAACATGTTCGACTTTTCCTTCCTCGCGCCCTGCCCCTCGTCGGGACTGATCATTCACGGCACGGATGATGACCTGGTGCCGGAGCCCGACGTGCGCAAGCTGGTGGACAAGCTGAAGTCCCAGAAGGGTATCGTCATCGACTACGAGAAGATCGAAGGCGCCTCGCACTTCTACGAGAACGAACTCGACGAGGTGGACGGGCTGGTCGGCAGATATGTCGACGGCCGCCGCTCGGAGGCAGAGGCGGGCGGCTGAACCAGCCGTCCCCCCGGCATCGGGCGGGGGACGCCGGTCGTCGAGGGCAGGCTGAGCGGCAGGCCGCGCAGGGAGCGCACCGCCAGAAAGGCGAAGGCCTGGGCCTCCAGCGCATCGCCGTTCCAGCCGACGGCCTCGACGGGCACCACCGGCGCGCCGAGACGCTGCGCCAGTCCCGACATGATGTGCCTGTTGTGCCGCCCGCCGCCCGTGACCAGCCAGCGTACGGGCGGCGCCGGCATGTGAACCAATGCAAGCGCCACCGACTCGACCGTGAAAGCGGCAAGCGTGGCGGCGCCATCGGCCAGGCTCATGCCATCGACGGACGCAGTGAAACCGTTCCGGTCCAGTGACTTGGGCGGCTTTCTTCCGAAATAGGAATGACCGAGCCAGGCGTCGAGGCGGCTTCGGTCCACCCGACCGCTGGCGGCGGTCCGCCCGTCCGCGTCGAAGCGTTCGCCGCTGCCGGCGGCCATCCAGTCGTCGATCAGCGCGTTCGCCGGCCCGGTGTCGAAGGCCATCGGCGGCGCCTGCGGACCGATCCAGGTGACGTTGCCCACGCCGCCGAGGTTCAGGACCGCGAGTGGCTGCGTCAGCCCCTCGGCCAGCGCCAGGTGATAGAGCGGCGCGAGCGGCGCGCCCTGCCCGCCCGCGGCCACGTCCGCGCTGCGGAAGTCATGAACCACCGGGATCCCGGTGGCCTCGGCCAGCGCCTCGGCGTCGCCGATCTGCACGGTGCGGCGGTTGTCGGGATCGTGAAAGGTGGTCTGGCCGTGGAAGCCGATGACATCGGTCCTGCCGCGCAGATCGGGATGGGCGGACAGGAATGCCTCGACGGCCCGCGCATGGGCTTCGGTGACCGCCCGGACGGCACCCGGCCCCGGCGCGGCGTCGCCCATGGCGGCAAGGATCCGGGCGCGTTCCCCGTCTTCGAAAGGATAGCTCTCGAATGGCCCGGTCTCGGCGATGCTCAGGCCGTCGCTGGCCAGCCAGGCGACGTCGACCCCATCGGCCGACGTGCCGCTCATCAGCCCGATCGCGCGGGTCAGGGATCCGGGCGTGCTTTGCCTCATCGAAGCAGTGTGCTACACGCCGCCGCCTGAATGCAAAGAACCAGTTCGAAGACAGATGACCGACGCCCGATCCGATTTCCTCTCGACCCTCAGCGCCCGCGGCTTCGTGCATCAGTGCACGGACTGGGACGATCTCGATTCCAGGCTCTCGAAGGAAACGGTGACGGGCTATATCGGCTTCGACTGCACCGCCGACAGCCTGCACGTCGGCAGCCTGTTGCCGATCATGCTGCTGCGGTGGATGCAGAAGACCGGGCACAAGCCGATCGTGCTCATGGGCGGCGGCACCACCAAGGTGGGCGATCCGTCCGGCAAGGACAGCGCACGGCAACTGCTGACCGACGATCAGATCGAACGCAACATGACCGGCATCCGCCGCGTGTTCGAAAAGTTCCTGGTCTTCGGCGACGGGCCGACCGACGCCATCATGGTCAACAACGCCGACTGGCTGGACAAGCTGGAATACATCCCCTTCCTCCGGGAAGTGGGGCGGCATTTCTCGGTCAACCGCATGCTGAGCTTCGATTCGGTGCGGTTGCGCCTGGAGCGCGAGCAGCCGCTGTCGTTCCTCGAATTCAACTACATGATCCTCCAGGCCTATGACTTCCTGGAACTCGGCCGGCGGATGAACTGCCGCCTGCAGATGGGCGGTTCCGACCAGTGGGGCAATATCGTCAATGGCGTGGAACTGGGCCGCCGCGTCGACGGCATGGACCTCTATGGCCTGACCTCGCCGCTGCTGACCACGGCCAGCGGCCAGAAGATGGGCAAGACCCATGAGGGCGCCATCTGGCTGAACGCTGACAGGCTCAGTCCCTATGACTACTGGCAGTTCTGGCGCAACACCGCCGACGCCGATGTCGGGCGCTTCCTGAAGCTGTTCACCGAGTTGCCGCTGGACGAGATCGACCGCCTCGCCGCCCTCGAGGGCAACGAGATCAACGAGGCCAAGAAGGCGCTGGCCGACGCCGCGACGATGCTGGCCCACGGCGCCGAAGCCGCGGTGGCGGCGGCCGAGACCTCGCGGCGCGCCTTCGAGGCGCGCGAGAGCGCCGAAGGCCTGCCCACGGTCTCCCTGCCGCAATCGGAACTGCTGGCTGGCGTCGGCATTCTCGACGCCCTGGTCCGCGCCGGACTTGCGAAGTCCAACTCCGAAGCGCGCAAGCTGATCCAGAACGGCGGCGCCCGACTGAACGACCGGCGCATCGACGATTTCCGCCTCAGCATCTCCCAGGCGGACCTCGTCAGCGACGGCGCGGCCAAGCTCTCGGCCGGCAAGAAGCGCCACGTCCTTCTGCGCGCCGGTTAGGGCGACTGCATGGAGCCGGTGGGCGGAGGCGTCGCCTCCACCGGATCGACGGGGGCGAGGAACATCCGGCGCAGGATGCCGGGGGCAAGCGCCGACAGAGGGTTGACCGTGACCTGCGGGTCGGACGCATCTCCTTCCACCACATAGGTGACGCCGAACAGGCCCTGATCGCCGCCCAGGATCTGGCCCAGCAACGGTATCGCGCCCAGCACCTGCGAGATCGAATAAGCGGGGATCAGATTGCCGACGAAGCGGATCTGCTCGGTCTGCGGCGCGTAGTAGCCCTCCGCCGTCAGGCCGATCGACGGACCGACCATCCGCCCCTTGCGCACGTCGACCCGGCCTTCGCGATAGGCGAACGGCAGTTCGGCGAGGCTGAATGACAGGCCGCGGCCCGACAGCGCCTCGGCGATGCCGGTGAATGAGGCAAGGCTCAGCAGGCGGGCGAAGCCGGGTGTCTCCCGCAGCGTGAAGTCGGATACCGTGGCGACGCCGGTGATGACGTCCGGCCCGGCCGCCACGCCGCCGATCGACAGGTCGCCGCCGCTGATCGCGTCGGTCAGGCCGGCTGCCGACAGCGCGAGTCCGGCATTGGCCGACGCCAGGTCGAAGCGCCAACCGGAGCCGTCATGGCCAGCGGCGAAGGTCAAAGCCGCCTCGCCGTTCAGCAGGCCTTCGGCACGGCCGACGGGCATGCCCTGCTCGATGCGCAGATCGCCGGTGAAGCTCTCAAGCGCGGTTTCCTGGCGGAGCCGCACGCTGTCGACCGCGATGTCGATCGCTGCGCCCTCGAACGCCGTCAGGTCGGCGCCCTCCCTGTCATCGGCCTCCAGAAGCGTCTGGAGATCGAGACTGGCGCCCCTGATCCGGGTTCGCCAGGCGCCGTCTTCCGCTTTCACCAGGGAGAGGGCGAGGTCGTTGCCGCCGAGACGCGCGCGCTCCAGGTCTGCCCGCAACAGATCGCCCGCACCCGAAATCATCAGGCTGCCGGCGATGTCGAGACCCCCGCCGTGGAAGTCGAGATTGCGGATCGCCACGTTCCCATCCGGCCCCGGGACATGTAAGAAGCCGAGCCGTCCCGGCTCCCCGGCCGGTTTGCGCCAGCCAATCTCGCCGATCTCCAGCGCCGCTTCGCTCAGATCCGCCTCCACCGCGCCCCCGACGGAATCGCCGCCCTGGAACGCCAGCCGCCCGCTCAGACCCAGCGGGCCCTGGAGCCGCCGGGCCTGGTCAATTCCCTGGTCGGCCAGCAGCGCCGACTGCACCTGACCGGAAAAGGCGAGCTCGCGACGCCCGCCTTCGACCCCGAAGTGCTCTATCCAGTTGATGTCCAGCCATGACGCCCCGGAATGGACCCGGCCGGCCAGTTCGGCGCCGCGGCGATCGACGCTCAACGCCATCGATTCTGCGCTGAGAGCGAGATCGCCGAGCAGTCCGTCCGCGACGACCCCGGTCAGATTGGCGTTCGCCACGAAGTCCGTGTCCTCCAGCGACACGCCGGCATGGATCGGCAGGTTGAGGCGGACCCGCGTCGCCGCCGTACCGCCGACCCCGAGTAACGTTCCGCCGCCTTCCACGCTGGCCGCGATCGGATCGTGCAGCACGGAGGCGACGGTCTCGGCAATGGTACCGCGGGTGACGAACTCCGTGGTCAGAACCGGCGGGTTGGCCGCGAAGCTCTCGATGGCGACATGCCCGTCGGACAGGGCGAGATCGCCCAGCCGCCCCGATTCGAGTTTCAGTTCGAAGCTGTCGCCGGTGACCGTGAGTTCGCCCCTGCCCTGCGTTATCGGATCGAAGGGCGGATAGAGCGTGACCGTGGCGTCACGGAAGGCGATGTCGATGTCGAATGCCCGGCCGGGCGGTTGATCGAGGCCCCACATCTCGGCGGCGATGTCGAGGGCGGCGACCACCCTTTCGGCGGTCGCGGACCGCACATGCCCGGTGACCCAGTCGCGCACCGGTTCAGCGACGCCCAGCGGCCAGTAGTCCCCGATCAGGTCGCCCGGCACCTCCTCGCCCGAGATCGTGAGATCGAGATCCGGTCCGATGTCGCGCACGCGCACCCTTCCCTCGGCGCGGGCGACGAACGCGCCGGCGTCATAGACCAGACGCCGGATCTCCATCGCCTGGGTCTCAATGTCGACGGCCCCTTCGATTTCCATGGCGGCGACCGGGACCGGCGCAGGCAGATGCCCGGGGAGATCGAACTCCCCTTCCCCGCCATAGAGCCTTAGCGTCAGCGGTTCCGGCCCCTTCCGCGCGGAATAGCCGAACCGGGCCTCCCCCGAGACGGGAAAGCGGACGCCCGCCAGCCAGTCCGGCGCATCGAGCGCTGTCACCAGTTCCGGAGGCCGGACGGCTTCGAAGCGCACCAGGCCGCTCGCCTGCTCCCCTTCGGGTCGGTAGTCCAGTTCGATCCAGAGCGGCAGGATGAGATCGCGGGCACTGAGATCGACCGAGGCCTGGATGGTCAGGTGATCGCCGGCGGAGCGAATCCGGATCGTGTGCCCCTCCAGTCCGAAGACGCGGTCCCGGACCTGATCGACAATGCGCACCCGGGAGTCCACCAGCGAGATGGAACGCACCCGCCGCAGCGCATCCTCCTCCGCCGCGCCGACGCCGAACAGTTCGGCGACGATCTGCGGCACGGGCCGCTGGGGATGCCCGCCCTCTTCGGTGCTGCGGGTCAATCCCATGGCGAAGCCGCCGTCCTCCGTGCGGGTCAGCAGCAGGCTCACGCCCCGCGCCGTCACCTCGCGCGGACGCAGATTGCCCTGCAACAGCGCATCCCCCCAGAGCGAGAAGGCCATTTCCGGCACCTGGAGGACGCGCTGGTTGTCCCGGTTGACGAATGTCACGTTGTCGGCCGTCAGGTTGACCGTGCGCGCGGCGCCATCCCAGGCGATCGCCGTTTCTCCCACCTCCAGCCGCCAGCCCTCGGGCAGCCCGCCGATGGACTCCTGCAGATAGGGCGTCAGAAAGCCGATCGGCACGGGGCCCTCCGACAGCCGCCAGGCGGCCAGCACCGCCAGTACGGCGGCAAAGGCGAATACGCCGCCGACGAAGTAGAGCGGGATGAGAAGGCCGAGGCGCCAGCGGGAGCGCGTGGCTTGATTCTCGCCGGCGGCGGCCCCAGTCTCCCCCTCTTTCAACTGACCAGCGATCGTCGTGACCCCATTCCCCGACATGATCCGGAGCGCCCCTCTCCCGGCCGACGCCGAAGCGGCCGGGCGCGCCTGGGAGAGATGGCGCGCGGCCGCTAGGACCGCAACTGCCGAGAGCGATGATGGCCCGGCGGGGCCCGAAACGCACGACGGATTCCGCACCCTGCTGGACGGAGTCTTCGGATGCAGCCCCTATCTGACCGGGCTGGCGATGAAGGAAACCGACATCGTGCTGTCGCTGGCCACACGGTCGCCGGAGGAGGCGTTCGCAACCATCCTCGACGAACTGCGCGCGCCGGTGACCGCCGTCCAGTCGAACCGCGTCGCGGCGCAGGAACTGCGGCGCGCCAAACGCCGCGCCGCCCTGCTCATCGGGCTGGCCGACCTCGGGGGCGCGTGGCGGTTGGAGCAGGTCACTTCGGCCCTCACGGACCTTGCGGATGCGGCGGTGCACCGCGGTCTTGGCGTACTGCTGCGCCAATCCGCCGAGAAGGGTGATATCGAGATCCCCGAAGGCGACGATCCGGCCGAGACGTGCGGCGTGGTGGCCATCGCCATGGGCAAGATGGGCGCCTTCGAACTCAACTATTCCTCGGACATCGATCTGATCGTGGTCTACGACCCCGAACGGATCCGCTACCGCGGCGCACGCGACATCTCCGAGCACGCCTCGCGCCTCACCCGCTCTCTGGTGCAACTCATGCAGGAGCGCACCGGCGACGGTTACGTCTTCCGCACCGACCTCCGGCTGCGCCCCGACCCCTCGGTTTCGCCGCTCGCCGTGTCGCTGGAAAACGCGCTGACCTACTACGAGACCATGGCCCAGAACTGGGAACGGGCGGCCATGATCAAGGCCCGGGCCGCCGCCGGCGACATCGCGCTGGGCGAGATGTTCCTCCACGAACTTTCCCCGTTCATCTGGCGCAAGAGCCTGGATTTCGCGGCGATCGCGGACATCCAGTCCATCAAGCGCCAGATTCACTCCAGCAAGGGGCATGACCGTATCGCCGTCGCCGGCCACGACATCAAGGTCGGACGCGGCGGCATCCGCGAGATCGAGTTCTTCGCCCAGACACAGCAGCTCATCGCGGGCGGGCGCGACCCGCGGCTGAGGATTCCCGCCACGGTCGCCGCCGTCGATGCGCTGGTTGAGACCGGGCGCGTGGAACCGGTTACGGCGGAAGAACTGAAGGCGGCCTATGTTCACCTCAGATCGGTCGAGCACCGCCT
This sequence comes from Minwuia thermotolerans, assembly GCF_002924445.1. Classification (NCBI taxonomy): domain Bacteria; kingdom Pseudomonadati; phylum Pseudomonadota; class Alphaproteobacteria; order Minwuiales; family Minwuiaceae; genus Minwuia; species Minwuia thermotolerans. The sequence goes on from NZ_PIGG01000031.1 coordinate 35,103, forward strand.
GCAGATGCTCGACGACGCTCAGACCCAGAAGCTGCCATCCGACGAGGCGGGCCTGCGGCGGCTGGCGCGGTTCTGCGGCTACCGGGACACCGAAGGCTTCGCCGAGGCGCTCACCGGACACATGCGGCGGGTCGCGGGGCACTATGCCGATCTCTTCGCCGAGGAGCCGAGCCTTGCGGCCGACCAGGGCAACCTGGTCTTCACCGGCACCGACGACGATCCGGGCACGGTCGAGTCCCTCGCGGAGATGGGTTTCGGTTCGCCGTCCAGCGTCATCAGCAGCGTGAAGAGCTGGCACAGCGGCCGCTACCGCGCCCTTCGGACCACCCGCGCCCGGCAGCTTCTGACGACGCTGGCCCCCACGATCCTGACGGCGCTCTCGAGGACATCCAACCCGGACGGCGCGCTGGCGAACTTCGACCGCTTCCTTTCCCGCCTGCCGGCGGGCGTGCAGTTCATGTCGCTGTTGCACGCCAATCCCGGATTGCTGACCTTCATCGCCCGCATCATGGGCACCGCGCCGGCTCTGGCCGATACGCTCAGCCGCAATGCGGGACTGCTCGACATCCTGCTGGATCCGGGCGACGAGGCCGTGGACGACCTATCCGCCATCGTCGCGCATTGCGACCGCGAGTTGTCGATGGCGGAGAACTACGAAGACGTGCTGGACGCTGTCCGGCGTTTCGCCAACGACCGGAAATTCGAGATCGGTGTCGGCCTGCTGAACGGCAGCCTCACGCCCGACGCGGTCGGCCGCGGTCTCACCCGTATCGCCGACACGTCGATCCGGGCCCTGTTGCCCCATGTCGCCGGTGAGGTGGCCCGCCGACACGGCCATGTTCCCGGCGCCGGCATGGCGGTGATCGCCATGGGCAAGCTGGGCGCCGAGGAACTGACCTTCGGTTCCGATCTGGATCTCGTCTTCGTCTACGACGACCGCGGCGAAGCGAAGCATTCCGACGGCCCGGCAGCGCTGCAGATCGGGCCGTATTTCTCCCGCCTCAGCCAGCGTTTCATTTCCGCGGTGAACACCATGACCTCGGAAGGCCAGCTCTACGAAGTCGACATGCGTCTCCGGCCATCGGGCAACAAGAGCGCCGTCGCTGTGCCGCTGTCGGCCTATTCCGCCTACATGCAGAACGACGCATGGACCTGGGAAGTCATGGCGGCCACGCGTGCGCGGATCATCGCCGGGCCCGAGGACCTGGCCGAGAATCTGCTGACGACGCTGCGTGAGATCGTCCTGCGCCGCCGTGACGGCGAGGACCTGCGGCGGAGCGTGCTGGACATGCGCCGGCGGATCGCGAAACAGCACGGCACGCGGGATCCATGGTCGGTCAAGCATGTGCGGGGCGGCCTGGTCGACCTGGAGTTCCTGACACAGTACCTGATCTTGGCCCACGCCAGCGACCGGCCTGCGATCGTGCGGGGCCATGTCGGCGCCGCGATGGACCGCCTGCACGAGGCGGGTCTGCTGACAGAAACGCAATACGGGGCGTTGAGCGAGGCCAACCGCGTCCTCAAGTCAACGCAAATGCTGCTGCGGCTCTGCTTCCATCACGGCTTCAAGGAGGCGAACGCCTCCGAGGATTTCCGCCTGCTGGCGGCCGAGATCGTTGGCGGCGGTGATTTCGACGACGTCAGGGAAGCGGTCCGCAGAGCGGAGGCGGACGTATATCGGGCCTTTCAGGAGATACTTGGCGAGGAGAACGAGACCATGACGACAGGAGACAGCGCATGAGCGGCAAACCGGAGGCGGGCGACAAGGCCCCCGATTTCACCATGGCGGCGGACGGCGGCCGCGAGATCAGCCTGAAGGAGCTTCAGGGCCGGAACGTGGTTCTGTATTTCTATCCGCGCGATGACACGCCGGGCTGCACCAGGGAGGCGATCGCCTTCACCGGCCTGGCCAATGAATTCGAGGCGGCCAATACGGTCGTGATCGGGGTCTCGCGCGACACGGTCGCCAAGCACGAGAAGTTCAAGGCCAAGCACGATCTCGGCGTCATCCTCGCCGCCGACGAGGACGGTTCGGTCAGCGAGTCCTATGGTGTCTGGGTCGAGAAGAACATGTATGGCCGAAAGTCGATGGGGATCGAGCGCTCCACGTTCCTGATCGATCCCGCAGGTCATCTGTCGAAGGTCTGGCGCAAGGTCAAGGTACCCGGACATGCCGAGGCGGTGCTGGAGGCCGTCCGGGGCGGATGAACGATGGCGACAGTCTGACAGCGGCGGCCTGCGCCGTACTGAAGACTTCGGACCCGACATCGAAAGCCGGGGCCGCGCGATCGCTCGGGCGCCGCTGGCGGGCGGGTGAACTGGCCGGGACGGGCGGCGATATCCCTCCCGACCGACCGGGCCGGCCCGAGCGGCCCGAACTTCGCGCGCCCCGCGACATGCCGAAGCGCCGCAAGGCCGGCGCCGGGCACTCCCGAATCGCCTTGCTGCACGCCATCGCCCACATCGAACTCAACGCCATCGACCTCGCCGTCGACATGGTGGCCCGGTTCGCGCCCGTCGTCGCAGACGACGCCTTCGTCGATGACTGGCTGGGGGTGGCCGACGACGAGGCGCGGCACTTCAACATGCTCGCCGGCCGGCTGGCCGATTTCGGCGCCGCCTATGGCGACCTTCCGGCCCATGACGGGTTGTGGGAGGCGGCTTCGTCCACGGCGCACGATGCCTGCGCGCGGTTGGCTGTCGCCCACATGGTGCTGGAGGCGCGCGGCCTCGACGTGACGCCGGCGATGGTGGCGCGGCTGCGGCGCGCCGGCGACGACGTAAGTGCCGATATCCTGCAGATCATTCACGACGAGGAGATCGGGCACGTGGCCGCCGGCGCGCGATGGTTCGACCGGCTGGCCAGATCGCGCGGACGGGAACCGCAGTCCTACTGGCGCGAACTCGTGGCGCACAATTTTCGCGGCGGCCTGAAACCGCCGTTCAATATCGAGGCCCGCCGCCGCGCGGGAATGCCGCCGGAATTGTACGATCCCGCTACCTTCCCGGGGCCGAATCGAGGAAACTGAAAGTTCGTTCCGAACTTAGACGTTGAATCACTGCGGCGCTTCCGGTTCTATCCGTGGACTTGCGAGGGGCAAGACCGTTGGCGGAGGGGGCGTATCCGTGACAGCCTTTGCGCGCATGTGGGGCCGGGTCTACCGGGACCGACAGATATTCGTGCGAACCGACGGCCGGCTGCGCTTCCTGCGCGTCTCATCCGGCCTGCAGATCTTTGTGAGCGGCGTGGCTCTCGGCACCCTGCTCTGGGCTGGCATCGCCACATGGACCGCCAGCGAGCAGCAGGCCATGCTGGTGCAGAGCCGGGAACGCATGGGCGCGCTGGAGCGGGACCGCACCCGGCTGGGCGGCGAACTGGGGGCCGTGCGCGCCCAGTACTCCAACGCGACCACCGAGATCGTCCGTCAGTACCGCGAGCTGCACCGCCTGATCGCCACGCGCGGCGTGCTGGAGCGGGATCTCGTTCAGGCCCAGACCCGTCTGGCCGAAGTCGAGACCGCATTCCACGTTGCATTGAACGAAAGCCGGGAACTCGACCAGCATCTCGGGCATCTACGGCAGCGTCTCCAGGTCAGCGTCGCCTCCAACCACCTCATGGAGACCCGTCTGCGGGAAGCCGCGTCGGCACTGGCCGGCGCGAACCGCGGACGCCAGCAAGAGGCGGAACGCCGACGCGCCTATGAGAGCCGCCTTAGCGCCCTGGAAAGCGCGCTGATGCAGAGCACCGCCAATCAGGACGTGGTCCGACAGCGGCTCTACGAACAGCAGCAGGCGATCGAAACCGTGGAGGGTTCCCGCGACGTCGCCCGCGCCGAAATCCGCCAGATGTCGTCGCGCATCGCCGCACTGACCTCCGATCTCGACCAGACCCAACGCTCCAACGCTTCGCTGCGCAAACGCCTGGCCTCGACCGCCGATGCGCTGACCCGCACCCACGAGGAACAGATCGAGGCGGAGCGCAAGGGCTATCGTCTTGCCAGTACCGTCTCATCCCTGGAAGGCCGGCTCGATCAGGTGCGCCAGACGCAGCTCGAACTGCTGCGCGGCATTCGATCCAAGGCGCAGCGCAACATCGCCGCGCTGGAAGCAACGCTGCAGATGACCGAGATCCCGCTGAATGAGCTGCTGGAGGCCACCCATGCCTACCGGCCCGGCATCGGCGGACCGATGATCGCCCTGGACGACGAGGGTCTCGCCGAGGACGAGAGCTTCGAATCCATGGTCGGCACCCTGGAAATGGATCTGCTGCGCTGGGAGGCGATGCAGGAGCTGCTGGAGAACGCGCCCCTCGCCCGGCCCACGACGACGGGTTATGTTTCCAGTGAGTTCGGCCCCCGCAAGGACCCCATCACGGGGCGCCGTGCGGTGCACAAGGGCATCGATATCGCAGCTCCGGCGCGCACGCCGATCTACGCCACCGCGCGGGGCCTGGTGACCTTCGCGGGGCGCAAGTCGGCCTATGGCCGGCTGGTCGAGATCGATCACGGCTATGGTTTCGTCACCCGCTACGCCCATCTCCGCTCCATCGATGTGGAGGCCGGCCAGAGCGTCGAGTTCCACGATCAGGTCGGCACGATGGGCTCCAGCGGACGCAGTACGGGAAGTCACGTCCACTATGAGGTACTGTTCCAGGGCGAGCAGGTCGATCCATCCAATTTCCTGAGGGCAGGTCGTTATGTTTTCAAAGTCAAGGACGCCAGCGGATAAGCCCGCAGTCAGGGCCTCGGCGGCCCCTTCCCTGATCAATCGCGGCCTGGCGATAACCGGCGATCTCCACAGCGACGGCGAGATCCAGATCGACGGCGAGGTCACCGGCGACATCAACTGCAACCAGCTCGTCATCGGCGAGAGCGCAACCGTCAGGGGCGAGATCATTGCCGAGGCAGTGACGATCCGCGGCGAGGTGAATGGCCGGGTCCGCGGCTCCGAAGTCAGCCTCTCCAAGACCGCGAAGGTGGTCGGCGACATTCTCCACCGCAGCCTCGCCATGGAGGCTGGCGCCCATCTGGAAGGCCAGGTCCGCAAGGTCGACGATCCGCGCGCGCCGCTGCCGACATCGATGCCCAAGCTGCTGCAGACCGGCTCCGACAAGGCCGACAAGGACAGCCGGGTCAAGGAAAGCTGACGGCGACGCGATGAATCTCAAGACCGTCAGGACGGTGGCGGCGCTGCGTGAGGCCGTACGCGGCTGGCGCGCCGCTGGAGAGAGCGTGGGGCTGGTGCCGACCATGGGCTGGCTGCACGACGGCCACATGTCGCTGGTGCGCAATTCGATGGTCCAGAACGATCGCACGGTCGTGTCGATCTTCGTCAATCCGAAACAGTTCGACAGGGCTACCGACCTGGAGGCCTATCCCCGGGACGAAGCACGCGACGCGGCGCTGCTCGACGCGGCGGGCGCGGATGTGCTGTGGGCGCCCGAGGCCGGGGAAATGTATCCGGACGGCTTCTCGACCTCCGTCAATGTGAGCGGGTTGACCGACTGTCTCTGCGGGGCGTCCCGACCGGGCCATTTCGGCGGCGTGGCCGTGGTCGTCACCAAGCTGCTGCTGCAATGCCTGGCGGACCGCGCCTATTTCGGCCGCAAGGATTATCAGCAGCTCATGGTGGTCCGCCGCATGGCCCGCGACCTGAACATCCCGACGGAGATCCGCGGTATCGACACGGTGCGCGAAACCGACGGCCTCGCCATGTCGTCGCGCAACTGGTACCTGACCGAATCCGAGCGCGCCGCGGCTCCCACCCTGTTCCGGGTGCTGACCGACATCGCCGAAGCCGCCGGCCAGGGCGAGGACGTGCGCCGCGCCATCGACCGGGGGAAGAGGCATCTCGACCGCGCCGGCTTCGGCCAGCTCGACTACCTCGAGGTGCGGGATGCCGAGACCCTCGAACTGACGACGCGGCCGACGCAGCCGGCGCGCGCCTTTGCCGCCGTCTTTCTCGGCAAGGCGCGGCTGATCGACAACGTGCCCGTGGATCCGGCCGCTTGAGCGTTCCCGCGCCCCGGATCGCCGACGGCGGGTTCGGCCGCATCGAATATTTCGAACTGGGCCACGGTCCGGCGATCCTGGCGCTCCACGCCTCCGGCGCCGGCGCGCCGACCCTGCTGCCATTGGCGGAGACCTGGGCCGCGCGGGGTCACCGCGTCGTCGTTCCCGCCTTCGACGGCTATGGCGGCACGCGCGTTTCAGCCGGCGATGACGCCATCGAGCGCCATTGCACGGTACTTGCGACCATGCTGGCGCGGGAAAGCGGGCCCGCGAAACTGTTCGGGCATTCCATGGGCGGGCTGGTGGCGCTGATCGCCGCCGCGCGCGGCCATGACGGCATTGCCTCGATAGCCGCCGTCGAGCCGGTAGCGATCGGCGTATTGCGGGAACATCCCGAGGACGCCCCGGCGCTCGCGCCCGATGACGAGGCGGTCGCCAGGATCGCGCCGGCAATGGCCGAAGGCCGTCACGAGGACGCGATCCGCGATTTCATATCGTTGTGGAACGGCCAGCCCTGGGCGGAAATGCCCGAACGCATGCGGACCGCGATCCTGCGTCAGGCGCCGCAGATTCATGCCGACACCGCCTCGGGCGCGCTGAAACACGTCCACGCCGGCTTCTACGCCACGATCGACGTCCCCGTCACCCTGATCGAAACAGAGCATGGCCCCGAGGCCGCGAAGGCGGTCATCCAGCGACTGCGCGAGGTCCTGCCCCAGGCTGGGTACGAGCGCATCGCCGGTGTCGGTCACATGGGACCGGTCACGCAGCCGGCGCTTTTCGCGCACCTCTTCTGAAACGCCGAAGGCCCGTCCGGTTTCCCGAACGGGCCTTTCAAAGCCGTGCTGCACCGCCGCGGTTCAGCGCGGAGCGAGAACCATGATCATCTGGCGGCCCTCGGTCTTGGGGTGCTGTTCCACCTTGGCGGTTTCGGCCATCTCCTCCTGAACGCGCTTCATCACGTTCAGACCGAGTTCCTGGTGCGCCATCTCGCGGCCGCGGAAGCGCATGGTGACCTTCACCTTGTCGCCGTCACCGATGAACTCGACGACCTTCTTCATCTTGGTTGTGTAATCATGATCGTCGATGTTCGGACGCATCTTGATTTCCTTGACATCGACGGTCTTCTGTTTCTTTCGCGCGACGTTCGCCTTCTTCTGCTCCTCGTACTTGTACTTTCCGAGGTCCATCAGCTTGCAGACAGGCGGCTTCGCAGTGGGAGACACCTCAACGAGGTCCAGCCCGATCGTGCGCGCAGCCTTGAGCGCGTCAACGGTGGCCACGACCCCGTGGTTGTTTCCCTCATGATCGATCAGTCTGATTTCCCTGCTGTCGATCATGTCGTTCGCGCGGGGTCCGTCCCGGACCGGCGCTGATTGCATGGGCGGGCGAGCTATGAGTTTCCCCTTTTCCTTACAGTTACTTCGTCATCCGGCCCGATCCGTGCGGGCCATTCGCCACAAGAGATGGAACGCACACCGGTCACTTCAGGTCCGGTGGCGTCCCCTCTCCCACTAAGATATCAATCGCGTCTTCGAGAGCAAGGACTTGTTGGTCCTTTTCGCCCAGCCGGCGCACGGAAACACGGCCTTCCTCGGCCTCACGCTTGCCGACCACCAGCATCACCGGAATCTTGGCCACGCTGTGCTCGCGCACCTTGTAGTTGATCTTCTCGTTGCGCAGGTCGGCCTCCACACGAAGGCCGCGCGCCGCCGCCGCCGCGGCGACCTCCCGGGCATAGCCGTCGGCGTCCGAGGTGATGGTCGTGACCACCGCCTGCACCGGCGCGAGCCACAGCGGAAAGCGGCCGGCGAAGTTCTCGATGAGGATGCCGGCGAAACGCTCGAAGGAACCCAGGATCGCGCGGTGCAGCATCACCGGCCGGTGCCGGTCGCCGTCCTCGCCGACATAGCTCGCCTCGAGCCGTTCCGGCAGCACGAAATCGACCTGCAGCGTGCCGCACTGCCAGTCGCGGCCGATGGCGTCACGCAGAACGAATTCCAGCTTCGGGCCGTAGAACGCGCCCTCGCCCGGATTCATCTCGTAGGGCAGACCGACTTCCTCGATCGCTTCCCGGAGCGCCGCCTCGGCCCGGTCCCACGTCTCGTCGGAGCCGGCGCGGACCGGCGGCCTGTCGGAGAACTTCACCTTCACATCCTCGAAGCCGAAATCCCGATAGACCGCCAGCAGCAGATCGCAGAACTTCTCGCTTTCCGCGTTGATCTGGTCTTCGGCGCAGAAGATGTGCGCGTCGTCCTGGGTGAAGTTCCGCACCCGCATCAGCCCGTGCAGCGCGCCCGACGGCTCGTAGCGGTGGCAGCAGCCGAATTCCGCCAGCCTGAGCGGCAGGTCACGGTAGCTCTTCAGGCCCTGGCGGAAGATCTGCACGTGTCCGGGGCAGTTCATCGGCTTCAACGCGTAGAGCCGCTCGTCGGATTCCGAGACGAACATGTGCTCGCCGAACTTCTCCCAGTGACCGGAATCCTCCCACAGCTTCCTGTCGATGAGCTGCGGCGTCCGGATCTCCTTGTAGCCCGAGGCGTCGAGCCGGCGGCGCATGTAGTGCTCCAGCTCCAGGTAGAACTTCCAGCCCTTGGGGTGCCAGAAGGCCATCCCCGGCGCCTCCTCCTGAATGTGGAAGAGGTCCATCTCCCGGCCGAGGCGGCGATGGTCGCGCTTCTCCGCCTCCTCGAGCATGGTGAGATAGGCCTTCAGCTCCTTCTCGTTGCGCCAGGCCGTGCCGTAGACGCGCTGGAGCTGTTCGTTCTTCGCGTCGCCGCGCCAGTAGGCGCCCGCCAGCTTGGTCAGCTTGAAGGCGTGGCCGAGCTTGCTGGTCGACGGCAGATGCGGGCCGACGCACAGATCCTTCCAGTCGCCCTGGCGATAGAGCGAGATTTCCTCGTCGGCCGGCAGGTCCTCGATGATGCGGGCCTTGTACTCCTCGCCGATCGAACGGAAATGCTCGACGGCTGCATCGCGGTCCCAGACTTCGCGTTCGATGTCGAGATCGCGGTCGACGATCTCGTGCATCCGCTGCTCCATCGCCTCCAGGTCCTCGGGCGTGAAGGGCTCCTCGCGGGCGAAATCGTAGTAGAATCCGTTCTCGATCGCCGGGCCGATGGTCACCTGGGTGTCGGGAAACAGCTCCTGCGCCGCCTGCGCCAGCACGTGCGCCGCATCGTGGCGGATCAGCGGCAGCACGGTGTCGTCGGCCGACTTCGCGGTCACGATCTCGATCTCGGCGCTGTCTTCGATCGGCCGGGCCAGATCGCGCAGTTCCCCGTCAACCCGCACGGCGAGAGCCGCCTTCGCGAGACCGGGGCCGATGGCTTCGGCGACGTCCAGACCGGTGGGCGTCCGCTCGAACGTCATGGACTTGCCGTCGGGCAAGGTGATGACGACGGGCGCGGACTCCTGCACGCTCATATTGGTTCTCCGATCCGGTTGGCCGTGTCGACGGCGGTACAGGCGGCGGACTTTATGACCGGGTGGGCGCTAGTCAAGGGCGCAGGGCCGCGGCGTTATCCCGCCGGTCTGTTCCGGAACCCCGGCAATGACCATATTCGATGCAACATGTCGTGACACGGGAGCGCCGTCATGAACGACAATGCCGTCATCGATCAGGGCCACGACGGCTACACCAGCGAGGATCACGGCGTCTGGCGCACGCTGTTCGAACGCCAGGCGAAACTGCTGCCCGGCCGCGCGGCGCCGGAGTTCATCGAAGGACTGGATGCGCTGGGGGTCGAGGCCGGCGGCATTCCGGATTTCGAACGCCTCTCCGACCGGCTGGAGACAGCCACGAACTGGCGCATCGTCGCCGTGCGCGGCCTGATCGACGACGATGTCTTCTTCGATCATCTCGCCCACCGCCGCTTCCCCGTCACCAACTGGATCCGCAAGCCCGAACAGCTCGACTACCTGCAGGAACCGGACTGTTTCCACGACTGCTTCGGCCATGTGCCGATGCTGTTCAATCCGGTCTTCGCCGACTACATGCAGGCCTATGGCCAGGGCGGGCTGAAGGCGCTGGAGCAGGATGCGCTGGGCTATCTCGCCCGGCTGTACTGGTACACGGTCGAATTCGGCCTGATCATGAGCGACGAGGGCCTGCGCATCTACGGCTCGGGCATCGTCTCCTCGAAGGGGGAGACCCTGTACGCCCTGGAAAGCGATACGCCCAACCGCCTCGCCTTCGACCTCATGCGCATCATGCAGACCGACTACATCATCGACCACTATCAGCAGACCTACTTCGTCATCGGTTCCTACGATCAGCTCTTCGAGGCGACACGGCCGGACTTCACGCCCTATTATGAAATGCTGAGGGCGCGTCCCGCGATCGAGCCGCACGAGGTGCTGCCCGGCGACCAGCGCGTCTGAGCGGGCCGCGCGTTCCGGCCCGACCACCAAGGGGAGGAGGAAATCATGATCAAATCGGTGCTGACGTTCATGCGCAAACCGGGCATGCCTGTCGACGAGTTCCAGGACTACTGGCTCAACGAGCACCCGAAGGCCGTGCTGCAACTCGACGGACTGCAGCGCTACGTGCAGAGCCACCCGCTGCGCTCGGGCTACGCCAAGCGCGACCTGCCGGTCGACGGCATCGCCGAGACCTGGTGGCCGGACACGGAGACCATGAAGCGCAATACGGGGACGGCGGCTTGGGAAGCGCTGATCGCCGACGAGGAGCGTTTCGTCGACCGCGACACCATGAACCTGCTGCTGGTCGAGGAACATGTGATGAAGGACGAACCCGTAGCCGATCACGGTTTCAAGATCGTCGAGATCGTGCCGCGCAAGAAGGGCATGGCGGTCGAGGATTTCCAGCGCCACTGGCGTGACATCCACGGCCCTCTCGGGGCATCGATCCCGCAGGTGCGGCGCTACGTGCAGAACCATGCCCGGCTGTCGGCCTATGACCGGGGGCGGAGCCCGGTCTGCGACGGCTACGCCATGGTCTGGTTCGATTCCATGGACGACATGCGCGCCTCGCCGTCGACGAAGGAATACCAGGCGACCATCGCCGATGAAGCCAACTTCATCGACCACGACCGCCTCGATTTCGTGATCACAAAGGAACACGTGATCGTCGGCTGACGGTTGTCGGCTGGCGCGGTTTCTACCGGGACCCGGTGCCGGAGGGACGTGGCTGCGCAGCAGCCGGGGGGTATCGGAAACCGCGCTGCGGGGGATGGTTCGCGCCGTTCGATCCCACCGCCGAGTCCTGAACGGGCCGCAGGCCCGGTTCGGGACATATGCCTGAGCAGATCCGGCCACGCCCTTTCCGGCGGAAAGGCTCAGGCGTGGGTCCCGGGCCCCGGCTCCACCGGTCCCGGGACGCGGGGTGTGCCAGCCTGACCACGCCGAAGGCGGCGGTTTCAAGGTCACCCCCACCCGCGACCCCTCCCCCATCATGAGGGAGGGGGAAAAGCTCCGGTCGAATGTCGGATTGCTTCAGACCAGACCCGCGTCCCTGAGCACGTTCCAGCCCCATTTCGCGCGCTGTTCGGCGAAGCCGGCGAAGTTCTTCGCCGCGTCCGAGCTGGCGTTGCCGTCCAGGCCGCGCCGGTAGACGCCCTGAACGATCGCCGCTGAACGGAACATCGTGTAGGCGATATAGAAGGGCCAGTTCTCGATCTCGCCCTGGCCGGTGAGATCCGCATAGCGCTGCAGGAATTCCTGTTCGGTCGGAATGCCGATCTCGCGCGGGTCATCCAGGTGCGCGAAACCGCCCTCCGCCGCGTGGCCGTAATACTCCTGAGCGCAGTAGGCCACGTCGGCCAGCGGATGGCCCAGGGTCGAGAGCTCCCAGTCGAGCACGGCGACGATCCGGGGCTCTGTCGGGTGCAGCACGCAGTTGCCGATGCGGTAGTCGCCGTGGACGATGGAAACCTCCTCGGCGTCCGGGATGTTCTCGGGCAGCCATTCCATCAGCGCCTCCATCTCCGGGATCTCCTCGGTCTTGGAGGCGACATACTGCTTGGACCAGCGGGAGATCTGGCGGGCGTAGTAGTTCCCCGGACGGCCGAAATCGCCAAGGCCGACGGCCTCGGGATCGACCTTGTGAAGGGCGGCGAGAACCTCGATGAAATGGTCGTAGAGCGCGCTGCGTTCGGCGTTGGTCATCGACGGCACCGCCGGGTCGATGAGCACCCGTCCCTCCACATGCTCCATGACGTAGAACGCCTGGCCGATGACGTCGTCGTCCATGCAGAGCGCCAGCACCTCCGGCACCGGCACCGGCGTGGCGGCCAGCGCCTTCATCACCCGGTATTCGCGGTCGACCTGGTGCGCCGATTTCAGCAGTTCGCCCGGCGGCTTCTTGCGCATGACGTAACGGCGCGAGGGGGTCTCCAGAAAGTAGGTCGGGTTCGACATGCCGCCCTGGAACTGCCGGACCGTGAGCGGCCCGCGGAAGCCGGCAACATTCTCCTTCAGATAGCTCTCCAGCGCGCCCTCATCGAAGCGATGGTGCGGACGCACGTCCATGATCTCGACGTCGGTCGCCTTGTCGCTCACCGTCCCGGTCCTCCCCTTGCCGTTCGAGCGCCGGATTATATCGGCCTGTCCGGGCCTGTATATCCCGCCCGGCGGCGGTCCGGCGACCCACGCCTTCAGGCCACACGAGCGCGTTGACAGCCCGGAGCGGCGCGCGCACCATCCGCCCCCGTCTGTTCAAGCGGCAAACGCCCTTGTCGGAGCAGGAACCCGATGATTCGAATCCGGCGGGCCGGATGGCCCGTGCTGCTGCGTATCTGTACGGCGCTGCTTGTCGCGATTGCGGTCGCGGCCCCTGCTGTCGCGGAAGAACGGATCGCGCTCGTCATCGGCAATGGCGATTATGGCGCCCTCGGCAGTCTGAAGAACCCCGTCAACGATTCACGGCTGATGGCCGCAACGCTGCGGGAGATGGGATTCCGGGTCATCGAGATCGAGAATGCCGACCAGCGCGACATGAAGCGCGGCGTGCGCGATTTCGGCCGCTGGCTGCGCCGCGCCGGTACTGACGCGGTGGCGCTGTTCTATTACGCCGGCCACGGCGTCCAGGTGGCGGGCGAAAACTACCTGCTGCCCGTGGAGGCGGTCATCGAGGCCGAGGGCGACGTCGACATCGAAGCCGTGTCCGCCGGCAGCATCCTGGAACAGATGCAGCATGCGAACACCGGCGTGAATATCGTCATCCTCGACGCCTGCCGGAACAACCCCTTCCAGCGCGAGTTCCGCTCCGCCGCCAGCGGTCTGGCGCGGATGGACGCGCCCACGGGCACCTACATCGCCTATGCGACCGCGCCCGGCCAGCTTGCCGTCGACGGCGCCGGCGCGCACAGCCCGTTCACCGAGACCCTCTCCCGAGTCATGCGCGAACCGGGCCTCGGCGTGGAGCAGGTCTTCAAGAAGGTCCGTCAGATGGTGGCCGCCGCTACCGGCGAGAAGCAGGTGCCGTGGTCGTCCTCGTCCCTGATCGGCGATTTCGCCTTCAATACGCGAAAGGCCGATCCGCCGGCCGCAGCGGCGCCCGCTGCATCGCGGCCTGCCGAGGTGAGGCCCGAGACGCCGCGCGAGGATATCGAACTCGCCTACTGGGAAAGCATCATGGCGACGGACAATGCCGGTCTGTTCCGGAGCTATCTGGAACGCTATCCCGCCGGCATCTTCGCCGAGATCGCCCGCGAACGTATCCGCGCGATCGAGACGCCTGTGGCGGCCGCGCCTGCCGCGACCGTGCGTACAGTTCCGGAAGCCGCACCTTCGGACCGCACTCCAGCACCGGCTGTTGAAGGCTGTGACAGCCGCCGACAATCGGAACCCGACGCCATAGGATGCATCCAGGTCAAGGTCTCCGGCCGGTACCCGGTTTCAAGAGCCTGTCAGGTCCCTCAATATCATGAGGTTTTCGGCGGGCAGATGCTCCGTTTGCGGCAGGGGCTGGAGATCCTGGTGCGAAAACCGACGAGCAACTATGTCCATGGTTCGGCCAATCTCAATTGCTATGAAATGTCTCTCGGTGAGACGGACGGGCTGCTCGCCTACGACGGATGGTACATCCTCGTGACTCCGAGCAATGAAGCCGGTCTGGTCCTGACCCGCTTCGAATAACCGCCTTGCCCGGTGGGGCGTAGGTTTGTCGCGGCCGCCGGTGGCTGCGTGCCGCGATCCCGATCCCATATCCAACAGGCGTGAACCTTCGCGCGGGCGCCGACAAGCCCGCTGCCGTACAAGAATGAAGGACGCGCATGAGACCGCTGAAGATCGCCCGCGGCGCGCTGGCGGCGCTGGCCGTCATCGCTGTGGCCGCCGGGCTCGTTTTCGACTGGAACTGGCTGAAGCCGCTTGCCGAAGACCGGCTGAGCGCCGCCGCCGGGCGCGAGGTGACCATCGAGTCGCTGGACGTGGAGCCCGGCTGGACCAGCCGCGTCATCCTCACCGGCCTCGTGATCGCCAATGTGGAGGCCCGGGAGCGGCCTTTCGCGGAGGTCGCGCGCACGGAGATCGACGTCAGGGTACTGCCGCTGCTGCAGGGCGACTACGAGTTCCCCCGGGTGGCCCTGGAGCAGCCTGGCTACGACCTCTACATCGCGCCCGATGGCGCGGCGAACTGGCGCTTCGGCCCGTTCGCGCGCGAGGGCCCGGCCGCTGGCGCCCTGCCCGAACTTGGGCGCATGGAGATGAACGACGGCGAGGTCGTCTACCGCGACGCGCGCAACGATCTGCGTCTCGAAGGCGCCATCGCTGCAACTGCCTCGCCTGGCCGCCGTGAGGGCCGGCTGCACCTCGATCTGACCGGCCAGCTCCGGGACAAGGCCGTCGATCTCGTCTTCACCGGCGGCTCAGTCTTCAACCTCGGTCAGAAGGAGGAGTCCTACCCCGTCGATATGGCGCTCGAAGTCGGCGGGACGTCGATCAACGCCGAAGGCAGCGCGCTTCGGCCGCTGGATCTTGCCGGTCTCGACTTGCAGCTTGCCGCCAAAGGGCCGACCCTGGCCGCGATCTACCAGATCTTCGGCCTGCCTCTGCCGCAGACACCGCCCTATGACCTGCAGGGCCATCTCACGCACGAGCCGGCTCAGACCCGCTTCAGCGACTTCTCCGGCACCGTGGGGCAGAGCGATCTGGCCGGGTCCTTTGAAGTCCGCCATGACGGCGGCAAGCCGTTCCTTTCCGCGGAAGTCGTCTCGCAGGAACTCCGCCTGAAGGACGCAGCCGCCCTGTTCGAGGCGCCGCGGGCAACAACCGAGCAACCCACCGGCGGTGACGACGCAGGTAATACGGACAGCGCGCCGGTCTCCGGCCAGGCGATCCGCACCGGCCGTCTGCAGGCCATGAACATGGATATCAGCTGGCGCGCCGAAAGCGTCCGTTCCGGCCGCCTGCCGATCAGCTCGCTGGGTACGCGAGTGCGGTTGACCGACGGACTGCTCCGCGCCGATCCGCTGGAACTCGGCATTGCGGACGGCACAGCCTCCGGCGCAATGAAACTCGACGGGCGCTCGGCGCCGCTTGCCGCTGGTGCCAGCATGCAGTTCCGCGATCTGGACCTCAGGCCCTTCTTCGCCGAGCCGGGGGTCGCGCTCGAACTGGGCGGCGCCTTTTTCGGCCGGATCGACGTTCAGGGCCGGGGCCGGTCCTTCGCCGGCATCCTCGACGGCCTTCAGGGCGACGGCATGCTGGCCATGCGCGGTGGCTCAATCGGCTCGCAACTGCTCGGCAAGATCGGCCTCGACCCGCTGGAGGCGCTCGGGCTCGCCAGACCCGAGCGTGCGATGCTGCCTATCCGCTGCGGGCGGGCCGACCTGAAAGTCGACAGCAGCGATCTGATCGTCACCCGGGCCATTGTCGATGCGGCGGAATCCGTCCTGGTCGCAAAGGGTCGCCTCAACCTGATGCAGCGGATGATCGACATGCGGCTCGAGGCGCGCGCCAAGGATTTCAGCCTGATCGATGCCAACGCGCCCATCCACCTGAGCGGCCCGCTCTCCGATCCCGACTACAGCATCGGCGGGCTGGACGCCCTGCCCTTCTTCGAGACCGGCGATCAGCCAAGCCTGGATTGCGACGCGTTGATCGGCGGCGCACTGGAACTGGCGAGTGAGCCTTCGCCCACACCGGCGGCGCCGGACCCGGATCCGGAAGGGACGGAAGCGCCCTCGCAGACCGGCGTACGCCCGGCGGAAGGCGGCACGGGCGATTCCGCTTCCCGCGATTCAGAAACGGAAGCTGCCGGGCCAGGGAACGCCGACGAACGGGACGCCGATAGCGGCGAAGTCGATGCCGGCGGCGTGCCTGACAGGCCGAGACCTGCCGCCGAAGCCGCCCGCGAAGCGGAAGACGAACCGATCACCGGCTTCGACGAATTGTAGGGGCGGCTATTTCGTCATCCGGTCCCAGTCATAGAGCGACGGCTCCTTGGCCATGAAACGCCGTACCGCTTCCTTGTGGAATGGGGTGGTGAACATCACCGCCTGACCGTTGGCCTCGGCGTCCACAACGTCGCCATAGGTCGATTCGAAGGCGCCATTGACCGTGCGCTTGGTGATGGCGATGGCGTCCTTGGAGCTGTGCGCGAGCCGGGCGGCGAAATCGTCGACGGCGCCCATCAGCGTCTCGGAGCGGTGAATCTGGTGGACGATGCCCAGCGCCTTCGCCTCCTCGACGTCGATCGAGCGGCAGGTGAACATCAGGTCCTTCGCCGCCGCCATGCCGACGACGCGCGGCAGGGTGTAGAGCACGCCCAGGTCCGGCATCAGGCCGATGCGGCCGAACACGCTGCAGAAGCGCGCCTTTTCGCTGGCGAAGATGAAATCCGCGACCAGCGCGAAGGCGAAGCCGCCGCCATAGGCCAGGCCGTCGACCGCGGCGATCACCGGGCAATCGATGTTGTAGAGCCGCTGCAGCCAGTTGTGGGCGTCATAGAGACGCGTACGGGCCTGCGCCGCCTGGGCGTCCTTGCGCTCCGCCATGCCCTTGACGTTGCCGCCCGCGGAGAACGCCCGTCCCTCCCCGGCCAGAATCAGCACCTTCACGTCGGGGTTGCCCTCGACGGTATTGACCATGGCCTCGAAATCATCGCGCAGATCGTCGGTCAGCGGGTTGAGGATCTCCGGCTTGCACATGGTGAAGCGGGCGATCCCGTCGCCGTCGATGTCGAACCTTGCGGATTTGTACTGGTGGGTCATCGCATCCTCCCCTTCGCGATCCGGTCCGCAGCCATTATGAAGGAAGCGCATCGGAGGTGGGGAGGATTTCATGAGCGGATGGCGTGCGGAGGCGCCCGACTGGTTCGTCGAGGCGGTGGAGAGTCCCTGGGAAAGACGCTACGCCGACAGCGGCGGGGCGAAGATTCACTACCGCGTGCGCGGGGCGGCGGACGCGCCGGGCGTCGTGCTGTGCCACGGCAACGCCGCCCACAGCGGCTGGTGGGACTTCATCGCGCCCGCACTTGCACAGGATTACCGCGTCGCGGCGATGGACTTCGCCGGCATGGGCGATTCCGAGGAGCGCGCCCTGGTCACCCCCGACGGGTTCGTCGAGGACATCGTGCAGGTCATCGCCGGCATGGACTTCGCCGCGCCGCCGGTTCTGGTCGGCCACAGCTTCGGCGGCGGCATGTCGATGCGCCTGGCCGCCGACCGCCCGGAACTGATCCGGGGTTTCATCATGATGGATTCGCCCGTCTACCCGCCGGACGCGCCGCGCAACAGCCCGCCCAGGGTCGCGAAGCGCCTCTACCCCAGCCGGGACATCGCGCTGGAGCGGTTCCGTCTGATTCCCGATCAGCCGGTCGTGACACCCTATGCAGTCCGCTACATCGCCGAGGACGGCGTGATGGAGACGCCGAAAGGCTGGACCTGGAAGGCGCGCACCAACATCTTCGGCCATCCCGCCTTCGGCCCGGCGTTCTGGGCCGAGCAGCGTGACTATTTCCCGCGTGTCCAGGCGCCGACCACGGTCTTCTGGGGCGCCGAAAGCACGCTCTGCACGCCGGCGACGATGGAGTTCATGAAATCGATCGCCCCGCCGGGAACCGGATTCGTGGAGATGCCCGGCGCCTATCATCACCTGCTGCTGGACAAGCCGCAGGAAACGGCAGCCATGCTGAAGCAGATGATCGCGGGCTATTGACGCGGACGTAACCCCCGCTAACCTTGTCGGCGCGGCGCGTTTGCCGCTTACATGACTGGTGACGCTTTCTCAGGGCAGGGTGAAATTCCCGACCGGCGGTAACGGGGCTCAGGCCTCGAAGCCCGCGAGCGCCTCAGCGACGTTGAGGGTCAGCAGACCCGGTGCAATTCCGGGGCCGACGGTAACAGTCCGGATGGGAGAGAGAGCATGCGGCGCAACCCCGCCGAGCGGGCGCGCGCCGCGTTCACGGTTGCCGGGCATCCGCCCGCCACCGCGCCCTGGGCATGAGTCACCCGCTGGACACTGCGGGAGGACACCATGCCGACATTCGGACAGGAACCCCTTCTGTCATCATTCGGAACGCCGTTGCAGCGCGTGGAGGCCGCCTTTTCGGCCCTGCGCCAGGGCAACGGCATCCTGGTCGTCGACGACGAGGACCGGGAGAACGAGGGCGACCTCATCTTCGCCGCCGAGACGGTAAGCGAGCGCCAGATGGCGATGCTGATCCGCGAATGTTCCGGCATCGTCTGCCTGGCCATGCGGGGCGAGCTGATCGACCGCCTGGAACTGCCCCAGATGGTGGCCGCCAACACCTCGCGGATGGGTACCGCCTTCACCATCTCCATCGAGGCCCGCGAAGGCGTTACCACCGGCGTCTCGGCCACCGACCGGGTAACGACGGTGCGCACGGCGATTGCGGCTCAGGCCCGCGCCGATCATCTGGCGCGGCCGGGCCATATCTTCCCGATCAGGGCCGCCGACGGCGGCGTCCTTTCGCGGCGCGGCCACACGGAGGCAAGCGTCGACCTGGCCGCCCTGGCCGGGTTCAAGCCCGCCGCCGTGCTCTGCGAACTGGCCAATCCGGACGGGACGATGGCCCGGCTGCCGGAGATCGTCGCCTTCGCCCGCCGCCACGGCATGCCGGTGCTCTCGATCGAGGATCTGGTGGCCTGGCGGACGGAAGGCGCCGGACTCGAACGGGCCGGCTAGATGTGAGGTTGCGTTCCCGCAATCCTGGGCCGGAAGCATGAGCGCCCTCGGCGTGCGCGCTGCCCTGATCGGCATCGGCGCCTTCTGCATGGCCTGGGTCGGCGCCTGTGCGCCCGCCGGCACACCGGTTCCGACGCCGGACCCGACCGTGGACGGCGGCAGCCTCACCCGGACCGTCTATCTCGTGAGAAGCCGGCTGCACACCGGAATCGTCATGGCGCGCGACGCGCTGCCGTCGTCGCACCTGCCGGAAGCGGCGGATTTTCCGGACGCCCCGTTTCTGGAGTTCGGCTGGGGCGACCGCGACTACTACCCCGATCCGAATCCCACTGTCGGGATGGGTCTTTCCGCGCTGATGACCCCGACGGAGGCCGTGATGAAGATAGGCGCGCGCGGTCCACCACCCTTCGCGGGCGCGGACGATCTGCTGTCCCTGCCGGTGAGCGACGGAGAATTCGGGCGGATCGCCGAGGCGATCGACGCTTCGTTCGACCGGCCGGACGGCGGCCGGGCCGAGCCGATCCCGGGCGGGCGCCGGGGCGGGCGCAACTTCTACCCGGCCCACGGCCGTTTCCAGATGTTCAACACCTGCAACAACTGGCTCGCCCGCGTGCTGGCCGCGGCCGGGCTGGATGTCTCCACCACCGGCGCGATGACCGGCGCGGAACTGATGCTGCGCGTGCGCGCATTGCCGCGTGTGACGGAATGACGAAAGGCGGCTCGGCAACCCGCATCGTTCTGCGGCGGAGGGCAATTGCATCGGGCGGCGGCGCGCCATAGTTTTCCGCGTCACCGACCAGTTCCCCGGACCGGAAGCATGAACGCCCGCAGCGCGCGCGCAACCCTCGTCGGCATCGGCGCCGTCCTCCTCTGGGCGCTGCTGGCGCTGTTCACCGCCGCCAGCGGCGACGTACCGCCGCTGCAGCTGACGGCCATGAGCTTTCTGGTCGCCTTCCTGATCGCGCTGACGCTGTGGATCGTCAAACGGCGCAATCCGCTTCGCCGCCTGCGGCAACCGCCAGCGGCCTGGCTGCTGGGTGTCGCCGGCCTGTTCGGCTATCACGCGATGTACTTCCTGGCGCTGCGCACCGCGCCCGTCGTCGACGCCAGCCTGATCGCCTATCTGTGGCCGTTGCTCATCGTGCTGTTCTCCGCCCTTCTGCCGGGCGAACGGCTGCGCTGGTTCCACCTGGCCGGGGCCGTTCTGGGCTTCGCCGGCGCCATCCTGATCATCTCCCGGGGCGGCCTCGCCTTCGCCGGGCTCTCCGGCGGCTATTTCGCGGCGATGGCCTGCGCCCTGATCTGGTCCGGCTACTCGGTCCTCAACCGCCGCTTTCCCGACGTGCCGACCGACGCGGTGGGCGGCTTCTGCGGCGTCACCGCAATACTCGCCTTCGGCCTTCATCTGGGGCTGGAGCAGACGGTGTGGCCGGGCACTGCGTGGCAGTGGCTGGCGGTGCTGGGGCTCGGCCTGGGGCCCGTGGGCGGCGCCTTCTTCCTCTGGGATCACGGCACCAAGCACGGCGACATCCGGGTCCTTGGCGCGTCGGCCTATCTCGCCCCGCTGATCTCGACGGTGATCCTGATTGCGGCGCGGGAGGCGGAGCCGACCTGGCGGATCGGCCTGGCCTGCCTGCTGATCACCGGGGGCGCGGCGCTGGCGGCCCGCGAAATGCTGCGCCGCCGCCGGCCCGCGTGATAGATTGCCGCCATGTGGCGTCCGGATATCGTCGATCTCGGCCAGTTCTATGCCGGCCATCTGGGGCGTGTGGCGCGCCGTCACCTGACGGGCGACATCCGCCGGCTCTGGCCGGACGTGAAGGGCCAGCGCGTGCTGGGCATCGGCTACGCCACACCGTTTCTCAGGCCATTCGCGGACGAAGCCGAGCGGACGCTCGCGCTGATGCCCGCCAACCAGGGCGTCCGGCTCTGGCCCCGCACCGGCCCGAACCGGGTGATGCTCGCGGACGAACTGGAACTGCCCCTGCCCGATCAGAGCTTCGACCGCATCCTGGTGGTCCATTGCCTGGAGACGGCCGAGAATCTGCGCCCGATGCTGCGGGAGATCTGGCGGGTCCTCGACAGCGGCGGTCAGGCGCTGTTCGTCGTGCCCAACCGCCGCGGTCTCTGGAGCCGGGCCGAGAACACGCCCTTCGGCCACGGCCAACCCTATACCCAGGGCCAGCTCGTGCGGCTTCTGCGCGACAACATGTTCGATTCAGGCCGGGTCGAGACGGCGCTGCATCTGCCGCCCAGCCGCTGGCGGCCGGTGCTGCGCGCCAACCGCCTGCTGGAGCGGATGGGCCAGAGGCTCTGGCCCGGCTTCGGCGGGCTGATCATGGTGGAGGCGCAGAAACAGGTCTATGCGGCCACGCCGCTGATGGCGGCGGAGCGCAAGCGGAAACGGCGCCGCGCCCGCGCCGGCGTTGTCGCCACGCCGCAACGTGTCGGCGAAACCCTCAGGAAGTGATGAGCTTTTCCCGCATCAGGAAGACATAGGCGTCCTCCACCGCCTCATCGAGCGGCGTCGGCGCGTAGCCCAGTTCGTCCCGTGCCCGGGTGGAGACAATGGTCACCCGCCGCGAAACCATCTCCGCCGCCTCCGGCGTCACTTCAGGCGTCCAGCCGGTAATCGCGGCCAGCTTCTCCTCGAAATGGCCCATCGCCTTCAGCAGGAAGGGGGGCACCGTGCGTTTCGGAACCTTCTCCTGGCGCGCATGCCGGGCGATCAGGCGGACCAGATCGAGAAAGCGGGCGTGCGGCCCGCCGAGCAGGTAGTTCCGCCCGCGCCCGCCCTTCTCGAATGCCGCGACATGCGCCGCCGCCACCGCCGGACCGTGGGCGAAATCGCCCGCTCCCGGCGGCACCCCGGGCAGCCGCCCCATGGCGGCCATGGAGATCAGCCGCGCCCAGTTGTGACGGTCATAGCGTCCGATGATGTGGCTCGGATTCAGGATCACCGCGTCCAGCCCCTGGGACCCCACGGCATCCAGCACCGCTTCCTCGGCGGCGAGCTTTGTCCGGTTGTAGCCGATCCAGGCCGTGTCGCCGCCCTTGGGCGTATCCTCGGTGATCTCCCCGCCCGACCAGTCGAAGACGTTCCAGGTCGAGGTGTGCAGCACGCGCCCGACGCCGTTGTCGAGCGCCGCGCGGATCACGTTCCGCGTACCGCCGACATTGACCGCTTCCTGTTCGTCTGCCTGCTTCTTCCAGATCGACGTCAGCGCCGCGGCATGGAAGACCGCATCGCAACCGACCGGAATGCCGCGGCGAAGGCTGTCGATATCGGTGACGTCGCCGACCACCTGCTCGGCGCCCATGCGGTCCAGAAGGCGGGTATCGGAGGTCCGGCGGCGCAGCGCCACCACATGCCAGTCGCGCCGGCGGAGCTGTTCCACGAGGTGCAGCCCGAGGAATCCGGTCGCGCCGGTGACGAAGGCGGTACGATCACTCATGTCCCGAGTGTGGCCGCGCGACGCGGCGCGGATCAATCGGCGATGTGGGCGATCTGGATCTCCATCTCTTCCGGCGTCATGGGAAAGTCGACACCGTTGCGGGCCGGCAGGATCTGGCTCGGGGCCACCTTGGCGACGCGCTGCTGCACCATCAGGGCGGTGCGCATGGACAGCCCGGCCTCCCAGACCAGCGCCGTCGTCGCCTTGGCGTTCTGCATTTCCATGATCCGCTCGACGCCGGCGTCGGAACGGCCGGCGAGCAGCGCCAGGGCGCGGATCACGAAACTGCGGCGGTTCTTTTCCAGGGCGCTGCGCAGTACTTCGTCGTCCAGCTTGCCCTGTCTGGCCAGGTGCTCGGCGAAGTCCGCGTCCAGCTTGCCATCGGCGTCGCGATCCTCGGACAGGCGCTCGGACACCGCCTCGGCAAGCACGCGGCGGGTCTTGTTGTCCAGGCCGCCGCGCTCGGAAAGCTGTTCCAGCAGTGAGCGCGAGATGAACGAGGCGATCCGGCGCATCGCGCGCTGGGAGAGTTCCGGGCGCATGACGACCGGCTCATGCAGTTCCTCGAACCGCTCGGCCTCCTCGGCGACATTGTCGAGGGTGCGCGCGCGGATCGTGGCGGACTTGTTGTGCAGCAGCGCCGCGATCGACGGCATGTCCGCGGTGGCGACGATGGCGTCGCCGACCTCGGCGCCCAGATCGTGACGCCGGGCGATGGCGGGCAGCGCGCCGATCGTCACGCCGGCGGCGATGAGTTCGACCAGATCGGCGTCGCTGAGCAGCGGCGAATATTCGAGGATGGGCGCGGCGACGATGGCTTCCACGTCCTGCGCCAGTTTCATCACCGAGTCCTTCGGGATATCGCGGGAGGTCTTGACCGCCTCGGCGAGCGCCGCGCGCACCGCCGGCAACTGGTCCTCCGACAGCTTCTCCAGGGCCTGGATGGTCAGCTCGCGGAGCTTTTTCTTCTTCTCCGCCTTCAGCTCCGGCAGCAGTCGCCCGATCTTCCGCGCCAGTTCGATGCGGACGTCGTCGGCATCGTCCTCGGTGAGCTTGAGATTGGCCAGGCCCGGGGCCGCGTCATTCGACGCCACGGCCAGGCGCACGCCCTCGTCATCATCGTCGACAAGGTAATAAAGCACTTCGGGCTGTGTCTCGGGGTTCCCGGCCAGAGCCACGCGGTCGGCCGCATCCCCGCGCAGCAGCAGCGGCTTGGCTTCGCTGTAGTCGGGCGTCGTGGCGCGGGCGTCATCTGCCATCATCTTCTCCCGCCTCGGTTCGGAGCACTCGCCCACCACGATAGATCGGGATCGCTAACCTGCGGTTAATGACTTGCCCCGCCGGCGGCGCGGTCGGCTATAAATGCGCCATGCCTCTGACCAATCCCGAAGCACCCGACCTGCGCCATGTCGAGACATGGGTGTTCGATCTCGACAACACGCTCTACCCGGCGAGTTCCGACCTGTTCGCACAGGTCTCCGACCGGATGCGCGAATTCATCATGGACCTGCTGGAGATCGACGCCGAGGAGGCGCACCGGCTGCAGAAGGGCTATTTCCTCTCGCACGGGACGACCCTGAAGGGCCTGATCGACCATCACGGCATCAACCCCCGGGACTTCCTGGACTATGTGCACGAGATCGATCTTTCGCCCATTCCGCCCAATCCGGAACTGCCGGCGATCCTGGGCCGGCTGCCGGGGCGAAAGCTGATCTTCACCAACGGCTCCGTCCGCCACGCCGAGAACATCATGATCCACCTCGGGATCCACGAGCATTTCGAAGGCATCTTCGACATCGTCCATTCCGACTACGTGCCCAAGAAGCACGTCGAACCCTATCGCCGGTTCCTGGAAGCGCATGCGGTCGAACCGGCGAAGGCGGCGATGTTCGAGGACATGGCGCGCAACCTCGCCCCGGCGCACGAGCTCGGCATGACCACGGTCTGGATTCCGGGCATCAGCGAGTGGAGCTTCGACCATTCCGAGGGCGAGCACATCCACTATGTCACCGAGGATCTGAACCGGTTCCTGAGCGCGGCGCTCGATGTCATCGAGGGACGCCGCGAACCCGAGGAGGGACAGAACTGATGGCCCGTATCGCCCATGCCGGCTTCATGCACGAAACCAACACCTTCGCGCCGATCCTGACGACCTACGAGCATTTCGAGAAGGGCGAGGGCTGGCCGCCGCTGACCCTGGGCGAGGACATGCTGAAGGTCTTCCCGCCCATCAACATCGGCACCGGCGGCTTCATCAACGAGGCGCAGAACCTGGGACACGAACTGGCGCCGGTGTGCTGGTCCGCCGCCGTGCCCGCCGGCTACGTGACCGAAGACGCCTATGAGCGGATCACCGCGCTGATGCTGGAAGGGCTGGAACAGGCCGTCCACGACGGCGCGGACGCGATCTATCTGGACCTGCACGGCGCCATGGTGACCGAGCATCTGGAGGATGGCGAGGGCGAGCTGCTGGCGCGGCTGCGATCCCGCATTGGCGGCGACATCCCCGTGGTCGTCAGCCTGGACCTGCACGTCAACATCACCCGGCAGATGGTGGACCTGGCGGATGCGCTGATCGCCTATCGCACCTATCCGCATGTGGACATGGCCGAAACCGGCCGCCGCGCGGCGCGTCATCTGGACGAGCTGCTGCGCGGCCGGCCAAGCCAGGCCAGGGCCTTCGTCAAGCTGGACTTCCTGCCGCCTCTGACCGGGCAGTGCACCATGGTGGAGCCGTCGAAGTCGGTCTACGAACTGGTCGCGCGGCTGGAAGGCGGCGCGGTCTCCTCGACCAGCTATACGCCGGGCTTCCACCCCGCCGACATCCGCGAATGCGGACCGGCGGTGGTCGCCTATGCCGACGATCAGGAAAGCGCCGACCGTGCGGCGCAGGAGATCGCCGACTTCGTGCTGGCCAACGAAGCCGGTTTCGCCGAGCCCATGCTGGCGCCCCGCGCCGCCGTCGCCGAAGCCCTGCGGCTTTCCAACCGGGCGACGAAGACCGTAGTGCTCTGCGATGCCCAGGACAATTCCGGCGCCGGCGGCACCTCTGACACGACCGGCCTGCTCCGCGCGCTGGTCGAGGGCGGCGCGCAGGGCGCCGTGATCGGTCACCTGACGGATCCGGCGGCGGCCCGCGCCGCCCACGAGGCCGGCGTCGGCGCCCGGCTGACCCTGGCGCTCGGCGGCAAACTGTTCACAGAGGGCGACCCGCCCTTCGAGGCGGAGTTCGAGGTCACGGGCCTGTCGGAGGGCCGTTTTCTCTGCACCGGGCCATTCTATGGCGGCACCAACGCCAATCTCGGCAAGACGGCCGTGCTCACAACCGCCGGCGTCAGCGTCGTGGTCTGCGAGAACCGGATGCAGGCGGCCGACAAGGAAATGTTCCGCCATATCGGTATCGAGCCCGCCGACGTGCCCATTCTGGGCCTGAAATCGGCGGTGCATTTCCGGGGTGACTTCACCGATATCGCCGAGACGATTCTGGTGGTCGAAGCGCCCGGCGCGTTCGTCGACAACCCGGCGCGGAACGCCTACCGCAATCTGCGGCCCGGCGTCCGTCTGGGACCGCATGGCGCCCCCTTCGGCGGCTGAGCGGTTTTACATACGCCGCATGCAAAATACATGATGGCTTTTTGATCGCTCCCGCCTATCTTCGCGCCCCATGACCGCGACCGCACAACATCGCGCCACCCCCGAGGTGAAGCGCAACGTCGCCTTGCTGGCCACCTGTCAGGGCCTGGGCACGTCGACCATGTCGATGATGATCGCGATGGGCGGTCTCGTCGGCTACTGGCTGGCCGAGAACAAGGGCCTGGCCACCCTGCCCGTCACGACCGTCGTCACGGGCACGGCGCTGATGACCATACCCGCCGCTCATCTCATGGGCCGCGTCGGCCGGCGCGCCGGGTTCATGATGGGCACGATGCTGGGCGTCGCCGGCGGCTTCATGGCCTGCCTGGCCCTCTATCTGCAGAGTTTCTGGCTGTTCTGCGCCGCGACCGGGCTGGTCGGCATGTTCTCCGCCTTCGTGCAGCAGTACCGCCACGCCGCCGTCGACATGGCGCCCATACCCTTCAGGCCGCGCGCGGTCTCCCTGGTCATGGCCGGCGGCGTCGTCGCCGGATTTCTCGGTCCGGAACTGGTGAAATGGACCAAGGACATGGTGATCGACCTGCCGGGCCTCGGCGCGATCGCCATCCCCTATTTCGGCGCCTATCTGGGCGTGGTCGCGCTTTGCGTCATCTCCGCGGTTATCCTCTCGTTCCTGCGCATCCCGCGTCCGGTCCGCCGGACCCGCGCGGAACAGGGCCGGCCGTTGTCCGAGATCATGAAGCAGCCGGTCTTCTGGGTGGCCGCAGGCTCCGGCATGGCAGGCTTCGGCGTCATGAGCCTGATCATGACCGCGACGCCCCTGGCCATGGTGGGCTGCGGACTCGCCGACACCCAGGCCTTCACCGTGATCCAGTGGCACGTGGTGGCGATGTTCGCCCCCAGCTTCTTCACCGGTCACCTGATCAGCCGTTTCGGCGTTCTGCGAATCATCGCCGTCGGCGGCGTTCTGAACCTGATCTGCGTCGCCACTGCGCTTTCGGGCCTCGAGTTCCTGCATTTCTGGTCCGCACTGGTGCTTCTCGGCATCGGCTGGAACTTCATGTTCGTCGGCGGCACGACCCTGCTGGCCGAGTGCTACGAGCCCGAGGAAGCGCCCCGCGTGCAGGGGCTCAATGACTTCCTGGTCTTCGGCATGGTTGCCGTTTCCTCGTTGAGTTCCGGCCAGTTGCTCGAGTTCATCGGCTGGAACGCGGTGACGCTGACCGCCGTCCCGGTGATCGGACTCGCCCTGGCCGGCGTCTTCTGGCTGATGGCCACGCGGCGGGGCATGCGCCGCGCCTGACCGCGCCTGCGGCTCCCGCATGGGACTGCCGCAATCTTGCGCATCTGTTGCGCTGGACGGGCGGTTTTGGCATATAGCCGCCACTCTCGACGGCAGGGCCGCGTGTTCGGAGGGGTTTCGAGGCCACCCTGCCATTCGTTTCCGTTCGACAGGGGACATACAGAAATGGATACGACACTACTGCTCGTACTCGTCGCCGGGGCGCTGGCGATCGTTTACGGCATCGTCACGGCCATGCAGGTCATCGGCTCGCCCGCGGGCAGCCAGCGCATGCAGGAAATCGCCGCCGCGGTGCAGGAGGGCGCGCGCGCCTACCTCAATCGCCAGTACATGACGATTTCCGTCGTCGGCGTCGTCATCGCCATCATCCTTTACCTGCTGCTGGGCGGCCTGGTCGCGATCGGCTTCCTGATCGGGGCCATCCTGTCCGGCGCTGCCGGCTATATCGGCATGAACGTGTCGGTCCGGGCCAATGTCCGCACCACCGAAGGCGCGCGCGAGAGCCTGGCCAAGGGCCTCTCCATCGCCTTCAAGGCCGGTGCGGTCACCGGCATGCTGGTCGCCGGCCTCGCCCTGCTGGGCGTCGCGGGCTACTACGCGGTCCTGCTCGGCCTCGGCGTCGACGGCCGCGCCCTGATCGACCCGCTGGTCGCCCTCGGCTTCGGCGCGTCGCTGATCTCCATCTTCGCCCGTCTCGGCGGCGGCATCTTCACCAAGGGCGCCGACGTCGGCGCCGACCTGGTGGGCAAGGTCGAAGCCGGCATCCCCGAGGACGACCCCCGCAACCCGGCGGTGATCGCCGACAATGTCGGCGACAATGTCGGCGACTGCGCCGGCATGGCCGCGGACCTGTTCGAGACCTACGCGGTGACCGTCGTCGCCACCATGGTGCTGGCCTCGATCCTGTTCGTCGGCGACCTCGCCTACTCGACCATGATGTATCCGCTGGCCATCGGCGGCATCTGCATCGTCACCTCCATCATCGGCACCTACTTCGTGCGCCTGGGTTCGTCGCAGAACATCATGGGCGCGCTCTACAAGGGCTTCATCGCTTCGGCGGTGCTGTCAGCGATCCTGATCTGGCCGGTCACCAGCTACGTGGTCGGCATGGACACGGTCATGGAAGCCGGCGGCAGCAGCTTTACCGGCATGGACCTGTTCTTCTGCGCCGTCGCCGGCCTGGTAGTCACCGGCCTGATCATCTGGATCACCGAGTACTACACCTCGACGGAGTACCGCCCCGTTCGCTCGGTGGCCAGTGCTTCCAACACCGGTCACGCCACCAACATCATCCAGGGCCTCGCCATCGGCATGGAATCGACGGCGATCCCGGCGCTGATCATCTGCACCGGCATCATCGTCACCTACGGTCTCGCGGGCCTGTTCGGCATCGCCATCGCGGTCACCGCCATGCTGGCGCTGGCCGGCATGGTCGTGGCGCTGGACGCCTATGGTCCGGTCACGGACAACGCCGGCGGCATCGCCGAGATGGCCGACCTGGACGAATCGGTGCGCAAGACCACCGACGCCCTGGACGCGGTCGGCAACACCACCAAGGCGGTGACGAAGGGCTACGCCATCGGCTCCGCCGGTCTCGGCGCCCTGGTGCTGTTCGCGGCCTACACGCAGGATCTGAAGTTCTTCGCCGCCAATCCGGACCTGTATCCGTACTTCGCCGGCGTCGTCGTCGACTTCGAGCTGTCCAACCCGTTCGTGGTGGTCGGCCTGATCTTCGGCGGCCTGCTGCCCTTCCTCTTCGGCGCCATGTCGATGACCGCCGTGGGCCGCGCCGCCGGCTCGGTCGTCGAGGAGGTTCGCCGCCAGTTCCGGGACGATCCGGGCATCATGGAAGGCACCTCCAAGCCCGACTACAGCCGGGCCGTGGACATGCTGACCAAGTCGGCGATCAAGGAAATGATCGTGCCGTCGATGTTGCCTGTGCTGGCCCCGATCGTGGTGTACTTCGTCATCTTCGCGGTGGCGGGCAAGGCCGAGGCCCTGGCCTCGGTCGGCGCCATGCTGCTGGGCGTGATCGTCACCGGCCTCTACGTCGCGATCTCCATGACCGTCGGCGGCGGCGCCTGGGACAACGCCAAGAAGTACATCGAGGACGGCAATCACGGCGGCAAGGGCTCCGAGGCCCACAAGGCCGCAGTGACCGGCGACACGGTCGGCGATCCCTACAAGGACACCGCCGGCCCGGCCGTGAACCCCATGATCAAGATCACCAACATCATGGCGCTCCTGCTGCTGGCGATCCTGGCGCACTGAGCGGACGGACCACGGTCCCGAAACAGAAGGCCCCGCGGGAGCGATCCCGCGGGGCTTTTGCTTTTCCGGTGCTGCCGGCGGCGGCGTTCAGAGAACTGCCGGCGTCTCCAGATATTCGTCGTAGATGCGGTCGCGGTGCGCCATCAGTTCGCCGGAGGCCGCCGCCTTCACCTCTGCGGGCGCCGTCTCCCACATCTGGCGGAAGCGCGGGTGCATGGGCAGCTTCTCCTCGGGCAGCGGCGCCAGCAGATTCGAGAACACGGCCCAGTAGATATCGACCGCGGTCAGGCTGTCGCCCACCAGAAAGCGCCTGCCCGCGATCCGCGCCGACAGCCCTTCGAGGATCTGGATGACGCGGCCACGATAGTCCTCCTCTTCCCGGTAGCCGTATTTCCCGGCGAGGAACTTGCCCACCTTGGGGTGGAAGCCGCTGGCGCCCTCGCTCGCGAACCCCTCCCCGACAAGGAGATTGCGGGCCGCCCAGCCCAACCCCATCTCGCCGCAGATCTCGTGGGCCAGCCCCATGACAACGGCGCGGCCCTCGAAATCGGCGGGCAGCAGCGGCGTATCAGGCGCGAGGCGTTCAGCCAGCAGCAGGATCCCTGCCCAGCCGGTGCGCAGCGGCTCGTCATCATAGGCCACGACGGGTGCCGACGAATCGCCCGCCCACTGGGCAATGGCGTTCTCGGGATCGTCTTCCGACTGCCCCGCGTACTGGCAGTCCAGTCCCTTGACGTGAAAGATGCCCTTGGCCGCCTCTGTCCAGGGGCTCGGCACGGCGCGCAGGCACGCCATGCGCAGCCCGGACATCGCCCGGGCCTCGGTGATGGATACGAATCTCGACATGTGAAAACCCTCCCCGGTTCAGACCTTCGGTCTAGCCCAGGGAGAGCCGGTATGGAACCGCGATCAGGCGGCGGCGGGCCGCTGCGCCAGACCTTCCATGATGGTGCGGTTCACCGCCACGAGGTCGTCGACGCTTTCCTGGCCGCGCATCACGGCACTGGAATGACGGTCTACCCACAGCGCCAGCGAGATGATCGAGGCGCGGGTCGATTCCGGCAGCGAGTTGCCGTCCCGTGAGCAATCCGCCATCAGGGTCGACCACAGCCGCTTGTTGCGGTGGATCGCCTCGATGACGCCATTGTCATGACGGGGCAGATCCTTGACCTCGATCAGCCGCCGCGTGATTTCGGCGAACAGGCGGTATTCGGTATCGCGCGGCGTCTCTACGACACGCTGCGCATTGCTATACGCTCGCAGGCTCATAGCTCAGTCTCTCTCTTTCGAAGTCGAGCAGGCGGCGGCACAGCGTCAGACCCTTGTAGTACTGACGGTCCATCACGCACTGGCTGATGGCGACACAATTCGCCAGGGCGTCAGCATCCGTGACGACCCCCATGAACTCCGACATGCGCAAGACGAATTCTTCGTAGAACCGCGGCCGGACCTTTTCGTCGAGATACATCGACATGATGGCGAAGTAGATTCGCTTCGCCGGTGTGTCGACGCGCTCGGGCTTCAGGATGTCCTTCTCCCGCAGGATCGACGCCTTGTTGTGCAGGACGAGGGTCGCGCGGCGGTCGCCATTGGCGATGACGGCGCCGTTGATGACGAATTTCTCGCCGGGCTTCAGGGTGAGTTTCAGCGCCATGTTGCGATCCGGCCGGTCGCCCGGCCCTCCCGAGACAGTTGAACATCCATGACGGCCGCGGGCACGGCCATCGATGCGGAATCTGCGCGGGTGCGGTTGATTTATCGTTAACGCCGAACGGGTCTGGGGACGGGCGCAGAACCAGGTATTGGTTAGGACAATCTTTACCGTGGGCACCGTTTGATGCGGCTCGATCCAGTAACAACGGATGACCGTTTCCCATGGCCCGACACGCCCATCTGACCAAGTCCGAACCGCTGCAACGCCCCAAGGTCGGCCGGACCATCATGCAGGGCGACACGATCCAGATCCTGGACGCGATCGCCCGCGTCGATGACGACCGCACGCCGACCAGGGCGGAACTGAAACGCGCGATCCAGCATCTCGCCAAGGCCGGCAAGCTGTCAAACATGAACAAGTTCGTGGAGGCCTCGGCCGAACTGCTGCAGGCCCACCGGCTGGACCCGCACAACGCCGACACGTTGCTGGTGCTGGGCAACAACCTGCGCCATGCCGGCAACGTCCAGGCCGCGATCCATGTCATGGAGAAGGCCCTGAAGGCCGCCGGCGAGGATCTGGAGCTGTTGTACGGCATCGGCCTTCTGGCCCAGGATCTGGGCATGCTGGACGCTGCCGAGCGCATGTACGCCATGGTCATCCAGCGTAACCCCGACGATCCCCGCGGTCATACGGCGCTGGCCGCGGTCAAGCGCGGCAAGGGCGAGTACGACCTGGCCATCGACACGCTGAAATTCGCCATCGAGCAGTCGCAGCAGGATCCCACGCTCTGGC
Organism: Minwuia thermotolerans; assembly: GCF_002924445.1. Taxonomy (NCBI): domain Bacteria; kingdom Pseudomonadati; phylum Pseudomonadota; class Alphaproteobacteria; order Minwuiales; family Minwuiaceae; genus Minwuia; species Minwuia thermotolerans. The sequence goes on from NZ_PIGG01000031.1 coordinate 67,296, forward strand.
AGGCGCTGGGCGTCACGGTGGCTGAAGCGCGCGGCGCCGATCATGCGCGGCCGTTTTTCGAGGAGTCGCTCCGGCTCAATCCCGACTACGACCTCGCCTGGTCGAACATGGGCCATGCCTATTCCGCCGAGGGACGCTTCGCGGAGTCCCTGCCCTTCCTGGAGAAGTCGGTGGCGCTCCGCCCCGACGACCCCGACACGCGGTTCTCCTACGCTTCCTCCCTGCTCGGCGTCGGGGAGCTGGAAAAGGGCTGGGCCGAATACGAATGGCGCCTGGACCGGCGGCGCAAGGATTCGGTCGTCTTCGTCCACGATCTGCCCCGCTGGCAGGGCGAGGACATTTCGGACAAGACCATCCTGATCTGCGACGAACAGGGCATCGGCGACGCCATCATCTTCGCCAGCGCCTATCAGGACGTCATCGAGCGCGCCGGCCACGTCATCATCGAGTGCGACCGGCGACTTGTGACCTGGTTCCAGCGCTCCTTCCCCGAGGCAACGGTCCACCGTCACGTCACCTTCCGCTCCAACGCCAAGATCCACCGTCACTATGGCTGGCTGCGGGAAGACGGCGTGCCGCAGCCGGACCTGTTCATCCCCTCCGGTTCGATCTTCCAGCTGGTGCGCGGCGATGTGGCCAGCTTCGCCCGCAACGGCGCCTACCTGAAGCCCGACCCGGAACGGGTGGCATTCTGGCGCTCCCGTTTCGACGCCATCGGCGACGGCCCGAAGATCGGCATCTGCTGGTCCGGCGGCTTCATCACGCCGATCCGCGCCAAGGGCTACATGTCATTGATGGACTTCCAGCCCTTCTTCGACCTGCAGCAGAAGGGCGGCCATTTCGTGAACTGCATGTACAAGGACGCGCGCGAGGACTGCCGCCGCCTGGCCGACGAGAAGGGCGTCATCCTGCACGACTGGGACGATATCGACCGCCGCGACCAGTTGGACGAGGCCGCCGCCTATACCGCCGCCCTCGATTACATGGTTTCGATCTCCTCCTCGCCGGTGGCCATCGCCGGCGCGATGCAGATTCCTGCGATCACCCTGCTGCACAAGCACGACCGCTTCCATTTCGGCGCCGGCGTCGAGCCCTGGTTTCCGACCACGGATATCTTCGTCGCCGACCGGCCCGACGCATGGCCCGCCGTGCCCTGCGCTGCGGCCCGCAGACGCGCCGGCGAGAGGCTGGAACTGGACTGAGGCGACGATGCAGGACCTCATACCGGTTATCGTGCAGGCGCGGACGGGCTCGCAACGCTGCCCCGCCAAGGTTATGCGCGCCGTGGCCGGCCGGCGGCTGATCGACTACACCCTGGACGCGCTGGAACGCTGCCGCAGCGCCAGGCCGCTGATCGTGGCGACGTCCGACGATCCCCTGGACGACGCGCTGGCCGCCCACTGCACGGCGCGCGGGACACCCGTGATCCGCGGCCCCCTGCTGGACGTGGCCGGCCGCTTCCGATGTGTCCTGGAACGCTTTCCCGTCCGGGCCTTCGTGCGGATCTCCGGCGACAGCCCGCTGATCGACTACCGCATCGTCGACCGCGCTGTGGAACTGTTCCGCGCCGAACGGCCGGACCTCGTGTCCAATGTCGTCGAGCGCACCTTCCCCAAGGGACAGTCCATCGAGGTCATCGACAGCGCCATTTTCCTCGGCGCCGAGAGCCGCATGCACGATCCCGCGGACCGCGAGCACGTGACGCCGTGGTTCTACCGCCCCGAGTCGGGCTATCGCATCGTCACCATCCGCGCCGACACTGACGCGAGCGCCACGTCGATGGTCGTCGACACCGAGGAGGAGTTCCAGCGTTTCCGGCAGGTGGCCCGCGAACTCTCCGCCCCCGCCTGGCGCTATCATTGGCACGAACTGGCGCCGAAACTGGAAGAGCGCAGCGCATGACCCCCCCCATCGCCGCGGGCGTGATCGGCCTCGGCGTCGGCGAACGCCACATCGCGGGCTATGAGCGCCATCCGGGCTGTCGCGTGACCCGCCTCGCCGACTTCTGCCCCGACAAGCGCGCCGACGTCGCCAGCCGCCATCCCGAGCGGCCGATCTCGGCGGACGCGGATGCGGTACTGGACGACCCGGAAATCGCCATCGTCTCCATCGCCAGCTACGACCAGCATCATTTCGAACAGGTCGTCCGCGCCCTCGACGCCGGCAAGCATGTCTTCGTCGAGAAGCCGGTCGTCCTGCGCGAGGATCATGCCCGCATCGTCCGCGACAAGCTGCGCGAGAAACCGCATCTGAAACTGTCGTCGAACCTGATCCTGCGCCGTTGCCCCCGCTTCCGCTGGCTGAAGGCGGAGATCGAGGACGGCCGCTTCGGCGAGATCTTCCACATCGACGCCGACTACCAGTACGGCCGACTCCACAAGCTGCTGGGCGGCTGGCGCGGCGACTTGCCGGGCTATTCGCTGGTGCTGGGCGGCGCGGTGCACATGATCGATCTCGTGCTCTGGCTGACCGGCGACCGCGCCGTGGAAGTCCAAGCCTATGGCAACCGCATCGCCACCCGCGGCAGCGGCTTCGCCAATCACGATCTGGTCCAGGCGATCGTGCGCTTCGAGAGCGGCATGGTGGCCAATATCGGCTGCAATGGCGGCTGCGTGAAGCCCCACTTCCACAAGCTGGAGGTCTACGGCACCGCGGCCAGCTTCGTTAACCGTTTGGAAAGCGCGTTTGTTTACCGTTCCCGTGATCCCGGCATGGAGCCGGAGGCGATCACGGAGGCTTATCCCGGTGTCGACAAGGGCGATCTTCTGCACGATTTCGTGGACGCGGTCATCGAAGACCGTGAGCCGGAGGTAGGCGTCGATGGGATATTCAGCGCCCTCGCCGTCTGCTTCGCCATCGAACGCGCCGTCCACAGCGGACGCGCGGAGCCCGTCCGCTCCTTCTGAACCGAAGGAAATCCACTTCGGGCGCCCGATCCTGGGCGAGGAGGAGCGCCGCGCGGTGCTCGACGTGCTCGACAGCCCGCAGCTCGTCCACGGCCCCCGCGCCGTCGCCTTCGAGAATGATTTCGCCGGCTGGTGCGGCGGCGGCGAGGCGGTCAGCGTTTCCTCCTGCACCGCCGGCCTGCATCTCGCCTGGTTCCAGATGGGTCTCGGTGAAGGCGACGAGGTGATCGTTCCCGCCCAGACCCACACCGCCACGGCCCACGCCGTCGAGTATGTCGGCGCGAAGCCTGTCTTCGTCGACGCCGAGCCGGTCACGGGCAACGCCGACCTGGAACAGATCGAAGCCGCCATAAACGAGCGCACCAAGGCGATCTCCGTGGTGCACTATCTCGGCATGCCGGTCGACATGCGCCGCCTGAACGCGATCGCGTCGAGGCACGGCCTGCCGGTCATCGAGGACGCGGCGCTCGCCATCGGCTCCACTGTCGACGGCATCCACGCCGGCCTGCTGGGCGATCTCGGCTGCTTTTCCTTCTATCCGGTCAAGCACATGACCACCGCCGAGGGCGGCATGGTTCTGACCCGCGATGCCGGCATCGCCGAGCGCATCCGCCGCCAGAAGGCCTTCGGCCTGGACCGCACGGTAGTCGAACGCGCCGAGCCCGGCGTCTACGATGTCACCCAGCTCGGCTTCAACTACCGCATGAACGAGCTCCAGGCGGCCATCGGCATCGAGCAGATCAAGCGTCTCGAGGGCTTCCTCGCCGCGCGCCACCGCAACTACTGGCATCTCGAGACGGGCCTGAAGGAAATCGACGAACTCGATCTCCTTCGCTCCAGCCATGACGGCCTGGAAAGCAGCCACTACTGCCTGAGCGCGATCCTGAAGGGCCCCGCCGAGGGCCGCCGTTCGGAGATCGTGGCGGCGCTGAAGGCGCAGGGCGTCGGCAGCTCGGTCTACTACCCCGGCCCAGTCCCGGCGCTCGGCTACTACCGCGACAAGTACGGCCTGAAGGCCGAGGATTTTCCCAACGCGACCCGCATCAGCCGCCAGTCGATCGCGCTGCCGGTCGGGCCGCACCTGGACGAGGACGACATGGACCGAATTACGCAAGCGATGAAGAGGGCGATCCACGATGTCTGCAACTGATCATCCCCTGAAGGGGCGCAAGGTCGCCATCATCGGCGGCGCCGGCTTCATCGGCCACAACATGGCGCTGACCATGAAGCGGGCCGGCGTCGACGTCGCCGTCGTCGACAGCCTGGGCGTAAACAACTACTACGCCATCGAGCGGGAGCGGTACACGAACCCCAACGGCGAGATCTATCTCAACTTCATCAAGCAGCGCATGAACCTGCTGCACGAGGCGCGCGTGCCTTTCGTGGAGATGGACGCCCGCGACTATCACGGTCTGTCGGAGACGATGGAGGACCTGAACCCGGACGCCATCATCCACCTGGCCGCAGTGGCGCACGCCAACCGCTCCAACAAGGATCCCTACTCCACATTCGACCACTCGCTGCGCACGCTGGAGAACGCCCTCGACGTGGCCCGCTCATCGCGGCTGAACGTCGACCGGTTCGTCTACTTCTCCTCGTCGATGGTCTACGGCACCTTCGCCGACGGCGTGGTCGACGAGGAAACCTCGTGCAACCCGCTCGGCATATACGGCGCGCTGAAGTTCGCGGGCGAGAAGATGGTGATCGCCTACAATCAGGTCTTCGGACTGCCGTTCACCATCATCCGCCCCTCGGCGCTCTATGGCGAGCGCTGCGTCAGCCGCCGGGTCGGCCAGGCGCTGATCGAGAACGCGCTGCGCGGCAACACGCTGACCATCAACGGCGACGGCTCCGACTGCCTGGACTTCACCTATGTCCAGGACCTGATCGGCGGGGTCATGGGCGCGCTGACCTCGAAGGACGCGGCCAACGAGATCTTCAACCTGACCTATGGCGACGCGCGCTCGCTCAATCAGATGGTCGACATCATCCGACAGCATTTCCCCGGCATCGACGTGAAGCACAATCCGCGCGACAGCCTGATGCCGGAACGCGGCACGCTGAACGTCGACAAGGCGCGCTCGCTGATCGGCTACGATCCGCAGTATCCGCTGGAGCGGGGCTTCGTCGACTACATCGACTGGTACAAGGCGAACTGGGACCAGCTCAACCAGGGCGGCGTCGATGCCGGCCAGGTCGTCTATCTGACCCGCCGCGCCTGGGCATGAACGACGCCCCGGCAATGGCGCTGCAGCCCGATTCATGGCTGAGCGGAATGATCGGGAAACCGGCCTGGCACCTCACGCCGACCGGCCGGGAACTCGATCGCGTGCCATTGCCCGGGGACGGGCCCTGCTTTGTCGACGTCAAGGCGCCGGCCAACGACGTCGAAACCGTGGGTCGCGTGGAGAATGCCGGATTCCGGCTGGTCGACACCAATCTGCAGCTCGAGCGGCCGGCCTGGCCGGTGGCCCGCAGCCGCACCGGGCGCTTCGCCATGCCCGACGACCGGGCCGCCGTGGAACGGCTGGCCGAAAGCGCCTTCACCTATTCGCGCTTCCATCTGGATCCGCTCATCCCGCGTTCGACGGCCGACCGGATCAAGCGGGCCTGGGCGGGGAATTATTTCGACGGCAGGCGCGGCGACCACATGGTCGTCTCGGAAATCGACGGCGAGATCGCCGGCTTCCTGCAGCTTTTCCAGCAGGGCGACCTGCTGGTCATCGACCTGGTGGCCGTCAACAGCCGCTTCCGCGGCCGCGGCCTGGCCTCCGACATGCTGGCCTTCGCCGAATCGACAATCCCGGATCTCGGCCGCGTGAAGGTCGGCACCCAGGCCGCCAATGCGCGGGCCCTGCACGCCTACAGCCGCGACAAGTTCCGGATCATCTCCGCCACCTACGTTTTCCATTATCACGGGTAGAGCCCATGCGGATCGCCAGCCACGACACCGACCAGCGCGCCTTTGTCATCGCCGAAGTCGGCAACAACCACGAGGGCGATTTCGGCCTGGCGAAGGAAATGGTCCATCTCGCCGCCGACGCCGGCGTCGACGCCGTCAAGTTCCAGACCTTCCGCACGGAGCAGTTCATCGCGGCCGAGGACGCCGTCCGTTTCCAGCGCCTGAAGGGCTTCGAACTGAGCTACGACCAGTTCGCCGCACTGGGCGAACTGGCCCGGGCCGAGGGCCTTTCCTTCATCTCGACGCCGCTGGACATGGAAAGCGCTGCCTTCCTGGACGGTCATGTCGACGCCTTCAAGATCGCCAGTTCCGATAACAATTTCTGGCCGCTGATCGACTTCGTCGCCGGCCGGGAAATGCCTACCATCTTCTCGACCGGGCTTGCCGACATGGCCCTGGTTCGGCAGGCCGCGGACAGGATTCACGGCCTCTGGGCCGACCGTGGCGTGGCGCCCGGCCTGGGCGTGCTGCACTGCGTCTCCGCCTATCCGACCCCGCCCGAGGCGGCCAATGTCCGCGCCGTCGCGGCCATGCAGGCCGCCCTGCCCGATTGCGCCGTGGGCTATTCCGACCACACCCAGGGAATCGACGCAGCGGTCGTCGCCGTCGCAATCGGCGCGCGCATCGTCGAGAAGCATTTCACTATCGCGCATGACCATTCCGACTTCCGCGACCATCAGCTCTCCGCCGATCCCGCGGAAATGAAGGCGCTGGTGGAGCGCATCCGCCTGACCGAGACCCTGCTTGGCGACGGCCGCGTGGCCATGGCCGATTGCGAGCGCGACGCGGCGCCGCTGATCAGGCGCTCCATCGCGGCGAAGAAGCCGCTCCACCCCGGCCATGTCGTCGGCGAAGACGACCTGGTCTGGGTCCGTCCCGGCGACGGTTTCCCCCCCGGCGAGGAAGACCGCGTCATCGGCCGCACGCTGACCGCGGCCATGGCCCCGGGCCAGCGCTTCGCGCCCGATCTGCTGGCCTGACCGCCGATGTGCGGCATCGCCGGACATATCGGCCCGGTCGCGCCGCCACCGCCGCGCATTCAGGCAGCCTTCCGCGCCCTGCACCGGCGCGGCCCGGACGCGCGCGGGCTGTTCCAGACCCATGAAGGCGCCGCTGCGGTCACGCTGCTGCACACCCGGCTCGCCATCATCGACCTCGACCGGCGGTCCAACCAGCCCTTCCGCCGCGGCGGCCTGACCCTGGTCTTCAACGGCGAGATCTACAACCACGTCGAACTGCGCCGGGAGCTCGAGGCGCTGGGCGCGCGCTTTGTCACGCGTTCCGACACCGAGGTGCTGCTGGAAGCTTACCGTCGCTGGGGCGAGGGCTGCGTCGACCGGCTGGAAGGCATGTGGGCCTTCGCCATTCATGACGCCGATCGCCACCGGCTGTTCGTCTCCCGCGACCCGTTCGGCGAAAAGCCGCTGCTCTGGCGCAATGGCCCCGACGGCTTCCACTTCGCCTCCGAGATCGCCGGCCTGGCCGCACTGAGCGGCGAACGGCCCGAGGTCGAGCGGGAGACCGTGCGCCGCTTCCTGGTGAACGGCTACAAGTCCCTCTACAAGTCCGACGCCCTGTTCCACCGCGGGGTGAAGGAGCTGCCGCCCGGCTGCAATCTCACCGTCGGCGGCAATGGCGACGTCGAGATCGCGCGCTACTGGCGGCCCCGCTACACACCTGACGCCGCCTTGACCTTCGCGGAAGCCGTGGAAGGCGTACGCCATCATCTCTCGGAGAGCATGCGCCTCAGGCTCCGCGCCGACGTGCCCATCGCCTTCTGCCTGTCAGGCGGCGTCGACAGTGCGGCGCTGGCCTCCTTCGCGGCAAAGCATCACGGCGCGGACGTCGCGACCTTCTCCATCATCGATCCCGACCCGCGCTACGACGAGAGCGGCAACATCCGCGCGACTGTGGACGACCTGGGCTGCCGCCACCGCGAGATCCGCCTGTCGCAATCGTCGGACCTCGACCGTTTCGCCGAGCTCGTCGGCTATCACGGCAAGCCCGTGGCCACCGCGTCCTATTACGTCCACAGCCTGCTGTCGGAGGCGATGCGGGAGCAGGGCTTCAAGGTCGCCGTCTCCGGCACCGGCGCGGACGAGTTGGTCACCGGCTATTACGACCACTTCAACCTGCACCTGCACGCCATGCGCAATCACCCCGACCGCGCGGCGCGGCTGCAGGACTGGCAGACGCATCTCGCGCCGATCGTGCGCAACCCGCACCTGCAGAATCCCGGACTCTACGACGCCGACCCGGACTTCCGCGGCCACATCTACCTCAATGCGGATGTCTTCTCCGACTATCTGACCGAGCCCTTCCGGGAGGACTTCACCGAGGAACCGCTCTCCGGCGACCTGCTGCGCAACCGCATGCTGAACGAGCTATGCGTCGAGGCCGTGCCGATCATCGTCCGGGAGGACGACCTCAATTCCATGCGCTCCTCGATCGAGAACCGCAGTCCCTATCTGGACCGCGCCCTCTGCGACTTCGCCTACACCATCCCGCCCGAGCACCTGATCCGCGACGGCTACGCCAAGGCGCCCCTGCGCGAGGCGGCGAAGGACGTGCTCAACGACACGGTTCGCCTGGACCGGCACAAGAAGGGGTTCAATGCCGCCTTCCGCAGCCTCTTCGATCTCGACACCCCGAAGACGCGGGAGCGCATCCTGGACGACGGCCCGATCTTCGACATCGTCCGCCGCGAGAAGGTCGAGGAAGCCATGGGCCGCGCGGAGCTGCCCAACAGTTTCTCGAAGTTCCTCTTCTCCTTCGTCTCCGCCAAGCTGTTCATGGAGCAATGGGCATGAGCGTCCGTTTCTGTCAGAGCTGCGTCCTGCCCGACAGCCGTCCCGGCATCGAGATCGGCGCGGACGGGGTCTGCAATGCCTGCAAGGGCCACAGCGACAACCGTTCGAGCATCGACTGGGCCGGGCGCGGCCAGGCCCTGGAACGGCTCTTCCGCGGCGCGAAGGCGCGCAAGGCGGCCTATGACTGCATCGTCCCCGTCTCCGGCGGCAAGGACAGCTTCTGGCAGGTCGCCAAGTGTCTCGAGATGGACATGAAGGTGCTCGCCGTGACCTGGCGCTCGCCGGGCCGCAACGCCCTGGGCCAGGCCAACCTGGACCGGTTGGTGGCGCTGGGTGTCGACCATATCGATTTCTCGATCGATCCGTCCGTCGAGGCGCGGTTCATGAAGAAGACGCTGATCGAGACCGGGTCCAGCGCCGTGCCCATGCACCTCGCCATCTTCGCCATCCCCATGCGGATCGCCGTGCAGATGCGCGTGCCGCTGATCGTCTGGGGCGAGAGCCCGTTCATGGAGTATGGAGGGCAGAAGGGCGACAGCGACCTGGACCTGTTGAACCACGCCTGGCTGAAGCGCCACGGCATCCTGCAGGGCCGGGAGGCGCTGGACTGGGCCGGCGACGAGCTGACCACCGCCGAGCTGGCGGCCTACTGCCCGCCCGCGGAGGAGGAGTTCCGGCAGGCGCAGGTCCGCTCCATCTTCATGGGCTACTATCTGCAGTGGGATCCGGCCGAGAGCCTGCGCGTCGCCGAGGCCAATGGCTTCCGCCGCCGCCCCGAGGGCCCCAAGATCGGCCTCTACGACTATGCCGACATCGACTGCGACTTCATCTCCGTCCACCACTGGTTCAAGTGGCCGAAATTCGGCTTCACGCGGCTGTTCGACAATCTGGCGCTGGAGATCCGCAATGGCCGGATGAGCCGCGACGAGGCACTGGCCATCATCGGGCGGCTGGGCGATCAGCGGCCCGACGCCGACATCGCCCGCGCCTGCGATTTCATGGGACTCTCGGCGGCCGAGTTCGCCGCACTGGAGGAAAAGTTCCGCGACCATGATGTCTGGACGGCGCGCGACGGCCGCTGGATCATTGACGGCTTCCCCGTCGAGAGCCGGGACTGGCCGGCTGTGCCGATGGAGCGCGCCGCATGAGGCTGGCGGAAAGGAATCCCCCGCGTGTGTTCGAGCCCGCGCCCGGCATTGCCATCAGCGACTGCGGCGATGTCGAGCTGCGGCCGGACGAGCAGGTCACGCTGGTGACCGAGGCCGGCAAGCGCATGGATGTGGCTGCCAGGGATTTCGGCTTCTACGCCACGCCGTCCGTGAACGGCCGGCTGAAATCGGAGGGCTTCAAGACGGCCCTGGTCCGCAATGCGCGCGGGCAGGTCTACGTCATGGTCGTCGACAGCGACCGTATGGCGGATTTCGACCGCTATTGCGCCTCGGAGCGGCAGACGGTGCTGGAGTGGCTGGATGAACGCCCCCTGGACTGAGGACACCATCCAGGGCGTGCTCGCCGCCAACCGGCTGCGCGAGGACGGGCGCCCGTTCCTGACGTTGATCGAGGCGGACGGGCGCGAACGCGTCTTCACCTATTCCGAACTGCTGGAGCGCGCCGAATGCTGGGCTGCGCATTTCGCGGGCCACGGAATCGTTCAGGGTGACCGCGTTGTCGTGATCCTGCGCCACAGCGTCGACCTCTACGCCGCCTATATCGGCGCGCTGCTGCTGGGCGCGGTGCCGACCATGTTCGCCCACCCCTCGCCCAAGCTCTCGGAGGCCGTCTATTTCGAGACCATCGGGACGCTGCTCACCGGCAGCCGCGCCAGGGCGCTGGTCACCTATGACGAACTTGCGCCGAAGCTGACGCCGCTGGTGAACAGGATCGGCAGCTTCGAGCATCTGGCGACGCCCGACGACATCGACCCGGAACACCGCGATCATCCCGCACCTTCAGTGGCGCCGGACGACGCCGCCTTCCTGCAATACTCGTCGGGCACGACGGGACTGAAGAAGGGCGTCGTCATCAGCCACCGCGCCCTGCTCTGGCAGATCCGGACCTATGGCGAGACCATCGGCGCCGACGAACGCGACACCATCGTCTCCTGGCTGCCGCTCTATCACGACATGGGCCTGATCGCGTGCTTCTTCCTGCCGCTGATCCGCCGCTGCCGGCTGGTCGCCATGTCGCCGTTCGACTGGGTACAGAGGCCCGGCCTGTGGCTCGACGCGGTGACAAGACACAAGGGCACGCTCGGCTGGCTGCCGAACTTCGCCTACGCCTTCATGGCGAGGAATGCGCCGGAATACGATTGGGAGCTGTCGAGCCTGCGCGGCGTGGTCAATTGCTCGGAGCCGGTGACCGCAGCGGCGCACGCCGCCTTCCTCGACCGCTTCCGCGCCCACGGCTTCCGCGAGGATGCGCTGGCCGCCTCCTACGCCATGGCCGAAGCGACCTACGCCGTCACGTCGGGCGGCTTCGGCGAACCCCTCCGGTCGGTCGAGCGGGATGGACGCCGGCTCGTCTCGTCCGGCGTTGTGTTGCCGGGCACCGAGGTCCGCATACTGGGCGATGATGGGCAGGTGCTGCCCGACGGCGCGACAGGCGAGATCGAGATCCTCTCGCACTCGCTCTTCCGCGAATACGATGGCAACCTGGAGGCGACGGCCGAGGCGCTGAAGGATGGCCGGTATCTCAGCGGCGATCTGGGCTGCCTGTTGGACGGGCATCTCTACGTCACCGGCCGCAAGCGCGACCTGATCATCATCGGCGGCAAGAACATCTACCCTCACGACATCGAGGCGCTGGCCGAAGGCGTGGACGGAATCACGCCGGGCCGGAGCGTCGCGCTCGGCGAGGCCGACGACGCCGCCGGCACGCAGCATCTGCTGGTGCTGGCCGAAAGTGACCGCCCCGAAGCCGATTGGGCGGGCCTGTCGGAAACCGTAAGGGCCACGGTCGCCGCGGCCACCGAGGTCAGTCCGCGCGCCGTCCATATCGTGCCGCCGCGCTGGCTGAGGAAATCGACCTCCGGGAAGCTGGCCCGCAGCGCCAATCTGGAGCGCTACCGCGCCGAGTTCGCGCCGAAGCCCGCGGCCCCGGCCATCGCCCCGGCTACCACGCTGGAGCGCGTCCGCCAGGTGGTGAACGGCCAGATCCTGAGCGCCGGGCGAGCGGAGGATCACGAACCGCTGATCCGCTCCGGCCGCATCGACAGCTTCTCAATCGTCAATCTGGTGCTGGAAATCGAGCGGGCCTTCGACATCCGCCTGCCCGAGAGCGTGGCCGCCGACCCGGATGCCCTCGACACGATCGCCGCCATCGCAGCGACCGTCGAGCGCCTGAAGGACGGCGGCATCGGCGGCGAGACCGCCTTCGACTTCGGCCCCGACGACGTGCCCATGCGCGCCGACGGGCCGGTCGCGCTTTCGTCGCGCCGACCCGGCTTCTGGACCTGGTACTACCGCTTCCGCCTCCGGACCCTCGGCGTCCGCCATGGCCGGGGCCTCCGTGTACTGGGCCCGCTCCTGCTCCGGCTCGAGGGAAATCCGCGCAATCTCAGCATCGGCGACGGGGTCACGATCATGCCCTGGGCCGATCTGAAGGTGCGCGAGAACGGGAAAATCACCATCGGTGACGGCTGCGCCATCGACACCATGGCCCGGCTGGTGGCGGCGAACGACGCCGAGATCCGCCTCGGCGACCGCGCCCAGATCGCCTTTTCCTCGATCATCAACGCCGGCGAGAACGTCACCATCGGCCGCGACACGGCGACCGCCGGCCACTGCACCATCATCGCTTCCGAGCACAACTATCGCGGGCGCGAGCCCATCATGCACCAGGGCTACCGGCATGAACCGGTGCTGATCGGCGCCGACGTCTGGCTGGCCTCCAACGTGCTGGTCACGCCGGGCGCGAAGATCGGCAATGGCGCGGTGATCTCGGCGCGATCCACCGTGACGGGCACGATCCCGCCCTATGCGCTGGCCGCCGGCGTGCCCGCGCGGGTGATCGGCGCGCGCTGACGCTCAGCCGAGCGGCAGGCTGCGGATGTGGTTGGTCCAGCCGTGCTCCAGGGCCTCGAGCCGCACCAGCAGCGCCGCCAGATCATTGCCTTCGGCATCGAAGACGTCGGCGAAATCGGCCTCCAGCCCGGCGATCCTCTCCGACAGCGCGCGGCCTGTCCGTGTCAGGCGGACAATCGTCGCGCGGCGGTCCTGGGACGACTTGAACTGCTCGATATAGCCGGCCTCGACCAGATTCTTGAGGTTGTAGGAGGCGTTGGAACCCTGATAGTAGCCGCGCTCCGTCAGGGTGCGGACGTTCACCTCCGCGTCGCCGATATTGGTCAGAAGCAGAGCCTGGACGGCGCTGATGTCGGCGATGCCGAGGCGATCCAGCTCCGCCCGGATCACGTCCAGATAGAGGCGGTGAAGACGCTCGATCATACGGGTTACGGCACGGTAGGCGCGGCCCGGATCGCGGGTCATGCTGTCCGGCTGATGGCTTTCGGCCATGAAGTCGCTCCGGCGGTTAAGCGAACGGTAAGATGATGGTGGCAGCGTTTCCTTAACAAGCCCCTGCCCCAACCAGGCCATCAATCATGAGTACGCGCGATATCGGTGGGATGGAAGACGGCGCCGCCACGCCGAGCGTCGTCGTGATCGACGACGACAGGGCCGGCGGCGAAATCATCGGCCGTTTCATCGCGGGTTCCGGATTCACGGTGCGTGTCGAATCGAACGTCTTCGCCGGTCTGCACGCGGTCCGCCGGGCGCAGCCGACGGTGGTCCTGCTCGACATCCAGCTGCCGGGCATCGATGGCATCGAAGCGGCCGCTATGGTCCACCGCTACGCGCCGGCGGCCAAGGTCATTTTGATGTCGGGATTCCCCGAGCAGCTCTCCAAGGCGAGCCGGGATTCGCTGGCTGCGTTCGCCATTCTGGAAAAGCCGCTGCCGCTTCCCGCGATCGTGGATTTCGTCCGCCGCGCCGTCGGGTGATGCCCGTCACGCAATTGAAATTGCATGCTTATTCGTTCGTTAACCCTTGCCGCATATCGTGGAAAGCAGATCGCACGACTGGAGCATCTGGTGTTGAATCCGGCGCAGAGAGCCAAACCTGACGTCAAGGCGTTGTTTGATCTGGCTCAGCGCAAGAGCCGGGAAGGCCGCGCGCGTCTCTACGAGGATGTCTGGAACCTGTTCGAAACGGACGGCGACGCCCTGTCCGACAACGAACGGGGAATCATGACCGACATTCTCCGCCGCCTGAGCCATGACGTGGAAATGACGGTGCGCCGGCGGCTGGCCGAGAAACTCGCCGCCGACGACAACGCTCCGCCGGAACTGGCGGCCATGCTCGCCAATGACCAGATCGAGGTCGCCTACCCCATTCTGATGGACTGCCGCGCGCTGCGCGACGCCGATCTCGTCGAGATCGTCCGCCACCGCACGCTGCAGCACCAGTTGGCGACCGCCATGCGCGCCGACATCTCCGCCGAGGTCAGCGATGCGCTGGCCAGGCATGGCGGCGAGGACGTGGTCGTCGCCCTGCTGGAGAACAGCAGCGCACAGATCTCCGAGGTGCTGTTGGAGCATCTGGTGGCCGAATCGGAACGCGTCGATCGCTACCAGAAGCCGCTGCTGCGCCGGCCGGACCTGCCCAAGCCGCTGGCCAAGCGGATGTACGCCTGGGTTTCCGCTGCGCTGCGCCAGTACATCCTCGACAACTACAAGTTCGACCAGGCTTCCCTGGACGAAACGATGCTGAACGCCATGAACGAGGCGGTTCGCGCCAACAACGGCGAAGACGAGCCGCGCGACCCCTCGGAGCGGCTGGTGGAACGGCTCTACAACGCCGGGCAGCTCAACACGGGCTTCGTCATGAAATCGCTTCGTCAGGGCGAGGTCAGCCTGTTCGAATTCGCCCTGGCCCGGCTCTGCGGTCTGCGCGTCGAACTGATGCGGCGGCTGGTCTACGAACCGGGCGGCGAGGCCTTCGCCATCGCCTGCCGGGCGCTGGACATGGACCGGCAGGTCTTTCTGACCATGTACGACCTGACGCGCGCAGCGCGCGGCTCGCTCACGCGCAGCCACTCGGAGGAACGCCAGCGTCTGCACGATCTCTATCACGACATCTCGTTCGAAAGTGCGCTCGCCGTCGTGCGCCGATGGCGCCAGGATCCGGACTATCTGGCCGCGCTCAACCAGCTCGCCCACCAGAAGTAGCCTGGCCGCCCACGCCTTTACACGCCGGGTCCGCCGCGCAATATAGCGGACTGGACCTGAGCAATCGGAAGGGCGAACCATTGATCGACCCGTTCGGCAGAACGATCAGCTATCTCCGCGTCTCCGTGACGGACCGCTGCGATTTCCGCTGCGTCTACTGCATGTCGGAGAACATGACCTTCCTGCCCAAGTCGGAAGTGCTGAGCCTGGAGGAACTGGACACCCTCTGCTCGGCTTTCGTCGCCAAGGGCGTACGCAAGCTGCGCATCACCGGCGGCGAGCCGCTGGTGCGCCGCGATGTCATGACCCTGTTCCGCAATCTCGGCCGGCATCTGGAAAGCGGCGCGCTCGAGGAACTCACGCTGACATCGAACGGCAGCCAGCTTCACCGCTTCGCCGACGAACTCGCCGCCATCGGCGTGCGGCGCGTCAACGTCTCCATCGACACGCTGGACCCCGAAAAATTCGAGCGCATCACGCGCTGGGGCAAGCTGGACAAGGTGCTGCGCGGCCTCGAGGCGGCGCAGAAGGCCGGGCTGCACGTGAAGATCAACACCGTGGCGCTGAAGGGCATCAACGAGGACGAGATTTCCTCCATGGTCGACTGGTGCGGCCGCCACGGCCACGACCTCTGCCTGATCGAAACCATGCCGCTGGGCGACATCGACGGCGACCGCACCGACCAGTATCTGCCGCTTTCCATGGTCCGGGCGCGTCTGGCGCAGGACTGGACGCTGCAAGACACCGACTACAAGACCGGCGGCCCCGCGCGCTACACCCTCGTGAAGGAGACCGGCCAGCGGCTGGGCTTCATCACCCCGATGACCCACAATTTCTGTGAGAGCTGCAACCGGGTGCGGCTGACCTGCACCGGCACGCTCTACATGTGTCTTGGCCAGGAGGATGCGGCCGATCTGCGGGCGCCGCTGCGCGCCGACCCGAGCGGCAGGGCGCTGGATCAGGCCATCGACGAGGCCATCGGGCGCAAGCCGAAAGGCCATGATTTCATCATCGACCGCCGCCGCTCTGCGCCTGCGGTCGGCCGGCACATGAGCGTCACCGGCGGCTGAACCCGGGCCGTTTGACGGCGACGCGCCCCACGTGGGCATGTATCTTGCTGAAATTCCTGTGCGGATCGTGCGCTGTGCCAGCAGGGCACAGGGCGCGCCGCGCCTGAACGCAGACGCCCGGGGTCCCAACGCGCCATGATCGCGCGCCGCATCATACCGAAGTTCCTGTCGGTGACGGAAAACGTCAGCCGGGGCATGACCGTTGCCGGTCTGGCCCATGGCGCGGCACTCGGCGTTCTGATCGTGGCCGCGCCCCAGCTCTTCGACCGCGATCTCGACCGTTTCGCGTCGCCGATCTCGATCCAGATCTTCGAGGGCGTCTACCAGCAGCCTGAGCCGCAGAACGTGCTGCGCATCGAGCCGGATCTGCCCGCGGCCATCTCTGTGGAGACCGCCATCGAATCCAGCGACCCCGACCCGCCCGAAGGCGCGGTCCCCAGGCCGGAGAATGCGCCCGAGATCGCCCTGCCCGATGTGCGCCCGGCCGCGATCGAGGCCGCCCGCCGCGCGCCCCGTCCGGCGGACGCCGGCGCCGCCCCCGAGCCCGCCGCGCCGGGCGACGTCGCCCTGATCTACGAACGCGGCGCGCCGCTGACCCCGGACGAGGAAAGAGGACAGCGAGAGACACCTGACGCATCGCGCCTGCAGGACCGCGAGCGGCTGCCCGAGAACGCGCGCGCGATCGAGGCCGAGATCCGCCGTCTGGAAGCCATGAAGGCGCAGGCCGTGGTCGAACAAAAACTCGCCGCTGCCCGCAAGCAGGAGGCTGCGGCGCGCAACGCCGAGGAGCGGCTGGCGGCCATGCAGCGCCGGCTCGAGCGGCTGCAGATCGCCAGGGCCGAAGCGCGCGTGCCCCGGATCGAGCCGCCCGATCGCGCGGCTCCGGAAGCCCCGCGCGAGGTCGCCCAGGACGCGCGGACGCGCGCCACCCTCACACCCGATGCGGCGATGCCGGAGAAGGCGGCGGAAGTCCTGGAACGCTCCGAGAGGCGCGAAAAACAGGATGACGCACTGACACCGGCCGAACGGGAAAGGGCGCGCCAGGCCGTCGAGCGTTATCGCAAGGCCGCCCAGGAAGGCATTCCCGCCGCGGAGATGAACCTCGCCCGCGCCCTCGACCGCGGTGATGGCGTCGAGAAGGATCGCGCCAAGGCCCGCTCAATCATGGAGGACCTCGCCGAGAAGGGCTACGAGCCGGCCCAGATCGAACTGGCGAAGAAGCACCTGACCGGCGATGGTGTGGAGGAAAGTCGCAAGAAGGCCTACATCCTGCTGAAGAACGCTGCGGAGGAGGACAACGTGGTGGCCCGCCGCGCGCTCAGGGCGCTGCGCGACGAGATGAGCCTGGAGGAGCGCCAGCAGGCTGAGCGGGAAGCTGCCAACCGGCGGCGGAAGATCGAACAGCAGCACGCGGAGAAGCGTCTGCCGCCGGCGCGCCAGAAGGCGCTGGACGAAAACCTGCGCGAGGCCGTCGACCACGGGAATATCGGCAAGATGGAGACGCTGCTGCGCGCCGGCGCCGATCCCAACGCGATCGATGCTTCCGGCCGGGACGCCATCATCGCCGCCGCCTGGCGCGGACGCGAGATGGTGGTGGAATTCCTGATCGAGAAGGGTGTCGACATCGACACAGTCGATCTGGATGGCCGCACCCCGCTTGCATGGGCCGCCATCAATGGCTACGTGCATATCGTCGAGGATCTGCTGGCCCACGGCGCCGACCCGAACGCCCGTGACGACACGGGCACGACGCCGCTGATCCGGGCGGCGTGGAATGGCCACTTCGAAGTCGCCGAAACGCTGCTGAACGGCGGCGCCAACCCCTTGATCGAGGATCGGCAGGGCAAGACCGCGCTCGACCGGGCGCAGGAAGAATCCTGGCCCCGCGTGGTCCGGCTTCTGGAAGGACGCATCTCGGCCAACTGAACCGGCGCAAGATCGGGAGTGGACGATGGAAGAGTTTCTGCAGACGGACTACATCCCGGTCGGCGAAGCGTTGCTCCGCGTCCTCGCCGCCGCCGGCTGCGGCTTCATCCTGGGTCTGGATCGGGAACTGAAGAAGAAGCCGGTCGGCCTGCGCACCTACATGCTCGTCGCCGTCGGTGCGGCCGCGTTCACCATCGCGGGCATGGAACTCGCTCACCAGGATGCGCCGGTCAACAACCGGATCGATCCCGGCCGCGTCATCGAAGGCATCATCGGCGCCTTCGGCTTCCTCGGCGCCGGCGCCATCATCAAGTCGGGCGACGACCGGCTGTCGGGCATGGCCAGCGGCGCAGCCACCTGGGTGACCGGCTCGATGGGCGTGGCCTGCGGCCTCGGCCTGTTCTGGCTGGCCCTGCCGCTGGCGCTCGGCGCCGCGGCCGTCCTGTTTGTCCTCGAATTCATCCAGGGCCGAACGGAAGCGATGAAGAACCCCAACTACCGCAAGGCCGGCGGCAAGCACTTCCGCTAGAGCGGACCAGTAAGATATTGAATCCACTGGCATGCTCGGCTTGAGGTGGCTGTACCGGGGTCAAGTCCCATCACGCCAGAGGAATTCGTCTCCACATGGCGTCACCCCCGCCTCCGTGCGGGGGTCCGGAGCGGCTTCGCCGCCATTAGATGATCTGACCGGATACCCGCACGTTGGCGGGCATGACACCAGGCGGCAACGCGATTCAATCAATGCTGGTCCGCGTCAGGCGAACCGGGTCGCCAGCTTTTCCGAAGCCGCATCGAGTATGTCGTCCTGCTTGGAGAAACAGAAGCGCACGAAGTTCGACGGCGCCTCCGCGCCGGCGTAGAACGCGCTGACCGGCACCGCGGTGACGCCGGCCTCCTTCGTGATCATCTCGCAGAACGCGACGTCGCCATCGGCGAAGCCCAGCCCCCGGATATCGGCGTTCAGGAAGTACGTGCCCTGACAGGTCGCGGGCTGGAATCCGGCCGCCACCAGCCCCTCGGCAATGCGGTCACGCTTGGCCTGCATCACCGCCGCCAGGCCGGCGAAGTAGCTGGCTTCCTTCTCCAGGCCGTAGGCGACGGCGCGCTGCAGGTTGGGCGGTGTGGTGAAGGTCAGGAACTGGTGCGCCTTGGCGATGCGCTGCAGCAGTTCCGGCGCCGCGGTGGCGTAACCGACCTTCCAGCCGGTCAGTGAGAACGTCTTGCCGGCCGATCCGATCTTGACCGCCCGGTCGCGCATGCCCGGCAGGGTGATCAGCGGAATGTGCGCCAGCCCGTCGAAGACGATGTGCTCGTAGACCTCGTCGCAGACGGCGTAGGCGTCATGGGCCAGAACCAGTTCGGCGATCAGGTCCAGCTCCGCACGGCTGAACGCCTTGCCCGCCGGATTGAGCGGGTTGTTCAGCAGGATCAGCTTGGTCCTGTCGGAGAACGCGGCCCGCAGCCGGTCCTCGGGCAACTTCCAGTCGGGCGGCGACAGGCGCACCAGCTTCGGGACGCCGCCCGCCCGGCGGATCATGGGCAGATAGGAATCGTAGAGCGGCTCGAAACAGACGACCTCGTCGCCCGGCTCGATCAGCGCCAGGAAGCATGCGGCCAGCGACTCCGTCGCGCCCGAGGTGACCATCGTCTCCGCCTGCCAGTCGACATCCAGGTCATAGAACCGCTTCCCGTGGGATGCCACCGCCTGGCGCAGTTCCGGTACGCCGAGCATCGGCGGATACTGATTGGGCCGGTCTTCCAGCGCCTCGGCGGCGACGCGCCGGACGTCCTCCGGGCCGTTGTCGTCAGGAAAGCCCTGGCCGAGATTGATCGAACCGTGCTGCATGGCCAGACGGCTCATCAGTTCGAATACGGTCACCCCGTATTCGCCGAGGATCGAGTTGCCTTGTTTCATGTCAGTGTCTTGCAGGTCTGCTTGTCATGGGCGTGCGGTCGAGCGCGGCACATAGCACGCGGTAGAGCTTTCCGACATCCGCGCTGAGAAAGACCGATGAGAGCAGCCCCTGGCTGTCTGCCTCGTCCACCGCCTGCAGCAGGGATTCGTACTCGTTGACGTACATGTCCACGTGACGGCGGAACTCGCCGTCTTCGGCATAGGCGCGGGCTATCCGCTTGCGCTGGCCACGCTCGGCCAGCCGGCGGGCGAACAGACCGCGGTCGCCCTTGCGGAAGGCGCGCCATTGCCGGTCGTCGACCGTGTCGCCGAGCATCGCATGCATGTCCACGGACAGTGAATGCAGCCCTTCCGAGACCATGGCCGCGGAGCGCAGGAAGCGCTTGTCGCGGTCGATCCGGATGTCCTCGCGGACGCGCCGCGCCGCTTCCGCCGCCCTTTCCGCCGCCGACTGCAGCTTTTCCGCCTGCCCTTCGAAGGCACGAGCGGCCAGTCCGGACTGGATGGTCACGGCCTGGGAGGCGCCGGCGACGGCTGTCGCCTGCTCGCCCAGCAGGCGGCGCGCCCGGTCCGCCGCCTTCTCCGCGAGCGACACGGACTCGGCGAACGCCTCGCGCTGGCGGGTCATCGCCGTGTCCGACTTCTCGGCCGTCTCGGTCAGCGCCCGGCCCGCCTCGCCGGTGCGCTCGACCTCCTCGGTCATGGCGCGGACCGTCGCGACCAGATCCTCGTTCAGCCTGGCCGAGGCGGCGCCGAGCGTCTCGATCCTGGTTTCGAAGGCCTCCGATTTCTGCTGCAACTCGGACAGCGCGACGGCGATGGTCCCGGTCAGTTCCCGGCCGCCTTCCGCCGCGCTCTCGCGCATCGCCTGCAGCCGTTCGGCCTCCGCCTCGAAGCCGGCGCGCAGTGTCTCCGCCGCGCGTGTCGCCGCTGCCTCGGCCTCCGATACGGCGGCCAGGCGCGACTGAAGCAGGGCTTCCAGTTCGCTGCCGCGCTCACCCAGCGTCGCCGCGACCTGCTCGCTCTTTTCGACCTGAACCTCCAGGCGGCGGGTCACCTGTTCGGCGCTGGCGCCCGCAGCCTCGCCCGCATTGACGAAAGCGGACATCCGCGCCCGGGCCTGTTCGAGCTCACCGGCCAGACGCTGGGCATTCGCGGTGACTGTCTTGGCCAGCCGCTCGTGCTCGGCCGCGAAGGCGTCCCGCTCCTCCGACAGGCGCCGTGCCCGCTCCAGGCTTTCCTCGGACGTCCGGACAAGATCTTCCCGCATCGACGCGCTGGCGTCGGCCAGCCGCCCGGCGGCGATCTCCACCTCGCCGGCCTTGGGCAGCGCCGCCGCCATGGCGCTCGCCGCCTCTTCCATCGCGGCGCTGGCGGACTTGGCGGAGTTCTCGCCGGAATTCGCCGCTTCGGCAATGCGCTCCGCGGTCCGCTCGAGCATGGCCTGGGACGCCTGATTGCGATCGGTGAGCGCCTGCATCTGCCGCGCGATCGCCTCTGCCTTTTCCAGGTTCGCATCGGCGGCGCTGTCGGCCGTGGCGCTGAGCGCGGTGGCCCTGAGTTCGATCTCGTCGGCGGCGCCGAGAACCCGGCCGGAAACCGCGCCGGCCCGCTCGTCCAGCCCGTCGATCTCCTGCTGCAGCCGGGCGGTCAGATCCATGATCCTGTCGCGCACGCGTTCGGCTTCCTCGGTCAGCGCGCCGCTGCCGACCTCCAGGCTTTCCGCGGTGATACGGGCCAGTTCGCTCGCTTCGGTGACCTTCCGGGCAAGGCCCGAAAGCGATGCCGAAAGCGCCTCGTCGGCGCCGCCGGCATGTTCCTGCAGCCGTTCCAGCACCCCTGCAATGCGGTCGCCCTCCCCGGCCAGCCGTCCGGCGGCCTCCGTCATCTGCCGCTGCATGCCGTCGGCGGTCTCGCCCAGGCGGCTGCCGTTCTCCTCCAGCGACTGCGCCGTCCGGTCGCCCAGTTCGGCGATACGCACGATCTCGCGGCCAAGCACGGAAGACGAATCGGTGACATCGCTCAGCAGGGCACGGACATCGCGCGTGCGTTCCCCGGCCCCTTCGGCGCCGGCGCGAGCGGCGGCGTCCAGACTGTCGACAGCCGCTTCCAGCTCGCCGATCCGCTCAGCCAGCCGCCCGGCGGCGCCATCCGCCGTGGCCGCCGCCGCCGACAGTTTCAGTTCCAGTTCCGCCGCGGCGCCGCTCAGATTCTCGCCCAGATCCGAGCTGATCTTCTGCAGGCCGGTTTTCTCCGTCTCCAGGCTGCCGACAGCGCGCCGGGTTTCGTCCACTGCCCGCTGGAGCCCGCCTATGACGCCTTCCAGTCTGGCCGCCGTCTCCCCGTCCAAGCCCTCGGCCAAAGCGCGGAGTCGGCCGGCCATCCCTTCCAGTCCCTCGGTGCGGTCGCGCCAGAGATCCACGAACACGCCGAAGGCATCCTCCGTCTCCCGCGCCTGTGCGCCAAGCCGCCCCTCGACCGCAACCAGCCGTTCCGCCGAGAGCGCAGCGCGTTCCTCCAGACGGCCCGAAGCTTCCTCGAGGTCCCCCGAACGCGCGGTCAGTTCCGCGGTCACCGCCCGGCTGCGTCCCTCCAGGACGTCCAGGTTCTCCTCGATGCTGTGGCGGATCGCGGCGGCCAGACCCCGCACCTGACCATCCAGCGTCGACATGTTCTCGCCCGCGCCGCCCACGGCCTGCTCGATGTCCTTGAGCAGCAGGGCCAGTTCGGCGACCGATTCTGACAGCCGCGCCGAGGCCCGGTCGGATGCGCCCGTGGCCTCGTCCACCGTCGCCCGCATGGCTCCCGTCCGACTCTGAAGGTCAGACATGAATGCCGACAGATCGTCCGACAGCCTGGCAAAGGATCCGCCCGCCGCCGACGTCGCATGCTCCACCCGGTCGGCGACCTGTTCCAGGCGTTCGGCCGCCCCCTGTTCCGCGGCCAGCGCCGCCGCGGCGATCCGCGCCGCGATGTCTTCCAGTTCGCCGGTGCGCAGGGTCACGACGTCGCCCAGTTGCGCCAGACGTTCGTCAACGCGGTCGCCGGCGCTCACCAGCGAACGCGCCGCGCCCTCGATCGACTCCACCGACTGCCGGGCGCGTTCCTCGCTGCCTTCGGCACCGCGGGCGACCTCGTCCAACGCTTCGCCCAGGCTGCGGACGGCGGCCTGGCCGCGTTCTGCCAGGTCCCGCAGACCGGCATCGCTGCGCGCGGCTTCCAGCCCGACTTCCTCCAGCGCGGCAGACAGTTCGGCTACGCGCGCCGAGAGCCGCGCCGACGTCTCCCGACCCTTCTCCCCGGAGGCTTCGGTCCGCTGCTCCAGGAAGGCGATCTGCTTCTCCAGGTCGCGGGCGGTCCCGGCGAGCCCGCCGGAGACCGCGGCCAGCCGTTCGGCCGACCGCTCTGTCGCCGCTTCGGCGAAGCTGGCGACCTCGCGGACGCGCTCCTCCAGACCGGCCATGCCTTCCTCGACCACGCCCGACAGATGCGAAACGGTGGCGTCGATCCGCTCCTGCGCGGTAGACAACCTGACGTCGGCGGCTTCGATCTGCCGACCCGCAGCGGCGAAGGCTGCGCCGGCTTCGGTCACATGGGCTGCGGCCCCTTCGGTGCGATCTGCAGTCGCGGACGCCGTCTCGCCTGCGGCCTCGGCATGCTCGCGGAACAGGTCGACCGCGGCCCGGGCCTGTTCGACCGCGGCCAGCAGCGCCTGCTCCGCTTCCCCGGCGCCGACATTGATGCTGTCGAGGGAGCCCGCCAGTTCGGCCATCCGCCTGTCGACGCGGCCTGCCGCCTGATCGGACGCCCGCATGGCCCCCGAGGCCAGTTCGCCCAATTCCTCGAGCCGATCCCGCGTGGTCTGATCCAGATCGCCGATCAGGGTGCGGATCTCGCCGGCAGCGGTCCGCACCCGTACAAGACTGTCATCGACGCCCTTGCCGACCGCTCCGGACTGATCGGCCGTCCGCGCCATCTCCTGGGAAAGCGCCTCGATCCTGGCCTTGAGATCCTGTGTGGCGCCCGCAATACGGCGCACCGTCTGGTCGCTCTCTTCGCGCAGACGTCCGAGCGGCTGATCGATGGAATGGCCGATCTGCTCTGCTCTTCTGGCCACGATTTCAACGGTTTCCCCGGCAGCCTTCACCTTGGACTCCAGGGCGGCGCCGATCTCCGCCGTGCGCCGTTCGGCCAGGGCCACGGTCGCGCTCAGATTGCCGCTCTCGGTCC
Source organism: Minwuia thermotolerans (assembly GCF_002924445.1). Taxonomy (NCBI): domain Bacteria; kingdom Pseudomonadati; phylum Pseudomonadota; class Alphaproteobacteria; order Minwuiales; family Minwuiaceae; genus Minwuia; species Minwuia thermotolerans. The sequence goes on from NZ_PIGG01000031.1 coordinate 91,341, forward strand.
GGCCCAGCTCGCGCACCCGTTCGCCGACGCGCTCGAACTCCGCCAGCAGCCGGTTCTGTTCCGCCAGAGCATCGCTCAGCAGCGCGGAGACATCGTCGGCCCGGCCGCCGGCGGCAGCGGCGTTGCGCGACAGCGCCTCCGCCCCGGCGCCGATGCGTGTGTCCAGGGATTCCACGCGGGCGAGCGCATTGGACAGTTCCGACTCGACGGTCTGGCTCAGCCGGCGCAGCGAAAGCGCCACCGCGTTCAGTTTCGCCTCCGCCTCGGCGTTCGGACCGCTGATATCGGACAGCACTTCCAGAAGGGCGGCTCGGCTGCGGCCCGCCTCGACGCTCCGCCAGTAGAGGAAACCGGCCAGCCACAGGAACAGCGGCGGCGTGAAGGCCGCAAGCACCAGCAACGCCACTTCGTGCGGCAGCATCAGGCCGAGCGAGCCGAAGCCCACCGACCAGGCGATGTAGCGCCAGACCAGGACCGCCCAGACAACGGTCGCACCGCCAAGAACCACGGCGGTGACGCGCCGGACCCTGCCGATATCCGCGGCTGCAGCCTCGTCCGCCGCCTCCGCGCGAACCGCTTCCTCTTCCGAACGTCCCGACCATTTCAGCAGCATCGGTTCAGTCTCCTTCGGCAGTGTCGCCCGGCGGCAGACTCGCGGCGCGGTCCGCATGCTCCTGCAGGATCGAAATCAGTTCCGCGGCGTCCAGCGGCTTGGCCAGATAACGGTTCATGCCTGCGTCCATGCAGCGCGAGATATATTCGTCGCCCGGATGGGCCGTCATCGCGATAATCGGAATGGCGCCGGCGGCGCCCGGCATCTGCCGGATGGCGCGGGTCGCGCTCAGGCCATCCATTTCCGGCATCTCGACGTCCATCAGTACGAGGTCATAGGGCAGCGTGCGCAGGGCCTGCAACGCCTCGCGGCCGCCGCCCGCTACCACGGCCTCGTGGCCGGATATCTCCACGATCGAGGCCGCGAGCTTCTGGTTCACGGCGACATCGTCGACCACCAGAACGCGCAGGCGCGCGCCGGAGGCGGCAACGGTCCGGCGCGGACGGGCGCTCTCGTCCGCCGCTTCGGCCGGTCCGCCCGCCAGCGCCCGATGGTATCGGGCGCGGCGCACCGGCTGCAGCAACCGCGCATCGAACAGGGCGTCTTCGGCCTCAGGCACCGCCTCGACGACGCCCACCGGCACGGTCAGGACCAGCCGGCAGCGCTTCAGGGCGGCATCCGCCCGCACCCGCGTCGCCAGATCCCCCGCGCCGCCCTTCACGCGCCAGTCGATCACGGCGACCGAATCGCCGCCGGCGGCCCGCAGCTGACGGAGTCCCTCCGCCGGGTCGTCCGTGGATCGCACCGCCGCGCCCCAGCATTCGGCATAGCGGGCGGCAACTTCGCGCACCACGCCGGACGGACCGACCAGAATCACCTTGACACCATCGAGGGAGTCGGGGGCTTGCGCCTGCTTGCCGGATCGTATCGGCAGGTCGACGCGGAAGGTCGAACCGCCGCCATCCTCGCTTTCGACCGAGATCTCGCCACCCATGGCGTCCACCAGGCGGCGTGAGATCGCGAGCCCGAGTCCCGTGCCGCCGAACCGTCTGGAAATGCCGCCCGCCTGGCTGAACGGGCGGAACAGGCGGGGCAGAACGTCGGCGGGAATGCCGATGCCGGTATCGGTGACTTCGATGCGCAGCATGGCGCGCGACTGCGGCGCCAGCGTCGCCGTCAGCGTGACCGAGCCCTCCTCGGTGAACTTGATGGCGTTGCTGAGCAGGTTGAGCAGCACCTGGCGCAACCGTCCGGCGTCGGCGGTCAGGATGTCCGGCACCTCCGGGGCGATGTAGCTGGCCAGTTCGAGCCCGCTGGATTGCGCCCGTTCCGCCATCAGGCCGACGGTCCCTTCGATGGTTCGGGCCAGTTCGAAAGGACTGTCGTCCAGTTCCACCCGGCCCGATTCGAACTTGGTCAGGTCCAGGATGTCGTTGATCAGGTTGAGCAGCGCGTCCGCCGATTCCTTGATGATGTCGGCGTAGGAGCGCTGTTGCGGGTCGAGCTTCGTGCCCTGTAGCAATCCGGTCATGCCGATGATGCCGTTCATCGGGGTGCGGAGTTCATGGCTGATCGTGGCGAGGAATTCGGATTTGGTGCGGTCGCCGGCCTCCGCCGCCTGCCGGGCGGTCTCCGCCGAACGGTGGGCCGCCTCCAGCCTTTCGATCAGGTCCGTGTTCTGGAACCGGAGCGAGAAGGATTCCCTGAACCGCTTGTTGAGGATGCGCAGCCAGCCCAGCAGCACCGCGAAGCCCAGCAGACCCATGGCGGCTGTGGCCATGCCGAGTTCGTCACCAGTCAGCGCGAGCATGAGCAGCAGCGGCGCAACCGTCGGCACGGCGAGCGCGATGAAGGCCGGCGGATAGAGCGCCCTGTGGACGATGGCGGCAAACAGCGAGCCGAAGGTGAGCAGGGCCAGAAACGCCTGATGCGGATAGGAACCGGGGTCGAAATAGCCCGCCAGGCAAGAACCCCAGATCACCCCGACCACAGCGGAAAGCGCGACATACCGCAGGCCCCAGGCCTCGGCGTTTTCCGGCGCGGTGCCTGCCGCCTCGAACGCCTTTCGCAACCGGTCGCCGGCGATCGTGAACAGGGCCGCGCCGACGATCAGGACGATTGTCGGCCACAGTGCGCGGTCGACGAAGACGGTGCCGAGAATCGCGACCAGAATGAAGGGACTGACCCGCAGCCGGGATGAATCGCGGATCAGTTCCGCGATCATGGCCGCGCGGATGCGGGAATCGCGGTCGAGGGACGACGAATCGCCCGCGCTTCCCGCCGGCCGCCGCGGCGTCGCGTCGACGGCCGAAAGCGCACTATCGCCGATGTTCTGCGAAGCGCCGACGCTGTCCATACCGACGCCCACTCCCAAGCGCTGCCCCCTGACCGGTCAAGGTGTCACGACCGGCCGCCAAGGGCAATCTTCCGGGGCGCGGGGCGGCCCGGGCGCGCCTCACCAGGCGGTGTAACCGCCATCGACGACCATTTCGGCGCCGGTGACGAACCGGCTCTCGTCGGACGCAAGATAGACCACGGCGTGGGCGATGTCGGCGGGCTCGCCCAGATGGCCGACCGGATGCCGGCTGGCGATGTAGGCCATGACCTGATCGGGCTCGGGACGCTTGTTGACGGCATTCACCACCATGGGCGTCTCGATGTAGCCCGGATGGATCGAGTTGACCCGGATCGTCAGCCCCGCCTGTGCGGCTTCGACCGCGGCCGACTTGCTCAGCAGCCGGACCCCGCCCTTCGATGCGCAGTAGGCCGCCGTGCCGGCGTTGCCCACCAGCCCGAGGATCGAGGAGATGTTGATCACCGAACCGCCAGGCCGCATGCGGCGGAAAGCGAGCCGGGTCCCGAGAAAGACCGAATCGAGATTGACCGACTGCACGCGCCGCCACTGGGTGAGCGTGGTCTCGGCCAGGGGCCGGTTCTCACCCAGGCCTGCATTGTTCACCAAAACGTCGAAGCCGCCGAAGGCCTCTTCCGCCTCGTCGGCCACCTCGTCCCAGCGCCCTTCGACAGTGACGTCCTGCGCCAGGGCCAGGACTCCCCCGCCCGCATCCGCAATCTCGGCGGCAACGGTATCCGGCGCGGCCAGGTCGGTGACGACAAGGCGGGCGCCCTCGGCAGCGCAGCGCAGTGCGGATTCCCGGCCCAGCCCGGAGGCCGCGCCGGTGATCCAGATGACCTTGCCGTCGAGCCGGCCCATGTCAGCGGACAGCGCCGGAGGCCTTCAGCCGTTCGATCTCATCGCCGGTAAAGCCCCACTCGGTCAGCACCTCGTCGGTGTTCTGACCCGGATCGGGCGCGACCGTCGGCCGGCCGTTGGGCGTGCGGGAGAAGCGCGGCGCGGCGTTCGGCTGCACCACCCCGTCTATGTCGATGAAGGTCTCGCGCGCCTTGTTGTGCGGATGCTCCGGCGCTTCGTCCATATCCAGAACCGGCGCGAAACAGACGTCGGAACCTTCCATGATCTCCGTCCATTCGTCGCGGGTCTTCGTCCTGATGACCTTCCCGAGCTTTTCCGAATATTCGGGCCATTTTTCCGGGTTCATCTGCTCCGACATCTCCGCGGGGTCGATGCCGGTCTTCTCGAGCAGTTCGGCGTAGAACTTCTTCTCGATGGAGCCGATGGAGACGTACTTGCCGTCCTTCGTCTCGTAGACGTCGTAGAAATGCGCGCCGGTGTCCAGGATGTTGGAGCCTCGCTCCTGCTTCCAGCGCCCGGCCGCCTTCATGCCGTAGATCGCAGTCATCAGGTTGGAGGCGCCGTCGATCATCGCCGCGTCGACCACCTGGCCGTTGCCGGATTCCCTGGCCTCGATCACCGCAGCGAGACAACCGAAGGCGAGGTAGAGCGCACCGCCGCCGAAATCGCCGACCAGGTTGAGCGGCGGCACCGGCCCGCTGTCGCTGCGCCCGATGGCGTGCAGCGCGCCGGTGAGCGCGATGTAGTTCATGTCATGTCCGGCCGCGTGTGCGATCGGCCCTGTCTGGCCCCAGCCGGTGACGCGGCCGTAGACCAGCTGCGGATTGCGCGCCCAGCATTCGTCGGGCCCCAGGCCGAGACGCTCGGTGACGCCCGGACGCATGCCCTCGATCAGGATGTCGGCCTTCTCGACCAGGCTGAGCACCGTCTCGACGCCTTCGGAGGTCTTGAGATTCGCCGCCACCGACCGCTTGGAACGGTTGAGCAGGTCCCACTTGTTGCTGCCCCGGTCAATGCCGAGATCCGCCGCCTCCTGGCGGTCGATGCGGATGACGTCGGCGCCCAGATCGCCGAACAGCATGCCGCACATCGGCCCCGGGCCGATGCCCGCCAGTTCGACTACCTTGATCCCGCTGAGGGGTCCCTGACCGCGCATGATTGTTTCCTCCCCGTGCAAACCACTTGCTGAGGCGGAGAGTGCCCGCTTATCGGGCCCCACTCAAGGCGGCTTTCGCGCGCCTCACACCCGCAGGATGGAACGGCCGGCGTAGATCCCGTCGGGGCCGAGCTGATCCTCGATGCGGAGAAGCTGGTTGTACTTGGCCGTCCGGTCGGAGCGGGCCAGCGAGCCGGTCTTGATCTGGCCGCAGTTGGTGGCGACCGCCAGGTCGGCGATCGTCGAGTCCTCGGTTTCGCCCGAACGGTGCGACATCACCGCGGTATAGGCGGCCGTGTGCGCCAGTTCGACCGCCTCGAGCGTCTCGGAGAGGGTGCCGATCTGGTTGACCTTGACCAGGATCGAGTTCGCCACGTCGCGCGCAATACCGTCAGCCAGCCGCTCCGGATTGGTGACGAACAGGTCGTCGCCGACAAGCTGGATCCTGTCGCCCAGACGCTCGGTCAGCGCCGCCCAGCCGACCCAGTCGTCCTCGGCGCAGCCATCCTCGATGGAGATGATCGGATAGCGGGAACAGAGGTCGGCGTAGTATTCGACGATGCCTTCGGCGTCGAGCGACTTGCCCTCGCCTTTCAGCTCGTAGCGGCCGTTCTCGAAGAACTCCGTCGACGCGGCGTCGAGCGCCAGGAACACGTCCTCGCCCGGCAGATAGCCGGCGGCGGCGATCGACGACATAATGAAACCAAGGACTTCGTCGGCGCTTTTCAGAGATGGCGCGAAACCGCCCTCGTCGCCGACATTGGTGTTGTGGCCGGCGTCCTGCAGCCGCTTCTTCAGCGAGTGGAAGATCTCGGCGCCGCAGCGAAGCGCCTCGGAAAAGGTCTCCGCGCCGACCGGCATGATCATGAATTCCTGGATATCGATCGGATTGTCGGCGTGGGCGCCGCCATTCAGGATGTTCATCATCGGCACCGGCAGGGTGCGCGCAGAGACGCCGCCGACATAGCGGTAGAGCGGCTGCATCAGCGCGTCGGAGGCCGCCCGCGCCGCGGCCAGGCTGACGCCAAGGATGGCATTGGCGCCGAGACGCGACTTGTTGGGCGTCCCGTCCAGCTCGATCAGCATGCGGTCGATGGCGAGCTGGTCGGTAGCGTCCATGCCGGAGATGGCGGAGAAGATTTCGCCATTGACCGCCTCGACGGCCTGGCGCACGCCCTTGCCGCCATAGCGCTCATCGCCGTCGCGCTTCTCGACGGCCTCGTAGGCGCCCGTGGAAGCCCCCGACGGCACCATGGCCCGGCCGAACCCGCCGGTCTCCAGATGCACCTCGACCTCGACGGTCGGGTTGCCGCGGCTGTCGAGTATCTCGCGGCCAATGATGTCGATGATGGCGGTCATCGGAACCCTCACTATGGCTTGTTGTCTTGTTTTCCTGCTGTCCGGCGGTCAGGCGAAACCGAGGCGCTGCAAGAGGTAAACCAGCAGGGCGAAAATGACAAAGGCGATCATGGGCGCGCGGGCAAAGCGCCACACCTAGCGCCAGTCCGGCGGGCCCTTGCGGAAACGCGGCGACTCGCGGTGGGGCTGGCGCGGGCGGCGGTCCATCGCCTCAGAGCGACTTGGCGAGCCCGTCGAAACGCTTCAGCGTGGCGATCAGACCCTCGAGCTGGTCCAGCGGCACCATGTTCGGTCCGTCCGACGGCGCGTGGTCCGGGTCCTGATGGGTCTCCATGAAGATCGCCGCGACCCCCACGGCGGCTGCGGCCCGCGCCAGACAGGGCACGAAGCGCCGGTCGCCGCCGGAACTGCCGCCCTGCCCACCCGGCTGCTGCACCGAGTGCGTGGCGTCGAACACCACCGGGCAGCCGGTCTGTTCCGCCATGATCGGCAGGCTACGGAAATCGGTGACGAGCGTGTTGTAGCCGAAGCTGGCGCCGCGTTCGCAGACCGAGACGTTGCCGTTGCCGGTGGAGCGGATCTTGTCGACCACGTTGACCATGTCCCAGGGCGCCAGGAACTGGCCCTTCTTCACGTTGATGGCGCAGCCCGTCTCCCCGGCGGCGAGCAACAGGTCCGTCTGGCGGCAGAGAAAGGCCGGAATCTGCAGCACGTCGACATGCGGCGCGACCTCGGCGCACTGGGCCTCGCTGTGGACGTCGGTCAGCACCGGCAGGCCGATATCACGGCGGATCTCGTCGAAGATCGCCAGCGACTTCTCCAGTCCCAGGCCACGCCTGCCCTTCAGGCTGGTGCGGTTGGCCTTGTCGTAGCTGGTCTTGTAGATCACCGGCACGTCGAGCCGGCGGCCGATCTCCCGGATCGCCTCCGACATCATCAGCGCGTGATCCCGGTCCTCCAGCTGGCAGGGCCCCGCGATGATGACGAGCGGCAGGTCGTTGCCCATCTCCACCGCCCCGGCGGTCATCCGGCCCGGTGTCGGCGTCTTCGCGGTATCCGCCATGGCGTTGTTCCTAGACCAGTCGCGACTGCTTCACGGCCGCCTCTATGAAGGAGGCGAACAATGGATGTGGCTCGAAGGGCCGCGATTTCAATTCGGGATGGAACTGCACGCCGATGAACCAGGGATGGTCGGACAGTTCCACGATCTCCGGCAGGCGGCCGTCCGGCGACAGGCCGGAAAAGACCATGCCGTTCGCCTCCAGCGCCTCACGGTAGTTGATGTTGACCTCGTAGCGGTGGCGGTGACGTTCGCTGATCGAGCGGCTGCCATAGATTTCCGCAACGCGGCTGCCCTCCTTCAGATCGCACGGATAGCGCCCGAGGCGGAGCGTGCCGCCCATGTCATCCTTGCCCGTGCGCCGCTCCTTCTGCCCGCCCTCGCGTTCCCATTCGGTCATCAGGCCGACCACGGGGTCCTGGCACGGGCCAAATTCTGTCGTGTTGGCGTCGTTGAGGCCGACAAGGCTCCGGGCGGCCTCGATGACCGCCATCTGCATGCCGAAGCAGATGCCGAAATACGGCACCTGGCGGGTGCGGGCGAACTGCGCCGCGCGCATCTTTCCCTGGGCGCCGCGCTCGCCGAAGCCACCGGGGACCAGGATCGCGTTGACGTCCTCCAGGCGCTGCACCGCGCCCTCGTCGGTTTCGAAGACCTCGGAATCCAGCCACTCGACGTCGACGCGGACATTGTTGGCGATGCCGCCATGGCGCAGCGCTTCGGCCAGCGACTTGTAGGCGTCGGGCAAGCCCACATACTTGCCGACGATACCGACCTTCACCGCACCCTCCGGATTGCCGACGCGCTCACCGATCAGGCGCCAGCGGCTCAGATCCGGTTCGTCGGTGGAATCCAGACGGAAGTGGTTCAGCACCTCCACGTCCAGCCCCTGGGCATGGAACATGATCGGCGCGTTGTAGATGTTGTCGATGTCCGGCGCCTGGATGACGGCCTCCGGCCGGACATTGCAGAACAGCGCGATCTTGCGCCGCTCGCCTTCCGGAATGCCGGTCTCGCAGCGGCAGACCAGCATCTCGGGCTGAATGCCGATGGAACGCAGTTCCTTCACCGAGTGCTGGGTCGGCTTGGTCTTCAGCTCGCCCGCGGCGCGGATGAAGGGCACCAGGGTGAGGTGCACGAACATGGCACGGTCGCGGCCGAGTTCCTGGCCCAACTGGCGGATCGCCTCCAGGAACGGCAGGCTCTCGATATCGCCTACCGTGCCGCCGATCTCGACCAGGACGAAGTCGTGGCCCTCGGTGCCCGCCAGGATGAATTCCTTGATGGCGTCGGTGATGTGCGGAATCACCTGCACCGTGGCGCCCAGATAGTCGCCGCGGCGTTCGCGCTCGATCACGGTCTGGTAGATGCGGCCGGTGGTGACATTGTCGGCCTGGTTGGCCGCGACGCCGGTGAAGCGTTCGTAGTGGCCCAGGTCCAGGTCCGTCTCGGCCCCGTCCTCGGTGACGTAGACCTCGCCGTGCTGGTAGGGACTCATGGTCCCCGGGTCGACGTTGATATAGGGGTCCAGCTTGCGCAGCCGCACCGTATAGCCGCGGGCCTGCAGCAGCGCGCCCAGAGAGGCGGATGCCAGTCCTTTGCCGAGTGAGGAAACCACGCCGCCGGTGATGAAGATGAACCGCGTCATGGACCTTCCTTCTATCGGAAAACGCGCAGGCGACAAAGCGCCGATCCGCGGACCGGCGCAAGCGGCAGGAAAACCGGCGGATTAATCGGATTGCGGGACAGCCGGACCTTCGGGCTGCGCGGGTGCGGCAGGGGCCTGCTGCTGCACCGGCTGGTCGAGAATCGATCCCGATTCGTCCTTGCCCCCGACCAGGATGGCCAGGATGATCGACGTGGCGATGAACATCGCCGCCAGCACCGCCGTGGTCCGCGTCAGCAGATTCGCCGTGCCCCGGCCGGACATGATGCCGCCCATGCCGCCGCCCGATCCGCCACCGATGCCGAGCGCACCGCCTTCGGACCGCTGCATGAGGATGACGCCGACCATCGCAATGGCGATCAGGACGTGGATGACGGTGATGATGGTAAGCATGGGCTGCGGAAATTCCGGGCTGACTTGGGGCTGGGGCGGCTTTTACACACTATCAGATCGGATGCAATGCCCGGCTGGTCAAGCGGCCGGCCTCAGACCTTCGCCGCCGCGGCGATGGCAAGGAAATCCTCGGCCTTCAGACTGGCCCCGCCGACCAGCGCGCCGTCGACCCCGTCGACCGCCAGCAGCGCCCCGGCATTGTCGGGCTTGACGGAACCGCCATAGAGAATGCGCAGGTCGTCGGGGAAGAAATCCTCGGCCACGGTGCGGATATGCCGATGCACATGGGCCACGTCCTCGGCCGTCGGCGTGTGTCCCGTACCGATCGCCCAGACGGGTTCGTAGGCGATCACCGCGTTCTCCCGCGTCGCCCCCGACGGCATCGACCCCCGGAGCTGGTGCGAGAGCACGAGTTCGGTTTCCTCGGCCTGCCGCTGCGCCTCGGTCTCGCCGATGCAGACGATGGCGACGAGGCCCGCCTCCAGCGCGGCTTCGGCCTTTGCGCGGATCAGGTCGTCGTCCTCGCCGTGGTCGATGCGCCGTTCCGAATGGCCGACGATGACATGGCTGCAGCCGATGTCCTTCAGCATCCAGGCGGAGATGTCGCCGGTGTGCGCACCCTTCTCGGCGATATGGCAATCCTGGCCGCCCAGCGCCACGCGGTCGCGGATCCCGGCTTCCTCCAGCGCCCGCGCCATGATCGGGATCAGCGTCGCCGGCGGACAGATCAGAAGTTCCGCACCGCCGGCGCGTCCGATACCATCCGCCAGCGCCCTGACCTGCTCCGCGGCGTCAGCGGCAAGTCCGTTCATCTTCCAGTTGCCGGCAATCAGCATCACCATACCCCCTGCTGGATCCATATGGAGTGCATAGCGCGGATCGCGCCCGAGGTCACCCGTCGCAAGGGCGCGCGGCGGTTGCGGGGCGCGCGGGGCGCGACTAATGTCCGCCAGCCGAATTCCAAGCGCGGAGCCGCGAGACAGCACCATGATGCAGAAGACGCAAAAGGGCATGGCCAAATGGGTCGTCCGGGCCCTGCTGGTCCTCCTGATCCTCAGCTTCGCGCTGTGGGGTCTGAACGACTTTGTCGGAACGGCCCCGAATGCCCCGGTGGCCACCGTCGGCGACCGCGAGATCGAGAGCCAGCGCTTCGTCAACGAGGCGCAGCGGCGGATCCAGTTTCTCTCCCAGCAGCAGAACCGGCCCATCGATCCGGAACTCGCCATCCAGATCGGGCTCTACAATCAGGTCCTTTCGGGGATGGTCGACAACGCTGTCCTGGCCGAGGAAGCCGAGGAACTCGGTCTTGGGGTAACCGACGATGCAGTGGCCATCGAGATCCGCAACGACCCGGGGTTCACGGGCCCGACCGGGAACTTCGACCGCTTCCGCTTCGAGGAAACCTTGCGCCGCGCCGGCTTTTCAGAGGGCGAGTTCGTCGAGAGCCTGCGGCAGGACATGCTGAACCGGCAGATCGAGTCGACCATGACCGCGGGTCTGGCCCAGGGCCCCGCCCCGATGGCGCGCGCCATCCTGGCCTGGCAGCTCGAAAGCCGGGACCTGCGCATCCTCAGGCTGCCCAATGATGCTCTGGCCACCGCGCCGGAGCCGGACGAGGCCGCATTGCGGGCCTATCACGAGGCCAACCCTGTCCCCTTCACCGCGCCGGAGCGCCGTTCGGCCCGCATCATCCTGGTGCGGCCGCAGGATCTGGCCGAGAACATCGAAGTCTCCGAAAGCGAGATCGAAGAATCCTATCAGGCCCGGCTGGCGGAGTTCACCCGCCCGGCCAGCCGCGCCGTGAAACAGGCGATCTTCGCCGACGAGGCCGCCGCCGAAGATGTGCTGGCGCGGATCAACGAGGGCGTGGCCTTCGACAAGGCCGTCGAGGATGCGACCGGCTCCGCGCCGATCGATGTCGGCCGCATCGGACCCGGAGACCTGCCCGACCGCGTGGCCGAGGCCGCCTTCGCCGCCGGGGAAGGCGAGGTTGCCGGACCGGCGCAGAGCGATTTCGGCTGGCACCTGGTTCACGTCACGGAGGTCACCGAGGAGGACGTCCAGCCGCTTTCCGAGGTGCGGGATGCCGTGGCGCAGGATCTGAAACTGGACCGCGCCATCGGCGATCTGATCGGCATCTCCAACCGCATCGAGGACGAACTGGCCGGCGGCGCAAAGGTTGCCGAGGTCGCCGATATCCTGTCGCTGAAGATGATCGAACTGCCGCCTGTGACCCGCCAGGGCCTGACCCTGGAAGGCGGGAACCCCTCCGAGGGCCTGCCTTCTGCGGCGCTGGAGGAACTGTTCGCTGCCGAACCCGGCGACGACCTGGCGGCGCAGGAACTGGACAACGGCGCGATCCTTCTGGTGCAGACGATGGAAGTGGTCCCGCCCGCCCTGCAGCCCTTCGAGGAGGTGCGCGGCGAGGTTGCTGCCGCCTGGCGGCGCGAACAGCTTGCCGAACTGGCTGCCGCCGAACGCGCGAAGCTGGAACAACGCCTGGAGGGCGGCGAGAGCCTGGAGGACATCGCCGGCGGCTTCGAGGCCGAAGTCGAGACCGCCGAGGGAGTCACCCGTCAGGCCGGCGCCCCGGACCTGAGCGGCGAACTGCGCGACGCCGTCTTCGCCCTGGAGGCCGGCCAGTCGGCCGGCGGCGGCATCCGCGGCGCACAGGTTCTGGTCACAATCGACGCGGTCGAGGAAGCCGATGTCACCGAAAACGGCGACCGGACCGCAGCCCTCGCGGAAGTGATCGGCGAGTCATTCTCGGAAGACGTGCGCCAGACCCTGCTGCAGACGCTCCGTGACGAACACGGCGTCTCGATCAACCAGCGCGCCTTCACCAACGCCGTGGACCCCAACGGCATCTATCTCGAACAGTAGCCTGCCATCGGAACCCTTCCATGAGCTTCACGCCGACCCTTGAGGATTTCCGGACGGTCCATGACGAAGGCCGCGGCCAGGTCGTCTACACGGAGATCGTCGCCGATCTGGAGACCCCCGTTTCGGCCTTCATGAAGCTGACAGACGGCCGTCCCAACTGCTTCCTGCTGGAATCGGTGGAGGGCGGCGCGATCCGCGGCCGCTATTCCTTCATCGGCCTGAAACCGGACCTGATCTGGCGTGCCCACGGCGACAAGGCGGAGATCAACCGCTCCGCCCGCTTCGACCCCGAGGCGTTCGAACCCTGCGCGGAGCCGACGCTGGAAAGCTTCCGCAAGCTGCTGGCCGAGATCCACATCGACCTGCCGCCCGAACTGCCGCCGATGTCGGCGGGACTGTTCGGCTACATGGCCTATGACACGGTCAAGCTGATGGAGCGCCTGCCCTCGGGCAACCGCGACGCGCTGGGTGTGCCGGATGCGCTGTTCGTGCGCCCGACGGTGATGGCGATCTTCGACAGCGTGCGCGACATGGTCACGATCGTGACCCCGGTCTGGCCCGAGGAGGGCGTAAGCGCCAGGCAGTCCTACGCCAGGGCCTGCGAGCGGCTGGCGGATTCGGTGGCCGATTTCGATCGCGCCCTGCCCCACAGCCGCGCAGGCGCCGACGAACTGGCGGAACTGCCGCCGCCGACGTCGAACACGACGCGCAGCGAGTATCACGCGATGGTCGAGAAGGCGAAGGAGTACATCCGCGCCGGCGACATCTTCCAGATCGTGCCGTCCCAGCGCTTCGAGGTGCCGTTCACCCTGCCGCCGCTGGCGCTCTACCGCGCGCTCAGGCGCACCAACCCCTCGCCCTTCATGTATTTCCTCGATTTCGGCGATTTCTCCGTCGTCGGCTCCAGCCCGGAGATCCTGGTCCGCGTCCGCGACGGCCGGATCACGCTGCGCCCGCTCGCCGGCACCCGGCCCCGCGGCGCGACGCCGGCTGAGGACGCGGCACTGGCCGAGGAACTCCTGTCCGATCCGAAGGAGCTGGCCGAGCACCTGATGCTGCTCGATCTGGGCCGCAACGACGTTGGCCGCGTGGCGAAGATCGGCACAGTCAACGTGACCGAGAAGTTCGTCATCGAACGCTACAGCCACGTCATGCACATCGTCTCCAATGTGGAGGGCGAACTGGACGACAGCCACGACGCGCTCGACGCCCTGATCGGCGGCTTTCCGGCCGGCACGGTCTCCGGGGCGCCGAAGGTCCGGGCGATGGAGATCATCGAGGAACTGGAAAAGGACAAGCGCCATCTCTACGCCGGCGGCATCGGCTATTTCTCGGCCGGCGGCGCCATGGACACGGCGATCGTGCTGCGCACCGCCGTGGTCAAGGACGGGGTGATGCACGTCCAGGCCGGCGGCGGCGTTGTCGCCGACAGCGACCCCGAAGCCGAGTATCAGGAGACGGTGAACAAGGCCAAGGCGCTGATGCGCGCCGCCGAGGAAGCCGTCCGCTTCGCCGCGCGTTCGGGGAACATGCGGTAGAGTCGTCTGACCACACTCCGTCACCCCCGCCCCTGTGCGAGGGCCCGGTGCGGCTTCGCCGCGAGTCAATGAATTGACCGGATGCCCGCACGAAGGCGGGCAAGACCTATTTCTCCGGAACCGGAAACGCCTTCGCGTAGTCGGCGAGCTTCGCCTTCCAGTCCGCCGGCATGGCCTGGGCGGCAATGGCGCCGGGGCCGACATGGCGGATGTGGACGCCCGTCAGCTTGCCGGTGAAACAGACGTCGCCCGCCATGGTGCGGGAAATGAAATGCAGATCGAAGGACGACGCGCCCAGCCTGCCCACGTGGACGGCGATGTCGATGGCCTGCCCCGCCGGCACCGGCTTCAGGAAGTCCATCGAGGCGTGGACCATGGGGGTGCCGGTGCCGCTTTCCGTCTGCATGTCCCGCCAGTGGCGGCCGGTGAGCGCGATGAAGAAATCCTCCGCCGCCTCGACCATGTAATCCAGATAGGTCCCGGTGTAGACGATCCCCGCCGGATCGGAATCGCCCCAGCGGACCAGACGGCGGACGGTGAAGGGCGCGCGCGCGACCACCTGGGGCGTGCGCGGGTCGGTCGTATTGTCTTTCAAACCGGATTTCCTGTTGCGGCGAGCGGTCGGGCGATGATCCTATCGCCGCCTTCCGGCGGAGCAAGGAAAGGCGCAAGGCCATGGCGGCAGACCAGACCCATTACGGTCCGAACACTACCCTCGGCGTGCAACAGCTCTTCATCGGCGGCCGCTACCGGCCCGGCACGGCGGAAATCAGCTTCGAGAACCTGAATCCGGCCACGAACCACGTCATCTGCGAGGTCGAGATGGCCTCGGCCGAGGACGTCGAGGCCGCCGTCGAGGCCGCGCAGGAAGCCTTCCTCATCTGGTCGGCGACGCCGGCGCGGGAACGGGCGAAAGTGCTGCTGCGTGCGGCGGCCATCCTCCGCGAGCGCAACAGGGAACTGGCGCGGCTGGAGACGCTGGACACCGGCAAGCCCATCGCCGAGACCGCCGAGGTCGACGTCATCACCGGCGCGGAGATGCTGGAGTACTATGCCGGCCTGGCGCCGGCGATACACGGCGAGCACCATGATTTCGGTCCCGACGCCTTCGCCATGGTGCGCCGCGAGCCGCTGGGCGTCTGCGCCGGCATCGGAGCATGGAACTATCCCATCCAGATCGCGCTGTGGAAGTCGGCGCCGGCGCTGGCCTGCGGCAACACGATGATCTTCAAGCCCGCGGAGCTGACGCCAGTTTCGGCGCTGAAGCTCGCCGAGATCTATCTCGAGGCCGGGCTGCCGCCGGGCGCCTTCAACGTCGTCCAGGGCGACGGCCGCGTCGGCCAGCTTCTCTCACGCCATCCCGGAATCGCCAAGATCAGCCTCACCGGCGAGGTCGGCACGGGCCGCAAGGTCATGGCCGACGCCGCGCAGACGCTGAAGGGCGTGACGCTGGAGCTGGGCGGCAAGTCGCCGCTGATCGTCTTCGACGACGCCGATTTCGACGGCGCGGTCGACGCCGCCATGTCGGCGAATTTCTACTCGGCCGGCGAGGTCTGCTCCAACGGCACCCGCGTGTTCGTCCAGCGCCGCATCTACCGCCGCTTCCTGGAAAGCCTGGAGGACAAGGTCGCCCGCATTCCGCTCGGCGACCCGTTCGACCCGGCGACGCGTATCGGCGCACTGATCAGCGCCGGCCATCTGGAGAAGGTCATGGGCCATATCGAGGCGGCGCGGCGCTCCAACGCGCTGCACGTCGTCGGCGGCCACCGCCCGGAAGACCCCGCCCTTGCCGCGGGCAATTTCGTCCATCCGGCGGTCTTCGCCGAGTGCACCGACGACATGAGCTTCGTCCGCGACGAGATCTTCGGCCCCGTCATGGCGGTGCTGCCCTTCGAGGAGGAGCACGAGGTCGTCGCCCGCGCCAACCACACGCCCTTCGGCCTGGCCGGCGCAGTCTTCACCACGGACTTCGCCCGCGCCCACCGCGTCGCCAACGCGCTGCAGGCCGGCACGGTCTGGATCAACGACTACAACGTGACGCCGCCGGAAGTGCCCTTCGGCGGCCACAAGCAGTCGGGCGTCGGCCGGGAGAACGGGTTGGAAACCATCGGCCACTTCACCCAGACGAAGACCATCTACGCCAATCTCGGCAGGGTCGCGCCGTACTTCTGAACACCCGGAATCACGGCGTCCTGGGGCTTGACCCCAGGACCCGGTCCTTTGGTTCGCCGGGCCCCTGGATCGAGTCCAGGGGCAACAAATCAGGACGGTTCCACCAAACACGGAAACGGTCCCATGAGACCGTTCGAACTATTCCGCGGCGCTGACCGCACCTTCGCCGTCCTGCGCCCGCTCGGCCTGCTGGCGCCGCCACATGTGAGCGTAGAGGCCATTGCGGGCGATCAGTTCATGATGCTGGCCGCGTTCGGCGATGCGTCCGCCGTCCAGCACGATGATCTGGTCGGCGTTGACCACCGTCGAGAGCCGATGCGCGATCATCAGCGTCGTCCGGCCCTGGGAGACGCGGGTCAGCGCCTTCTGGATCTCCCGCTCCGTCGCCGTGTCCAGCGCCGAGGTCGCCTCGTCGAAGATCATCACGCCGGGATCCTTGAGCATCATCCGCGCGATGGCGACGCGCTGCTTCTCGCCGCCGGAGAGCTTCAGGCCGCGTTCGCCGACGATGCTGGCCAGCCCGTCGGGCAGGCTGTCGATCAGGGGGCGGAGCTGGGCCGCGTCGATCGCCGCGTTCATCTGCGCGTCGCCGGCCTCCAGATCGCCATAGCGGATGTTGTGCTCCAGCGTGTCGTTGAACAGCACCACGTCCTGGGGCACGACGCCCAGGGTCCGGCGCAGCGACGCCTGGGTAACGTCGCGGATGTCCTGTCCGTCGATCAGGATGCGGCCGCCGGTGACGTCGAAGAAGCGGAACAGCAGCCGCGTCAGCGTGGACTTGCCGCCGCCGGATTCGCCGACCACGGCAATGGTGTGGCCGGGCGGCACCTCGAAGGAAACGCCATCCAGCACCGTCCGCCGCGGATCGTAGCCGAAGGTCACGTTATCGAACTCGATATGCCCGCCGCGGAAGGCGAGCGGTTTCGCGTCCGGCGCATCGCCGACCTCGATCTCCCGGTCCAGCAGGCCGAACATCTTCTGCATGTCGACCAGGCTCTGCTTCACCTCGCGGTAGACCATGCCCAGCATGTTGAGAGGCATGTAGAGCTGGATCAGGAAGGCGTTGATCAGAACGAAATCGCCGATGGTCATGGAACCGTCGGCGACGCCCCTTGCCGCCAGCACCATGACGATGACCAGGCCCGTGGCGACGATGAGGCCCTGCCCGGTGTTCAGGAAAGCCAGGCTGACCTGGCTGCGCACCGCCGCCTTCTCGTAGCCCGCGAGCCGATTGTCGAAGCGCTCGACCTCGTAGGGTTCGTTGGCGAAATAGCGCACGGTCTCGAAGTTCAGCAGGCTGTCGACGGAGCTGGCATAGGCCTCCTCGTCGCGTCGGTTCATCTCCCGGCGGATGCCGATGCGCCACTCGGTCACCAGAAAGGTAAAGGCGATGAAGGCGATCACAGTGGCGAAGGTCGCGACGGCGAACCAGAACTGGTACTCGATCACCAGAATGCCGAGAAAGATCACCGCCTGGCCGACCACGGGGACGACGTTGAACAGCGCCATGCGCAACAGGAAATCGATCGCCTTGGCGCCGCGGTCGATGAGCTGATGCAGGGCGCCGGTGCGGCGTTCGGTATGGAAGCGGTAGCTGAGCTCGTGCAGACGCTGGAAGACGCGGCGCGCCACCCGCCGCGCGGCCCGCTGCCCGACCGCGGAGAAGATGCCGTCGCGGGCCTGCGCCAGACCCTGCTGCAGGACACGGCCTAGGCCATAGGCCACCACGAAGGCGATCGCCGCCCCGATGGCAATATTCTCCGCATCCAGCGAGTCCACGGCGTGCTTGAGCAGGAACGGCACCGTCGCGCCGGCCGCGATGGAACCGGCCAGGAAGCAGGCGGCAAGAACGATGCGCAGCTTCGGCCGCCAGTCGTCCTTCGGCCAGAGATAGGGCAGCAACCGGCGCAGCACGCTCCAGTCGGGCGGGCCGGACGGCGTGCCGGATACGGTGTTCCTCAACGATCCTCCTTCCGTCGACCACAACATTTGCCGGTTCTGGGGCTCGACTCCGGGACCCGGTCAGGCGTCACGTCGAGACCTGGCTCCGGGATCAAGGGCCCGCCCCGGACATTATCCGGAGTCCCGGAGCGGGCAGCGATATCCTTCACAACTGTCGCTCCGCCCGCGTAATTCAACGCCCGGTATAGCGCGGCGGGCGTTTCTCGAGGAACGACTGCACGCCTTCCTTGTAGTCCTCGCCGGTCATGGAGAGACAGAACTGGTCGGCGTCCATGAAGCTGACGGCGTGGTTGAGCGCCTTGGCGGCGACGTCGACGTCCTTCTTGCACATGCGCACCTGCACCGGGGGCAGGCTGGCGATGCGTTCGGCCATCTCCAGTGCCTTGTGCAGCGCGCCGCCCTTCGGCGCCACCTCGTCGGCCAGACCCCATTCCAGCGCCCGTTCCGCGCCGACCTTCTCCGCCATCACGACGAGGCGTTTGGTCCGGGCGGGCCCGCAAAGGTTCACGAAGCGCGGCACCGAGTTCCAGCTCATGTTCATGCCGCGCTCGATCTCGGAGACGTAGTAGGTCGCCCCCTCTCCCATGACGCGGAGGTCGAGGGAACAGGCCAGCGCCACCCCGCCGCCGACGCACCAGCCTTCGACGGCGCAGATGGTCATCTGTTCCAGCTCCTCCCAGGCGCGGCAGAGCCGCGGCCCGCGCTGGATCGAGCGCCGCCTGGCCAGCAGGCCGGCCTCGGCGCGCTGCTCGGCGACCGGATCCTTCAGGTCGAACCCCATGGAGAAATTGTCGTCGCGGCCGGCCAGCACCACGACCGAGCTTTCCAGATCTTCGTCCAGATGGCGGGCGATGTCGGTCAGTTCCTTCATCAGGGCGTCCGACAGGGGATTGGCCGCAATGCCCCTGTCGAAACGGACGATGACGATGCGCCCCCGACGCTCGATCGTCGAAAACTGCAGTTCCATGATTTCCTCCCCGCGCGTTCAGGCTAGATTGCGGCTCAGCCTAGTCCAATCAGCGGAGGAAAGAAGCCATGGCCGCTTATGTGATCGCCCGCGTCAACGTCACCGATCCGGAGAAGTACGAGAACTACAAGGCGCTGGCGCCCGCCGCCATCAAGAAGTACGGCGGCGAGTACCTGGCCCGCGGCGGCGCGCTGGCGACGCTGGAGGGCGACGAGGAGACCCGCCGCGTGGTCGTGCTCCGCTTCGCCGACATGAAGGCGGCGCAGGCGTTCTACGATTCGCCGGAATACCAGGCCGCCAAGAAGGAACGCGAAGGCGCCGCCGACGGCCAGTTCATCGTCGTCGAGGGGCTGTAGCTTCCTTGTCGTCCCTGGGCTCGACCCAGGGACCCAGCGGAAAGTGACGGCGGATCTGGGCCCCTGGATCACGTCCCGGGGCGCCATCTCCTTTCCAGCCTAGCCCCCGAACTTCGCCGGGCGCTTGTTGACGAATGCGTCCATGCCTTCCTTGCCGTCCGGGGTGCGCATGCATTCGACGATGCCGACGGTTTCCCGCTCCATCTGGCTTTCCAGCGAGTCGGTCGAACTTTCGTGGATCAGCCGTTTGGCCGTGCCGAAAGCACGGGTGGGGCCATTCGCGAGCGTCGCCGCGAGCTTCATGGCTTCATCCATCAGTTTGTCGTCCGGATGGAGATAGTCGACGATGCCCCAGTCCAGGGCTTCGGCGGCGGTCAGCAGACGATTGGTCAGGATCAGGTCCAGCGCCCGCTTCGAGCCAACCCGGCGCGGCAGGAAGTAGGACGACGAGCCGTCCGGTGACAGACCGACCCTGGTGTATGCCATCGTGAACTTCGCGCTTTCGGCCGCCAGCACGAGGTCGCCCTGCAGCGCCAGGCTGAATCCGGCTCCCGCCGCCGTTCCGTTGACGGCGCAGACTACCGGCGGATCCATACGGTGCAGCCGGCTGATGGCGCCATGCAGGTTCAGCAGCATCTTCTTAACGACCGATGGCAGCCTGTCCTCGCCCTGGGAGACGAAGAAGCCGATATCGCCGCCGGCGCAGAACATCTTGCCCTCCCCGGTCAGCACCACTGCTCGGATCGCCGGGTCTTCGTCACAGCGGATGGCGGCGTCGACAAGCTCCTCGGTCAGTGGCAGGTGTATCGCGTTGGCCGAGTCCGGCCGGTTTATGCGCAGCAGCGCCACCCCGTCGGACACGTCCATGGTCATGTGTTCATAGCTCATCCGTCTCTCCTCCCTCGAACGGTGATCCGGCATCGCCGGACCGCTTTGCCCGACGCCCGTGCTGGTCTATGGTTCGGCAGGTTATACGCCACAGACAGGCCATTGCCATGAGCGAGAATCCCCTTCCCTTCCGCCGTCCCGCGCCGGAGGCCGAGCGTGCCGACCTGCCGTTGTCGGCCTATCCGCGCGTCCGCCTGCGCCGGCCCCGCGCCAGCGACTGGTCGCGCCGTCTGGTGGCGGAGAACGTGCTGACGGTCGATGACCTGATCTGGCCGGTCTTCGTCCATGAGGGCGACGACGTCATCGACGTGCCGTCCATGCCCGGCGTGCGGCGTCATTCGGTGGACAGCCTGGTCGACGCCGTCGGCGAGGCCGGCGAACTGGGCGTGCCGCTGATCGCCATCTTTCCCGCCGTCGACGCGGAGCGGAAGAACGACGAAGGCACCGAGGCGACCAATCCCGACAACGTGGTCTGCCGCGCCGTGCGCGCGGTCAAGCAGCACGTACCGGACGTCGGCGTGCTCTGCGACGCGGCGCTAGATCCCTTCACCAGCCATGGCCATGACGGCCTGATCCGCGACGGCTACGTGCAGAACGACATCACGCTGGAAGTGCTGATCCGGCAGGCGCTGATCCAGGTCGAGGCCGGCTGTGACATCATCGCGCCCTCGGACATGATGGACGGCCGCGTCGGCGCCATCCGGGAGGCGCTGGAAGCGCACGGCCATCACAATGTCCAGATCATGTCCTACGCGGCGAAATACGCTTCCGCCTTCTACGGGCCCTTCCGCGACGCCATCGGCTCGAAGGCCAATCTCGGCAAGGCGACAAAGGCGACCTACCAGATGAACCCGGCAAATGGCGACGAAGCGATGCGCGAGGTCGCCATGGACATCGCCGAGGGCGCGGACATGGTGATGGTCAAGCCGGGCATGCCCTATCTCGACCTCTGCCGGCGGGTGAAGGACGCCTTCCACCTGCCCACCTTCGCCTACCAGGTCTCCGGCGAGTACGCGATGCTCAACGCCGCCGCCGACAATGGCTGGCTGGACCGCGAGAAGGTGATGATGGAGAGCCTGCTGAGCTTCAAGCGGGCCGGCTGCGACGGCGTTCTGACCTATTTCGCCGTTGAGGCGGCAAAGCGGATTCGCGCCGGCGATTAACCCTTTGTTCGCCATGGCGGGCGAGACTGCGCGCCATGACAGGGAGCCACAGATTCCGCGCGCCCGCGCTGAAATCCACCATTGCAGCCGTCGGCTGGTTCCGCTTCGCGGCGGAGCAGGACGGCATCAGGCTGCAGCCGCGCAAGCTGCAGCTTCTGCTGTACATGGCGCAGGGGCTCTACGCCGCCGCCAATGACGGCCGCGCGCTGATGCCGAGCCGATTCGTCGCCAGTGCCCTGGGCCCCTGCGACCCCAATCTCTATCCCGTGCTGGAGCAGGGCGGCGAACCCGACCGGCCCAAGGAGATCGATGACCGCGCCGAGGCCTGCCTGAAACTCATCTACCGGAAGTTCGCCAGGTCGCCGGTCGAGCAGCTCGACGCTTTCATCGAGACCGATGGCATCTTCTCCGATGTGCGCCAGGCCGCGCCGGATGCGGAAATTCCGCTGGACATGATGGCCGACGCCTATCGCCGGACCTTCATCCAGCCCGCCGCGCGGGAAACCGAACGCCGCCCCGCCGCCCCGGTGAAGCCGCCGCCGGCGGCGAACGAGGAACGCCCCGAACTGCCCGACGGGGTGCCCAGGGTCATCACCGGCGGCAAGGCCGTGAAGCGCTGGGCTCCGAAACGCCGGATTTATTGACGGCCGCCGCCGGGTTATGACTCCCCCACAGGGTTCCAGGGGGAGAACACGGAATGGCCGAAAGAAAGGGACGGCTTGCCGGCCGGCGGGCGTTGATCACGGGGGCCAGCCGCGGCATCGGCGCATCGATCGCGGAACGCTATGCCGAGGAAGGCGCGGACCTCATGCTGGTCGCGACCGGCCTGCCGCAGCTTGGGGACATTGCTGCGAAGGCTGCCGCCCACGGCGGCAAGGTGGAAACGCTGGCGGCCGATGTCAGCGACCGCGCCGCGGTGGCGGCCATGATCGAAACCTGCGTCGACCGGCTCGGCGGCCTCGACGTGCTGGTCAACAACGCCGGGGTCTACAAGGCCAGCCGCTTCATCGACTACGAGCCCGAAACCTTCGACCGGATCATGCAGGTCAACACCTATGGCGTCTTCCACGCCATGCAGTTCGCGCTGCGCCACATGCAGAAGGCCGGCGGCGGCAAGATCGTCAACATCGCCTCGACCGCCGGCAAGTGGGAGTCCCTCAACCAGGGCGCCTACAACACCTCCAAGCATGCCGTGGTCGGCATGACGCGCTGCGCCGCCCTTGAGCACGCAAAGGACCGCATCACCGTCAACGCCATCTGCCCGGGCTTCGTGAATACCGACATGATCGACCAGTTCGACGACCACGCCGAGATCCTGGGCATGCCGGTCGAGGAACTGCAGACGATGCTGGTGAACCGCGTGCCCATCGGCCGCATGCTGGAGCCGGTCGAGATCGCGCATATCGCGGTCTATCTGGGCTCTGGCGAATCCGACGGCATGACCGGCCAGACCATCACCATTTCGGGCGGCATGCGCATGGGCTGAACGAGAAGCGGCGCCGGATCGCTCCGGCGCCGCTCTCGAAACATTGCGGGCCCGAAGGCCGCTGGTCAGCGCGAGTAGTACTCGATGACCAGATTCGGCTCCATCTGCACCGCGTAGGGCACGTCGGCCAGCTTGGGCACGCGGGTGTACTTGCCGGTCATCTTGTTGTGGTCGACCTCGACATAGTCGGGGGTCTCGCGCTCCGACGACTCCGCGGCGTCCAGCACCAGGTTGATCTGGCGCGACTTCTCGCGGACCTCGATCACGTCGCCCGGCTTGCAGCGATAGCTCGGAATGTTCACCCGCTGGCCATTGACGTTGACATGGCCGTGGTTGACGAACTGGCGCGCCGCGAACACGGTCGGCACGAATTTCATGCGATAGACCAGCGCGTCGAGGCGGCTCTCCAGCAGGCCGATCAGGTTCTCGGAGGTGTCGCCCTTGCGGCGCACGGCCTCGCCATAGACCCGGCGGAACTGCTTCTCGGTGATCGAACCATAGTAGCCCTTGAGCTTCTGCTTGGCGCGAAGGTGCAGACCGAAGTCGGAGACCTTCTTGCGCTTGCCCGCCTGCCCGTGCTGGCCGGGACCGTAGTCGCGGCGGTTGACGGGGCTCTTCGGACGGCCCCAGAGGTTCTCGCCCATGCGGCGATCGATCTTGTATTTCGCGCTGATACGCTTCGACATCGGTTGCCTTCTGCCGTTCGGTCAAATCACAGATGAACGCGGCCGGTGCGTTCCGGTCGCGGGAGGCCGTGCTATAGGACCGGGGCTGCGGGCTGTCAACCGCCCTTTTCCCCGCCCTTTGCGCCCCTTGTGCCCTGACGGTGGCCGGAGAGACTGCGGACCACGCCGAACAGCGTCCTGACCTCCTGCTCACGCAGATCCGCACGGTGAAACATCGCCCGGATGTTCCGCAGCATGGTGGGCCGCTTATCGGCGATGCGGTGGAAGAAACCGGCCGCGTCGAGCTCCGCCGAAAGGAAATCGAGGAAGGCGGTCATCTGCGCGGCTTCGGCCACGGGCCCGGCCTCCTCCGGCGCCGGAGGCATGGTGGTCGCTTTGCCCGCCGCAAGGGCGGCAAGCCGCCATTCGTAGGAGACGAGCAGTACCGCCTGGGCCAGGTTGAGGGAGGAAAACGCCGGGTTGGCCGTGACCTGGACGACCGCCCGCGCCAAGGCCACGTCGTCATTGTCCAGGCCCGCCCGCTCACCGCCGAACAGGATGCCGACCCGCTCGCCCGCGCGCACGCGCCCGACGCCGGTATCCGCAGCCTCCCTCGGTGTCACCACGGGCTTCGCCATCTCCCGCCCCCGCGCCGTGGTGGCGTAGACGTGGTGCAGATCGGCGATCGCTTCCTCGGTGGTCTCGAACAGCCGCGCATGCTCCAGCACTTCGTCGGCGCGGGAGGCCATGGCGCGGGCCGATTCGCTGGGCCAGCCGTCGCGCGGCGCGACCAGGCGCATCTCGCCCAGGCCGAAGTTCAGCATCGCCCGCGCTGCCGCGCCGATATTCTCGCCCATCTGCGGCCGCACGAGAATGATCGCCGGCTGCGGCAAGGCGGAATCCCTGAAGCGGCGGTCGGTGCCGGCCATGCGCGATTCGGTCTATTCGGCGGCGATGCGGCCCGCCGTGCGGGCGCCGTCGCGGTAGAGCTTGTAGGTGATCGAATCGTGGAGGGCATCGAAGCTCGCCTCGACGATGTTGCTCGAGACGCCGACCGTGAACCAGCGCTCGCCCGTGCCGTCTGCGCTCTCGATCAGGACACGGGTCACCGCTTCGGTGCCGCCGGTCAGGATGCGGACCTTGAAGTCGACCAGCCGGAGATCCGACAGTTCGGCGTAGAGTCCGTCCAGCGCCTGCCGAAGCGCCTGATCCAGGGCGTTCACGGGACCGTTGCCCTCGCCGACCGTGAGCCGGTCCTCGCCCCCGGCCAGCATCTTCACCGTCGCCTCGGAGACGGTGACCAGCTCGCCGCGGGCGTTGAAGCGGCGCTCCACCATCACCCGGAAACGCTCGACGCGGAAATATTCCGGCACCTGCCCCAGGGTCCGGCGGGCCATCAGTTCGAAGCTCGCCTCCGCGCCGTCATAGGAATAGCCCTCGAATTCGCGCTGCTTCACCGCATCGAGCAGGCGGCCGACCCGGGGGTCGTCGTTCTCGACCTCGATGCCGCACTCCTCCAGCCGCGCCAGGATGTTGGAGCGTCCGGCCTGGTCCGACACAAGGACGTGCCGGCGGTTGCCGACGATCTCGGGGTCGATGTGTTCGTAGGTCTTCGGGTCCTTCTGCACCGCGGAGACATGCAGTCCGCCCTTGTGGGCGAAGGCGCTGTCGCCGACATAGGCCTGATGGCGGTTGGGCGCGCGGTTGAGCAGTTCGTCCAGCAGCCGCGAGGTCTGCGTCAGGTGCCTGAGCTCGGTCACCGGAATGCCGGTCTCGAACCGATCCGCATAGATCGGCTTCAGCATCAGCGACGGAATCACCGAGATCATGTTGGCGTTGCCGCAGCGCTCGCCCAGGCCGTTCAGCGTGCCCTGCACCTGCCGGGCGCCCGCGTGGACGGCCGCCAGGCTGTTGGCCACCGCGTTCTCGGTATCGTTGTGGGCGTGAATGCCGATCCGCTCGCCGGGATACTTCGCCGCCACCTCCGCGACGATCCGCTCGACGTCCGCCGGCAGGGTGCCGCCGTTGGTGTCGCAGAGCACGACCCAGCGCGCACCGCCTTCCAGAGCGGCCTCGATACAGGCCAGCGCGTAGTCGGGGTTGTCGCGATAGCCGTCGAAGAAATGCTCGGCGTCGAACATGGCTTCCCGCCCGCGCTCGACGGCCGCGGCGATGCTCTCGCGGATGGAGACGAGGTTCTCCTCGCGCGGAATCCCCAGGGCGAGATCGACATGGAAATCCCACGACTTGCCCACCAGGCAGACGGCGTCCGCCTCCGCGCCCAGCACCTGCGACAGTCCCGGATCGTTGGAGACGGAACGGCCCGCGCGCTTGGTCATGCCGAAGGCGACCAGCTTGGCGCGGCGCAGCCTGGGCGGATTCTCGAAAAAGCTGGTGTCGGTCGGGTTTGCGCCCGGCCAGCCGCCCTCGATGTAGTCCAGTCCGAGCTGGTCGAGTGCGAGCGCAATGGTCCGCTTGTCCTCGACCGAGAAGTCGACGCCCTTGGTCTGCGCGCCATCGCGCAACGTGGTGTCGAACAGGTAGAGGCGTTCCTTGCTCATCGCATTCACTTCGCCAGCGAAGTCCCTGGTGGATCAGGCTGTTTCGCCCCGAAGGCGCCGCACGGCCCGGTCGCGGCCGATGAGGGGTAGCAGCTTTTGCATCTCCGGTCCATGTTCCCGGCCGGTCAGCGCCAGCCTGAGCGGCAGGAACAGCGCCTTGCCCTCGCGGCCGGTTTCGGCCTTCAGGACGTCGGTCCAGGTCTTCCAGCTTGTCTCGTCCAGTTCGCCTTCCGGCAGCAGACCGGCGGCATCGGCGCAGTAGTCCGGCTCCTCGATCGTCGGCACGATGGCCTCCTCGACCCGGTCGATCCAGCCCTGGAAGTCGTCGAAGCTGTTCAGATTGCCGCGAACGGCCTCCCAGATGGCGAGGACGGCCGGCCGGTGATCGCCCAGCCTCCGCGCAGCCTCGTCGGGTTCCAGCCCGTGAACGAACTGCGCCGACAGGCGTTGCAACTCGGCCATGTCGAAGCGCGCGGCGGCGCGGCCGAAGGCCGAAAGGTCGAACGCTTCCGCCGCCGCCCCGTTGCTGCGGAACAGTTCGACCGGTTTCGACGTACCGAGCCGCGCCAGCAGACTGACAATGGCGACCGGCTCGATACCCGCCTCACGCAGCGCCGCGACGGTCAGGCTGCCGGCGCGCTTCGACAGCGGCGCGCCATCGGTGTCGACCAGCAGCGCGAAGTGCCCGAAGGCCGGCGCCTCGTGGCCCAGTGTTTCGAAAATCTGGATCTGAGCCGCGGTGTTGGCGACGTGGTCCTCGCCGCGGATGACATGGGTGATCCCGAACTCGCCATCGTCGACGGTCGAACTGAGCGTGTAGAGGGGCCGCCCGTCCTCCCTGATCAGCACGGGATCGGAGAGCGAGGCGGCGTCCACCTCCTGGCGCCCGCGCACCAGGTCGTCCCAGACCACCCGCTCCTGGGTCAGCAGGAACCGCCAGTGCGGCCGCCGCCCCTCCGCCTCCAGGGCGGCGCGCTGCTCGTCGGTGAGGCGCAGCCCCGCGCGGTCATAGACCGGCGGCCTGCCCGCAGCGCGCTGCAGCCCGCGCTTGCGCTCCAGTTCCTCCTGCGTCTCGTAGCAGGCGTAGAGGCGCCCCTGTCCTTTCAGCGCCTCTACGGCGGCGGCGTAGCGTTCCGTCCGTTCCGACTGCCGGGCGAAACGGTCCCAGCGCAGTCCCAGCCATTTCAGATCCCGTAGGATGTCTTCCTCGTAGGCGGTCTCCGACCGGCCGCCGTCGGTGTCGTCAATCCGCAGCATGAAGTCGCCGCCATGATGACGCGCGAACAGCCAGTTGATGACCGCGGCCTTGATGTTGCCGAGGTGAAGCTGGCCCGTCGGGCTGGGCGCGAAGCGAACGCGGGGCATCGAGATTTCGGCCATGTCTATCCGGCCTCCCTGAAGGCGTTGGTGATGGGAAACCGGCGGTCGCGGCCGAAACTCCGGGTGGTCACCTTGACCCCGGGCGCAGTCCGGCGGCGACGATGCTCGGCGCGATGGAACAGGTATTCGACATGGCGCACGACAGCCGCGTCATGGCCCCGTTCGAGCACCTCGCGGGCCGACATCTCGCCTTCGATCAGGCATTCGAGTATGTCGTCCAGCTCGTCGAAGGCCGGCAGTTCGCCGGCGCCGTCCGCAATCGACGGCTGCGCCGCTGCGGGCATATCGATCAGGCTCTGCGGCAGCACCCGGCCATCGGGTCCCAGCCCGCCGGCGGGCCGGTTGGCGTTGCGCCATTCGGCCAGAGCCTTCACCGTCGTCCTGTAGAGATCCTTGAGCACGCCGAAGTCGGCGAATTCATCCTCGTGGAGCGTGTCGAGCCCGACCGAGATTTCCGACTTGTTGCCCGTGCCGAGCAGCAGGTAGCCACTGCGTTCGGCCAGCGCGGCCAGCATCGATCCCCGCGTCCGCGCCTCGAGATTGCGGTCGGCGGTGTCGGGCACGCCCCGGCCGAAAGCCGGCCCCAGCGCGACGTCGAGCGCGGCGACGCCGTCGGCGATCGAACAGGTATCGAGCCTGATGCCCAACAGCGCCGCCACCGCCTCCGCGTTCCTGCGGCGGTCCGCATCCGTCATCTCGGATGTCAGCATTGCGCACCAGACCCGTTCGGGTCCGACAGCATCGACCGCGATGGCGGCGCTGAGCGCCGTGTCGATGCCGCCCGACAGACCAAGGACCACGCCCGGGAAGGCGTTCTTCTCCGCGAAATCCCTCAGCCCCAGCATAACCGTACGGTAGATGGCCTCGACATGTCCGAGAGGGGTCGCATCGCTCCCGGGCGCGCAGCGCCAGCTCTCACCGTCGCGCCGCCAGTCCGTGACGCAGAGCATCGGCTCGAACTCCAGCAGGCGGACGGGGGTTCGGAGGTCGGCGTCCAGAACGAACGAGCCGCCATCGAAGACGAGCTCGTCCTGCCCGCCGACCAGGTTGAGATAGACCAGCGGCAAGCCCGTTTCGGTGACCCGCGCCACGGCGCCGTTGATGCGCAGATCGGGCTTGGTCACGTCGAAGGGCGAGCCGTTGGCGACGATCAGAATTTCCGCGCCGGTCTCTTGCAGACACTCGGCCACGTCCGGCGACCACATGTCCTCGCAGATCATCACACCCAGCCGGACCCCGCGGCAGGACAGCGGCCCGGGAAGCGGTCCTTCGGCGAACTGCCGCTTCTCGTCGAAAACGCCATAGTTGGGCAGGCGGTGCTTGAACGTCGTCGCCTGCACGCCGCCGCCGTCGAGCATCATCGCCGCGTTGTGGAGAGAACCCTCGGTGCGCCAGCAGCCTGTCATCAGCATCGCCGGTCCGCCATCGCCGGTTTCCGACGCCAGATCCTCGACCGCCCTGATGGCTGCCGACCGGAAGGATGGCTGAAACAGCAGGTCTTCGGGCGGATAGCCGGTGACGAACATCTCCGGAAAGGCGATCAGGTCGGCCCCGGCAACGGCGGCCTCGGCGCGCAGCCTCCGCGCGAGCGCGATATTGCCGGCGATGTCGCCGACGGTCGGATTGGCCTGCGCCAGTGCTATTCTGAGTGTGTCCGGCATGCGGCTTCTCTAGACCACATCCGAAGGCTGCGGAACAGCCCGCGCGGACGCCGATGTCACGGCAATGCAGCATTACGGGGGTATCAACAGGCGCTGAAAGCGTCGGCCGAAGGGGATCGCACCGGCGCCCGCTGTCCGTCCATCATTGGAGACCACGATGTCAGAGCAGAAGCTGGCTGAAATCTCGTTCGACGAGTTCGACGAACTCAACAATCCGCCCCCCGAGACGACCGGATTCGACCGGATCGTCGCACGCCGCTATTCGCGCCGCGGCCTTCTCGGCGGCGCCGCGGCATTGGGCGCGACGGCCATGTTCCTGGGCACTTCTGCGCTCACCCGTCCGGCGCACGCAGCAGGCCGCTTCGGGTTCGCGCCGGTCGAGGCCAGTACGCTGGACACGATCACGCTGCCAGAGGGCTACAACTGGCACACGGTCGCCGTCTGGGGCGAGCCGATGTGGTCGGACGCGCCCGAATTCGACCACGCCACACGCGGCAGCGCCGACAGCCAGGTCCGCGCCTTCGGCGACAACAATGACGGCATGGCGCTGTTCACCCGCGACGGCCGCTACATTCTCGCGGTCAACAACGAGTACACGAACCGGAAGGTCATCTGGGGTAATCGGGAAGAGGGCAAGCCCGCCGACGAGGACGACATCCTCAAGGGCATGCTGGCCCACGGTGTCTCGGTCGTCGAGATCGCCCGGCAGGACGGCAAGTGGTCAATCGTCAGGGACAGTGCGTTCAATCGCCGGATCACGCCTCAGACGCCTATGGAGATCACCGGCCCGGCACGCGGTCACGACCTGATGAAGACCGCCGCCGATCCGGCCGGCGTCCGGGCGCTCGGCACCTGGAACAACTGCGGCAACGGCCGCACGCCCTGGGGCACCTACCTGACCTGCGAGGAGAACTTCAACGGTTACTTCTCGTCCTCCGAGGAAATCCAGGACCAGAAGCCGGTCGCGCTGCCCGAAGGTTTTGCGCGCTACGGCATCGGCCCGAAGGACTGGGGGTATGGCTGGGCGCTGGTGGACGAGCGTTTCGACATCGCCAGGCATCCGAACGAGCCGAACCGGGCCGGCCACGTCGTCGAGATCGATCCCCTCGACCCGGCCTCGATGCCGAAGAAGCGGACCGCCCTCGGTCGCTTCAAGCACGAGAACGCCGAACTTGTCGTCGCCAATGACGGGCGCGTTGTCGTCTATCTCGGCGATGACGAACGCGGCGAGTTCATCTACCGCTTCGTCTCCGACGGCAAGTACGTGGCTGGCGGCGACAACGCCGACCTGCTGGAAAACGGCAGGCTGTACGTCGCCAGGTTCCATGACGACGGCCGCGGCGAGTGGCTGGAACTGACGCCTGAGACCACCGGTATGAAGTCCCGGGCCGAGATCTGCATCCACACCCGGCAGGCGGCCTCGGCGGTGGGCGCCACGACGATGGATCGTCCCGAATGGGTCGCGGCCAATCCGCTGAAGGCGGAGGCCTATTGCTGCCTGACCAACAACAAGAACCGGGCCGCCAAGCCGAATGCCGGCGGCGATCCGACCCCGGTCAACGGCCCGAACCCGCGCGCGGCCAACAACTACGGCCAGATCGTCCGCTGGGCGCCCGACAACGAGGACCACACGGCTAACACCTTCTCCTGGGACCTGTTCGTCATGGCCGGTAATCCGGCCGTCCACACCGACGCCCATGCGGGCTCCAGGAACGTCACGGAGGAGAACAAGTTCAACTCGCCCGACGGTCTCGCCTTCGATTCCACGGGCCTCGTCTGGATCCAGACCGACGGCAACTATTCCAGCGAGGGCGACTTCGCCGGCATGGGCAACAACCAGATGCTGATCGGCGATCCGGCCAGCGGCGATATCCGCCGCTTCATGGTCGGCCCGAAGGAGTGCGAGGTCACGGGCTTCGCCTGGACGCCCGACCGCCGCACGGTCTTCATCGGCATCCAGCATCCGGGCGAGAAAGGCAACAGCCACTGGCCCGAGGGCGGCGACGCCGTCCCGCGCTCCGCGGTCATTGCGATCCGCCGCGACGACAACGGTGTGATCGGCTGAGTTCCCTTCCCACTGAAGGAAAACGCAGCAGAAGGCGGCGGGTTCCGGCCCGCCGTCTTTTTTTTGCCGCCCAGCGGGAATTTGACGGGTGTCGACTGCCTCAGGCGGCCCTGTCGAACTCCACGCCCGCCGCGCGCATGTCGTGGAGCGCCTTGTCGAGCGAGCCATCGAGGTCGATGGCCCGGCAGCCTTCGAGCACGACAGTGACCTCGAAGCCGAGTCGGCGGGCGTCCAGCGCCGACCAGGCGACGCAGAAGTCGGTCGCCAGCCCGGCCATGACGATCCGCTCGAAACCGCGTTCCCGGCAATAGCCGCCAAGGCCTGTGGGTGTCCGCTGATCGTTCTCGAAGAAGGCGGAGTAGCTGTCCAGATCGGGGCGATAGCCCTTGCGCACGATCACCTCGGCCCGGCCGATGTCGAGATCGGGGTGGAACGCGGCGCCGCCGGTACCCTGCACGCAGTGATCGGGCCACAGCGTCTGTGGCCCGTAGGGCGCATCGATGCTCTCGAAGGGCGCACGGCCCGCGTGATGGGTGGCGAAGGAGAAATGGTCCGCCGGGTGCCAGTCCTGCGTCGCGGCGACATGTTCGAACTGGCCGGCGAGTCTGTTGGCGACAGGAACGACCGAATCGCCATCGGCAACGGCGAGTGCACCGCCGGGGCAGAAATCGTTCTGGATATCGATCAGCAGCAGGAGGTCGCGCGCAGTGTCGAACGCCATCTCCACCGGCTCAGGAAAACGCCTTGAAGGTGATCGTGGTGAACGTGTCCTTGATCCCCGGCAACCGCTGGATACTCTCGCAGACGAAGTGGCCGATATCCTGCTCGTCGCTGAGATAGCACTTCATCAACAGGTCCCATTCCCCTGAAACGGAATGAACTTCCGAGACCTGCTCGATCTCCTGGATGGCCGCATCGGCGACGTCGTAGCTCTCACCGAGCTGGCACTTCACCCAGATGAAGATCGTCTGCATCGACCGTCCCGATCAGTTGGCGTCGCGCTGGTTCCGCAGGGGCCTCTGCAGAAACGCAGGCACATGATCGCCCAGACCCTTGGGCGTGTCACCCCGGTTCTGCTGGCGTCCCTTGCCGGCCGGCGGATCGGCCCGGCGCGCGGCGCGGCTGTCGCCGTCACCGTTGGGCAGCGCAGGCTCCTTCGCGGGCTCGTCCGCCGCCTCGGCCTTGGGCGCCCGGCGCTTGCGCTTCGGTTTGGCTTCGGCCTCGGAATCCGCTTCGGGCGTCGCCGCGGTCTCGTCCTTCCTGGCCGCAGAACGGCGCTGGCGCTTCGGCTTCGCCTCGGCTTCGGCTTCTGGCTTCGCCTTGGCTTCGGCTTCCGGCTTCGCCTCGACTTCGGCCTCCGGCG
Organism: Minwuia thermotolerans; assembly: GCF_002924445.1. NCBI lineage: Bacteria > Pseudomonadati > Pseudomonadota > Alphaproteobacteria > Minwuiales > Minwuiaceae > Minwuia > Minwuia thermotolerans. The sequence goes on from NZ_PIGG01000031.1 coordinate 123,852, forward strand.
CCGCCACGGCCTCGTCCTTCTTTGCAGCCTTGCGCCGCTGGCGCTTTGGCTTGGCCTCCGCTTCCGGCCCCGGCGCGGATTCGGCCGCTTCCTTCTTCGAGGGCGAACGGCGCCGGCGCGAGGGTTTCGCTTCGGCCTCGGCCGCCTCCCCGCTCTGGGCCGGCGCAGCGCCGGCCTTGTCGATGCCCTGGGAGTCCACTTCGGCGATCGGCTTCTTGATCAGCTGCACGATGGCGTTGAGCTGCTTTTCCTCGCGCGGGGTCACCAGCATGAACGCCTTGCCGCGCATGCCGGCGCGGCCCGTGCGGCCGATGCGGTGGACGTAGTCTTCGGCATGGAAGGGGACATCGAAGTTGAAGACGTGGCTGAGGCCCTGGATGTCGAGACCGCGCGCCGCGACGTCAGAGCAGACCATGAACCGCGCCTTGTCGGTCTTGAACTTCTCCAAGGTCGCCATGCGGTCGGCCTGGTCCATGTCGCCGTGCAGCGCGACAGCGTCATAGCCGTGCTTCTGCATCGACTTGAGCAGGGTCTTCACGTCGATCTTGCGGTTGCAGAAGATCAGCGCATTACGGACGTTTTCCGCCTCGATCAGCTCGAACAGGGCCGCGCGCTTGTCGTCGTCGCGGGTGCGGAAAATGCGCTGTTCGACGGTTTCCGCCGGCGAGGCCGGCGGCGCCACCTCGACCTCCTTCGGGTCGGTCAGGAACTTGTCGGCCAGCCTGCGGATCGGCTTCGCCATGGTGGCGGAGAAGAAGAGGGTCTGCCTGTTGGCGGGCAACAGGGAGACGATCTTCTCGACATCGGGGATGAAGCCCATGTCCATCATCCGGTCGGCTTCGTCGATGACGAGGAACTGCACGCCGCGGAGCATCATCATGCCGCGGTCGAACAGGTCCAACAGGCGGCCGGGCGTGGCGATGATGATATCGCAGGTGCCTTCCAGGTCGGCTTCCTGCTCACGGGAATTGACGCCGCCGATCACCAGCGCGCGCTTCAGCCCGTGATGTTCGGCGTAGACATCGAAACTGTCGGCGACCTGTGCCGCCAGTTCGCGCGTCGGCTCCAGCACCAATGCGCGCGGCATGCGGGGCTTGGAGACCCCCTGCGCCATCACGTCGATCATCGGCAGCAGGAAAGCCGCCGTCTTGCCGGTTCCCGTCTGCGCCGTACCCAGCAGGTCGCGGCCCATCAGGACATGAGGAATGGATTTTTGCTGGATCGGGGTCGCTGTGCGATAGCCGGCGGCGTCTACCGCGCGGCAAACCTCGTCACTGAGGCCCAGATCCCTGAACGTCATTGGATTACTAATACCGGAACTCCTTCGGACGCGTGGCCCCGGAAACGCATTGTCCGTCGGGCCCGCGGCGGTTTAACTCTGAGCAAACCGTTCTGAGAGGTGACGTAATGATGGCGCTATCCCTTGTCAATCGCGGACTTCAAGGGCGTATGGACGCATGAGCAGGGCGAATGTCGTGCTCGTTCCAGGCCTGCTCTGCACCGAACGGCTGTGGCGCGACCAGGTGGCCGCGCTGGAGCCGGCGGCGGACATCGTCATTCCCCGCCACGACCTGGATGACAACATGGCCGCGATCGCAAGGCGGGTGCTGGACGCCGCGCCGGAGCGATTCGCGATCGCGGGGCTATCCATGGGCGGCTACATCGCCTTCGAAATCTGGCGTCAGGCGCCGGAGCGCGTCGAGCGCCTGGCGCTGCTGGACACCCGCGCCAGCGGCGACACGGCCGAAGAAACGCAGCGGCGAAAGGATCTTCTGGAACTCGCGCACAAGGGCCGCTTCACCGGAATCCACGAAAGGCTCATGCCCCTGCTGATCCACGAGGACCGGTTGAAGGAGACGGACCTGACCGCCGCCATCGCCGGCATGGCCGAGGAGACGGGACGCGACGGCTTCGTCAACCAGACGAAGGCGATCATGGCGCGCCCCGACAGCCGGGAGACCTGCCGGACGGTCGACGTCCCCACCCTGGTGCTCTGCGGACGCCAGGACGCGGTCACCCCGCTCGCCATGAGCGAGGAAATGGCCGGCCTCATTCCCGGCGCGAAGCTGGAGGTGATCGAAGACTGCGGCCACATGTCGGCCATGGAACGCCCCGAGGCGGTCAACGCCGCGCTGGAGCGGTGGCTGGCGGCCTAGGCCATTGCGCTGTCTGATTGAACCATCGCCCATTCAGCGTGTCACCCCCGCCTCTGTGCGGGGGTCCGGAGCGGCTTCGCCGCAAGTCGAGGATCCGCCCGGATGCCCGCACAAGGCGGGCATGACGCCGTTCAGGGGGCGGGCTTGACCCGGACACGATCCGGGGTCCGAGGGCGGCGATAATGGGCTGATCGATCGGAAGTTGGAACGATCCAGGCCTCAGACGGGCAGGGTCACGTTGCCTTCGGCATCCAGCGGGAACCCGGGGTTCCAGGCCACTTCCCACAGATGACCGTCCGGGTCGGCGAAATAGCCTGTATAGCCGCCCCAGAAGGCCTCCTCCGCCGGCCGGACAATGCGGCCGCCCGCGGCTTCCGCCTCCGCCAGAACCGTATCGACCTCTTCCCGGCTCCGGGTGTTGTGCGCGAGGGCCACGCCGCGGAACCCGCCGCCTTCATCGGACACACCGGCCTCCTTCGCGAGGTCTGCCCGCGGGTAGAGACTGAGCGCGACTCCGCCGCACTGGAAGAATGCGACACCCTCGGTCGCACGCATCGACCGGCGCCATCCCAGATACTCGTAGAACGCGATGCTCCGTTCCAGATCGGCGACGCCGAGCGTCAGCAGGGTGTAGCGTTGTTCCATCGTCTATCCCGTCTCCAGCGCGATCAGCACCGCGCCTTCGTCCACCTGGTCGCCTTCGCCGAAATTGATCTCCTGGACCGTGCCGGCGGCCGGCGCGGCGATGGTGTGTTCCATCTTCATCGCCTCCAGGATCATCAGTGCCTCGCCCTTCTTCACCTTCCGGCCGGCTTCGGCCATGACCTTGATGATCTTGCCGGGCAGCGGCGCGGCGATGGCGCCGGCGGCGGCTTCGTCGGTGAGGTCGGCGTCCAGCGGATCGACGATCTCGAAGGCGAGCAGCGCGCCGTCATGGATCACCGAGATCCGGCCGCGTTCCAGATGGTAGGCGGCGTGCATGCGGTCGCCATCCAGCGTCGCCACCAGGTCGCCGGGCCGGTTCAGCGCGTGGCTCGCCGTTCTGGTTTCGCCGCCGGCCTCGAGACGGAAGCCGCCGCCGCGCAGATAGCGCACGATCACCGGATGCTCGTCGCCGCCGACCCGGAAGCGCAGTTCCTCGTGGCCGTCATCGTTCAGCCGCCAGCCATGGGCGTCGTTCCACGGGCTGAAGGGATCGCTGTCATGGGCCGGCCTGCGCGCGGCCTCCCGCTCCGCCAGCACCGCCAGCGCCGCCAGGGCGAGGGTGCGCGGTCCCGGTTCCGGCTTCGCCGGCACCAGATCCTGCTGGAACCGCTCGATGAAACCGGTGTCCAGGTCCGCGGCTTCGAAGGCCGCATGGTCGATCACCCGCTTCAGGAAGAAGACGTTGGTGGTCAGCCCCACGACGCGCGTGGAGTCCAGCACGCCCGAGAGCTTGCGGATCGCCTCCCCGCGGTCACGGCCATGGGCGATGACCTTGGCGATCATCGGATCGTAGAACGGGGTCACGCTGTCGCCCTCACGGACGCCCGTATCGATGCGCACACCCTCGCCCTCCGGCGGAAAGCGGAGCATGTCGAGCCGGCCCGTGGCTGGCAGGAACATCTTCGACGGATTCTCGGCGTAGAGCCGCGCCTCGATGGCGTGCCCGTCGATCGCGAGGTCCGCCTGGGCCAGCGGCAGCTTCTCGCCTGCGGCGACGCGGATCTGCCACTCCACCAGGTCCTGGCCGGAGATCAGCTCCGTGACCGGATGCTCCACCTGCAGACGCGTGTTCATCTCCATGAAGAAGAAGCGGTCCGGGCGGAGGCCTTCCGAGACATCGGCGATGAATTCGATGGTGCCCGCGCCGCGGTAGTCGATGGCCTTCGCCGCGGCGACCGCCGCCTCGCCCATCGCCTTGCGCATTGCCTCGGGCATGTCCGGCGCCGGCGCTTCCTCGATCACCTTCTGATGGCGGCGCTGGATGGAGCAGTCGCGCTCGAACAGATGCACCGCATTGCCGTGGCTGTCGCCGAAGACCTGCACCTCGATGTGGCGCGGCTTGACCAGGAACTTCTCGATCAGCACCCGCTCGTCGCCGAAAGCGTTCTTCGCCTCACGCTGGGCGCCTTCCAGCGCCTTCTGGAAGTCCTTCTCGCCGTCGACGCGGCGCATGCCCTTGCCGCCGCCGCCGGCGACGGCCTTGATCAGCACGGGAAAGCCGATCCGTCCGGCCTCGGCGGCGAGCACCGACAGATCCTGATCCTCGCCGTGATAGCCTGGGACCACCGGCACGCCAGCCTTTTCCATAATGGCCTTGGCGGCGTCCTTCAGCCCCATCCTGCGGATCGAATCGGCGCTGGGACCGATGAAGGTCAGGCCCGCCTTCTCGATGGCCTCGGCGAAGGCCGCGTTCTCCGACAGGAAGCCATAGCCCGGATGGATGGCGCGGGCGCCGGTGCGCTTCGCTGCCTCCAGGATGCGGTCGGCCAGCAGGTAGCTCTTGGTGACCTCGGCCTCGCCGATGCGGCAGGCCTCATCAGCCATCTGGACGTGCATGGCGTTGGCGTCAGCGTCGGAATGTACGGCGACGGTGCGGATGCCGAGGCGGCGGGCGGTGCGGATGACGCGGCAGGCGATCTCGCCGCGGTTCGCAATCAGTATCTTTTCGAACAATGCCATCTCTGCCGCCTCACATCCTGAACACGCCGAATTTCGTATCCTCGACGGGCCTGTTCAGCGCCGCCGAGATGGCCAGCCCCAGCGTCATGCGGCTGTCGGCCGGGTCCAGCAGGCCGTCGTCCCAGATGCGCGAAGTGGCGAAATAGGGATCGGACTGTTCCTCGAACTGCTCGATGATCGGCCGCTTGAACTCCGCTTCTTCGACGTCCGACCACGTCTTGCCCTGGCGTTCGTGATTGGCGCGGGTGACCGTCGCCAGAACGCCCGCGGCCTGCTCCGGCCCCATCAGGGCGAGCCGGGCGCTGGGCCACATCCACAGGAACCGCGGCCCGTAGGCCCGCCCGCACATGCCGTAATTGCCGGCGCCGTATGAGCCGCCGACCACCATGGTGAATTTCGGCACCTTCGTCGTGGAGACGGCGGTGACCAGCTTGGCGCCGTCCTTGGCGATGCCGCCGGCCTCGTACTTCCGCCCGACCATGAAGCCGGAGATGTTCTGCAGGAAGATCAGCGGCACGTGGCGCTGGCTGCAGAGCTCGATGAAGTGCGCGCCCTTCATCGCCGATTCCGAAAACAGGATGCCGTTGTTGGCGACGATGCCGACCGGATAGCCGAATATGCGCGCGAAACCGCAGACCAGGGTCTGGCCATAGAGCTTCTTGAACTCGTCGAATTCCGAGCCATCGACGATGCGCGCAATCAGTTCGCGCACGTCATAGGGCTGGCGCACGTCCTTCGGCAGGACGCCGTAGATCTCCTCCGGATCATAGGCCGGCGCCTGGGGGCGCTCGATCCGCACCGACTTCGGCTTGAGGCGATTCAGGTTGCCGACGATCTGGCGCGCCAGCGCCAGGGCGTGGGCATCGTTCATGGCGTAGTGGTCGGTAACGCCCGAGGTGCGCGAATGCACGTCCGCGCCGCCCAGATCCTCGGCCGAGACGATCTCGCCCGTCGCCGCCTTCACCAGCGGCGGGCCGCCCAGGAAGATCGTGCCCTGCTGGCGGACGATGATCGCGTCGTCGGACATCGCCGGCACGTAGGCGCCGCCGGCGGTGCAGCTTCCCATCACCACGGCGATCTGCGGAATGCCGGCGGCCGACATGTTGGCCTGGTTGTAGAAGATGCGCCCGAAATGCTCCTTGTCCGGGAAGACCTCCGGCCACTGCGGCAGGTTTGCGCCGCCCGAATCGACCAGGTAGATGCAGGGCAGGTTGTTCTCCAGCGCCACTTCCTGCGCCCGGACGTGCTTCTTCACCGTTTCGCGGTAGTAGGTGCCGCCCTTCACGGTCGCGTCGTTGCAGACGATGACGCATTCCAGCCCCGACACGCGGCCGATGCCGGTGATGACGCCGGCGGAGGGGACCTCGCCGTCATACAGGCCCCAGGCGGCGAGCTGGCTGAATTCCAGGAAGGGCGCGCCGGGATCGACCAAGGCGCGGATGCGCTCGCGCGGCAGCATCTTGCCGCGTTCCAGATGGCGGTTGCGGGCGCGCTCCCCGCCGCCCTGCTTGATCTCGCCGACGCGTTCCTTCAGACGGCTGACCTCGCCGCGCCAGAAGTCCATGTTGGCCCTGAACGCGTCCGAGCGCGTGTTGAGTTCGGATTTCAGTACCGGCATCCGGCGTCGCTCCCCTGCACCGTGACGATTGCGGCGATATTGAGCATGTTTGGCCGGGCGCGGGAACCCCGATCAGGGCTGTCCGGCGGTTCGGGCGAAATCCACGGCGATCTCTCGTCGGGTGAAGCGCCATCCGGCGTCCGTGCGCACGAAGGTGTCGCGGTATTCGCCGACGATGTCGGGCACTTCCGACGGGCGCACCCGTTCCGGCCGTTCACGGTCGTCATGACGGTGAAGCGTCAGATAGACCACGCCGGTGGCGTTGTTCCCGTCGATGACGTCCACCAGCGCGTTGGTGCAGACATGACGCGAGCGGCGGTGCTTCGCGGCCTCGCGCCGCCGGAATCCCGCCTCGATCTCGGCGCGGCCGGTCATGGTGTTGTCGGGCGAGGTCCAGACCCCGTCATCGGTGAACTGGTCCGCGATCCGCGACGCCTCGCCGTGGTCGACGAAGTGGCAGTATTCGATCATCAGCCGCTCGCAGGCGCGCTCGATCAGCATGCGCTCGATATCGTCCATTCATTCGATCTCCCGGCTGAAGGCCGCGTTGGCCTCGTCGAAAATGCGGTATTCCTGGCGGTTCCAGAAGACCCGTCCGGTCATGTCGTCGGCGGTGAACGCGGCCAGCCACTTCGCCGTCGGATAGACGTCCGCCGGGTCCTGCGGCGCCTCCGGGTTCATGCCGGAGCGCGTGGGCCCGGGGATGAGGCCGTTTACCAGCACGCCCGTGCCCAGGCATTCGCGCGCCGCCGTTCGCGTCAGGGCGTATAGCCCCGCCTTCGACGCGCCGTAGGCGCCGAACCCTTTACCGCCAGTTTCTGCGGCCCGGGAAAGCGTGTTGACGACGTGTCCCCCGCCCTGCGCCTGCATCAGCGGGATCGCCGCCTTCATGCCGTAATAGGGGCCGAGAAGATTGACGCGGATCAGCTTCTCGAACTGGTCGGGCGCGTGATCGGGGATCGCAGTGCGGAAACCGAGGCCGGCATTGTTGAACAGCACGTCGAGCCGGCCGTGTTCTCCGGCGACGGAACGGATGAGATCGGCCACCGCCGCCGCGTCGCTTACGTCGCATTCGCGCAACGTGAAGTCCGTCGCGCCGTCGAGCAGCGCCACGTCGGCGCCGACGACCGTGGCGCCGTCGGTGTGAAAGCCCTCGGCGATCGCCCGCCCGATGCCGCTCGCCGCGCCGGTGACGATGATGACCTTGCCCCGCACGCTCACCGCGTCGCGGCCGCTGCCTTCGGCGCGAAGTCGCCAAGCCCCTGCCGGAGGAGATCCACAATCATTCCGATCTCCTCGTCGGTGACATTGAGCGGCGGCGTGACCAGGAAATGGTCGCCGCGGAGGCCGTCCAGCATGCGCCGGGAATAGATGATCAGCCCCCGGTCGTAGCAGGCCTGGGCGATCTCGCTGCCGGCGTTGAGTTCCGGCGGCAGGGGGATGCGCTTCTTGCGGTCGGCCATGACGTCGAAGCCGAGCATCAGCCCCCGGCCCCGTACTTCGCCGATGAACGGAAACTCGTCCATCAGCCCTTCCAGCGCGGCCTTCAGCTTCGCGCCCTGGCGGGCGGCGTTGGCCACCAGGCCGTCCTCCATCAGCACGTCCATCACGGCGAGGCCCGCGGCGCAGGCCAGCGGCCCGGCCGAGTATGTATGGCCGTGAGCGTAGCCGCCGGCGTCGTAGACCGCTTCGACCATGTCGCCCCTCGCCAGCACCGCGCCGAGCGGCACGTAGCCGGCGGCCAGGCCCTTGGCCATCGCGATGATGTCGGGGTTGGCGTCCCAGTGCTCGGCGCAGAGGTACTTGCCGCTCCGGCCCGAACCGCACATCACCTCGTCGTAGATCAGCAGCAGCCCGTGGCGGTCGCAAATCTCCCGGACGCGGGCATAGTAGACGTCCGGCGCGATCAGGCCGCCGGTCGCCGCGCCGCCGATCGGCTCCATGATGAAGGCCAGCACCGTCGAGGGGCCCTGGTTGATGATCTCGTCCTCCAGCGCCTGGGCAAAGCGCAGCGCCGCTGCATCCTCGCTCTCGCCTTCGGGCCGCTCCACCACGAAGGGCGCCGGGATCTTTGGCTGGATCTGCATCATCGGCGCGAAGGGTGCGAACATCGCGGGATCGCCGGTCAGCGAAAGCGCGCCAAGAGTAGAGCCGTGATAGGAAGGCAGACGGGAGATGATCTTGTATCGGGTCCCCTCCCCCTTCGCGAGGGCGTACTGGCGCGCCAGCTTGATCGCGCCCTCGACCGCTTCGGAGCCGCCGGAACAGAAGAACGCGCGGGTCAGGCCCTTGTCCTGTCCCAGATCCGCCAGCCGGTCGGCCAGTGTCTCGGCGGGGCCGTTCTTGAAATGGCTGCGGAAAGCGAAGCAGATATCGTCCATCTGCGCCCGCATGGCCTCGACCACGCGGCGGTTGTTGTGGCCGATATTCGTGGTCTGCGGCCCGCAGCTCGCGTCGACATAGCGGCGGCCCTCGTCGTCCCAGATGAAGATGCCCTCGCCCCGGACCGCGACCGGACGGTCGGCGGTGGGCCAGAAGAACATGGAGGACGGCTGGTTGCGGCCGTGGCGCGGCGCGAATTCGTTCATGGCGGTCTCCCCTCCCGGCGTCTCGATCGGGGCAAGAGTAGACCCGCCGCCGGCGCGCCGCCAGCGCGACGGCCGCAATCGCGGGTTGAGACTCGCGGGTTCCCGAAATACCCTGTTCATTCGCGGGGCCCGCAGGAAAGCAGGGATATGGACACTCAGGCGCCACTCAGCGTTCCGGACGCCCGGGAGCCGGAACGTCCGCGCTGGACCAGCATTACCTATGACGGCGAGCGGAAGACGTTCAGGCGGCTGCTGATGCGGGAGGCGCCACTGATCGCCGCGACTGGCGGCATCTACTGGTTCTGGGCGCGGACCCGCGTGCGCCGCTTCATCTGGGCGCATACCAAGATCAACGGCACGCCGCTGGAGTATTCGGGCCGCGGTCTGGAGCTGTTTCTCGGCTTCGTCATTGCCGGCGCGCTGTTCGCCCTGACCTACTGGCTGTTGCAGCTCGCCGTGCTGAGCGCCGGCTTCGGCCCGCTGGAAGGCGCGGCCGTCTCTCTCGGCGTCTACGCCCTGTTCTTCACCTTCCTCTACGCGCTGGCCGCCTGGCGCACGCGCCGCTACATGGTCCGCCGCACGTCCTGGCGCGGCATACGCTGTGGTCTGGAAGGATCGAGCCTCGGCTTTGTCCGCCACGCCCTGCCCGCGGCGCTGGCCACCGTGTTCACGCTCGGGCTGGCCTTTCCGTGGCTCAATGTCGTGGTCCAGCGTTATCTGATCGGGAACATGTCCCTCGGCAGCGCCCGCTTTCACTATGACGGGCGAGGCCGGGAGCTGTTCAGGCCCTGGCTGGCGGTCTGGTTGCTGCTGCTGCCGACAGCCGGTTACTCGCTCGTCTGGTGGCGGGGCCGGGCCATGCGCTACCACTACAACGCGACGAGGATGAACGGGCTGGCGCTCAATTCGTCGCTCGATCCCTGGAAGATCGTCGTCATCTCGATCATCGGCGGTCTGCTGATCGGTCTGCTTTTCTACCTGCCGGCGGGCCTCGTCTTCGTCGCCGCCGGCGCTGCGACCACGGCTGTCGGCAATTTCGCCACCCTCGCCGTGGCTGGCGTCATCGCCTTCTCCGTGTTCTTCGCTGCCGCCTGGGCCATATTGCTCTACTTCGTCGAGTACCGCATCACCGAGCACGCCCTGCAGACCCTGCTGATCAGCGGCAGCATGGACTGGAACGACATCGAGCAGGTGCATCCGCAGGCCGCCGGTCCGGGCGACGGCCTCGACGCCGTGCTCAGCATGGACGGAATCTGACCTCCTCATGGAAGCGCCATGGAACCGCTCCAGGGCGACATTCTCCGACGGACGCACAGCCGCGATCCACGATGTCGAAGTCGACATTGCCCCTGAGGGCATCGGAATAGAGGGGGACGACGTCAGCGTCCACTGGGGCGAGGCCGGGCTGGAGGTCGTCGATGCCCCGGCCAATGCAAAGGCGCTTCGCCTCGGTCACGCGGATCATGACGGCGCGCGCCTGCTGCTGGAGGGCGAGGCCCTGGTGGCGGAAGTGCGCGAGGCCCTGCCCGGCCTGCTGGCGCGGCGTCCGGACAGCCGCCGATACGACCTGAAGAAGCTGGGCGTCTGGGGCGGCGCGGTGGCGGCGCTGGCGGCGCTCTTCTTCCTCTTCCTGCCGGCCATCGTCTCCGGCGTCGCCGCGCTGATTCCCCAGTCGGTCGAGAAACGCCTCGGCGACCAGGCTCTGGCGGCCTTCTCGCAGTTCTTCGACGGCATGGAAAACGAATGCCGGGAGCGTGAGGGCCAGCAGGCGCTCGACTGGATGGTGGTGCAGATCATGGACGGCGCACGGATCGAACGCGGCGCCGATGTCCGTGTCGTACCGGTCGACATGGTCAACGCCGTGGCCTTTCCCGGCGGCAGGGTCCTGATCTTCGACGGCCTGATCCAGCAGGCCGAAAGCGCCGAGGAAGTGGCCGGCGTCGTCGCCCATGAACTCGGCCATGTGGAGTACCGCCACGGGATGGAGCGGATGGTCCGCGACAGCGCCATCAGCGCTGTCCTCAGCGTTTTCGCGCCGGGCGCGGCCGGCGACATCGGCAGCGAGTTTGGCGGCGCACTACTGACCCAGTCCTATGGCCGCGATGCCGAGCGGGAGGCCGACGCCTTCGCCGTCGAAACGCTGAACCGCATCGGGGTCACCACCGGCGGCATGGCGAGCTTCTTCGAACGCATGGCGCAGAAACACGATGCCGGCCAGGGCGGCTCGCTGATGCAGTACCTGGCCAGTCACCCGGCGCCGACCGAGCGCGCCGGGACCATCGCCGCGCGCGGCACCGGCGACGAACGCATCCTCAGCGACGCCGAATGGCGCGCGCTGAAGGCGATCTGCCCGAAAGACTGAGGTTCAGACGATGCGCTTGTCGCGGAATTCCGCAATGGCGTCGGCGCCGTAGCCGAGTTCGCCAAGGATTTCCTCGGTGTGCTCGCCGAGCACCGGCGCACGGTGACGGATGCCGCCCGGCGTCTTCGACAGGTTGATCGGAGCACTGGCCACCGGGGCGGGCTTCGGCAGGTTCGGAAACTCGACGTCCTGCAGAAATCCCATGGCCTGGACATGCGGATCGTCCAGGGTCTGCTGCGGCGTATAGAGAGGCCCGGCCGGCACCGAGGCCGCGGCATACTCGGCCAGCACCTCGTTGGTGGTCTTGTCCTTCGCGTGCTCGCGGGCGATCTCGGAGAGGATCTCGCTGTTGTTGCCGCGGTCGAGGTCGTCGGCGAAGCGGGGATCGTCGATCAGATCGGGGCGGCCCACCAGCTTCGCCCAGCGCTCGAACAGGGGACGCCCGACCACCTGAACGATGAACCAGCCATCCTTCGTCGGAACGATGTCGCTCGGGCCCGAGGTCTGGCCCCGGTTCATGGTCGGCTTGCGGTTGATGCCGAGCATCGCCTGCTCGATCAGCGCGGCGTTGCCGATCGTCAGCGCCGAACGCACCAGCGCGCCCTCGACCATCTGGCCCTCGCCGGTCTCCTTCCGGTGCATCAGGGCGACCAGCGTGCCGATCGCCGACATCATCGCGGTGGTGAAATCCACCCAGGGGCCGGCGAACTTCACCGGCTGGTCCTCGCTGCCCGACATGTAGGTGGAGCCCGACATGACCTGACCGATGCCGTCGAAACCGACGCGGTCGCTGTAGGGGCCGCCATGACCGAAGGCGGAAACCGTGGTCAGGACGATGTCCGGCTTAATCGCCTTCAGGCTGTCGTAATCCAGACCCATGGCCTTCAGGCCCTGGGGCGGCAGGTTGGCGACCACCACGTCGGCGGTCTCCACCAGCTTCTTCACGATCTCCCGGCCTTCCGGCTTCATCGGGTTGAGGGTGAGGCCACGCTTGTTGCGGTTGATCTGCAGGAACAGCGCGCCGATGCCGTCATCGTTGACCGGCGTGGTCCAGCGATCCTCGGAACCGGCCAGCTTCTCGATGCGGATGACGTCCGCGCCGAACTCGGCCAGCAGGCTGGCGCAGTACGGTCCCGCGATATAGCGGCCGAAATCCAGCACACGGTATCCGCTCAGAACTCCCGACATCGCTCCCCTCCCCGAAAAAGAATGCCGCTCTATCGTCGATCGATACGCATCTTCATACCGAAGCGCGGGCGCAAGGTCACGCGCCCTTGCGGCCGTACCGGGTGTCCGGGCTTCAGCGTCAACCGGTAACGGCGGCCAAGCACGGCCAGAACCATGCGCGCCTCGAGCTGCGCGAAACCGGAGCCAATGCAGATGCGGGGACCGCCGCCGAACGGGAAATAGGCGTGCTTGTGGCGCGCATAGACCTCATGATCGGCGAAGCGCTCCGGATCGAAGCGGTCGGGCTCCGGCCAGAGCTTCGGATTGCGGTGGGTGATCCACGGCACGGCGGAGACGATGGCCCCCTTCGGGACCGCCAGTTCGCCGCCCAGCCGGTCGTCCTTCTCCGCCGTGCGGCTGATGGAGAAGGCCGGCGGGTAGAGCCTGAGCGTCTCGTCGATGACCATGCGGGTTCGCTCCAGCGTGCGCATGTCATCGAAATTCGGCCGACGGTCGCCCAGAACCGAATCGATCTCGGCGTGGAACTTCGCTTCTTCCTCCGGGTGCAAGGAGAGCAGATAGAACGCCCAGCTCAGCGCCTGCGCCGTGGTTTCGTGACCGGCCGCGAACAGGGTCATGACCTCGTCGCGAAGCTGGCGGTCGGACATCCCCTCCCCGGTTTCCGGATCGCGGGCGTCCAGCAGCATCCGCAGCAGGTCTTCGCGCGCGGCCTCGCCCGCCGTCCGGCGCTGATCGATGATCGCGTAGATCATGCTGTCGAGGGTCTTCATCGCCCCGCGCACCTTCGGGTCGCGGTAGCGCGGCAGCCATTCCGGCAGGCCCAGGAAATCGATCGGCGAAAGCCGTCCCAGGTTCTCGATCAGGATCGATACCGCCCTGCCCAGCCGGTCGATGTCGCCTGCGATGTCGGAGGTGAACAGCGTCCGCGCCACGATCTCCATGGTCAGGCGCATCATCTCGTGGGCGATGTCGACATGACGGCCTGTATCGGCATGCGCCTCCCAGCGTTCGGCTGTCGCCTCGGCGCTGTCGACCATGATGCCGGCCAGCGCCTGCAGCCGCTGGAAATGGAAGGCCGGAGCCGCGATCCGGCGCTGACGCCGCCAGAAATCGCCTTCCGCCGTCAGCAGCCCGTTGCCCAGCGCCGGCCCCAGGATCTGCCGGTTCAGCCGGCCCTTGGTGTAGATTTCCGGCTTGGCGACCAGCATCTCCTTGATCAGGTCAGGCCGGTTGACGATGACGAAGGTCTGGAAGGCGAAACGCCGGACCGAATAGTCCTTGTCGAAGATGTGGTCGGGATAGAGATCGATGACGTTGTCGCGCATCACCCGCATGGTCTCGATCACGCCAAGCCGCCGGTTCACGCCCGGATGGCGCAGACTGGGCGCACCCTGACCGGAATCCGTCATCGCCGCCTGCCCGCCTTCTCCTCATAGGGGTTGTGGCTCTTGCGCAGCATCATTCTGACCGGCACGCCCTGCAGGCCGAACGCCTCGCGCAGCCCGTTCACCAGATACCGCTCATATGCGTCAGGCAGTTCGCCGCCCGACGAGGTGAACAACGCGAAGGTCGGCGGCCGCGACTTGGCCTGCGTCAGATAGCGGATGCGGAAACGCCGGCCGTTGACCAGCGGCGGCGGATGGCGCGCCGTCATCTCCTCCAGCCAGCGATTGAGGCGCGCCGTCGGCACGCGGATGTTCCAGGCCTTGTATGCCTTGATGACGGCGGGCATCAGCTTGTCGACGCCGCGGCCGGTCAACGCCGAGAAGGCGACGATCGGCACACCCCGGGCCTGGGCCAACTGCTGCTCCAGTCGATAGCGGAGTTCGCGCATGACTTCGGGACCGTCATCGAGCAGATCCCACTTGTTGATGCCGATCACCAGTGCGCGGCCCTCTTCCAGGGTCTGCCGTGCGAGGACCAGATCCTGACGTTCCAGAGGCTGGGTCGCATCGGCCAGCAGCACCACGACTTCGGCGAACTGCACCGCGCGCAGCCCGTCGGCTACCGCCAGCTTCTCCAGCTTCCGGTTGACGCGCGACTTCCGGCGCATGCCGGCGGTGTCGAACAGACGCACCGGATGGCCATTCCATTGCCAGTTGATGGAGATCGAATCCCGGGTGATGCCCGCTTCCGGACCGGTCAGCAGGCGGTCCTCGCCGATCATCCGGTTGATGAGCGTGGACTTGCCCGCATTGGGACGTCCGACCACAGCGAGCAGCAGCGGCTTCTCCGCCTCCTCGCCGGCGGCGTCCCGGCCGGCCCGTTTGGTCCTTTCCGGCGCCAGCGCCTCGATGGCGTCCTTGAGATCGACCAGGCCCTCGCCATGCTCCGCCGAGATACCGACGGGATCGCCGAGCCCCAGTTCATAGGCTTCCAGCCGGCCCGGTTCGCCGGCGCGGCCCTCGCACTTGTTGGCGACGATGATGACCGGCGTGCTCTGCTCGCGCAGCCAGCCCGCGAAATGACTGTCCAGCGGCGTCAGGCCGGCGCGGGCGTCGTACATCAGCAGCGCCACGTCCGCCTCGGCCAGCGCCATCTCGGTCTGCTGGCGCATCCGGGCTTCCAGACTGTCGTCGAAGGCTTCCTCGAGTCCGGCGGTGTCGATCACGCGGAAGCGGAGCGTCCCGATGCGTCCCTCGCCCTCGCGGCGGTCGCGGGTGACGCCGGGCAAATCATCGACCAGCGCCAGGCGCTTGCCGACCAGCCTGTTGAACAGCGTCGACTTGCCGACATTGGGCCGGCCCAGAATGGCGATAGTGAGGCTCATGGAAGCCCGATCCTAGCGATAGGCGATAAGTTCGCCGCCATCGGTGACAAAGAGCAGCGTGCCGTCGACCACGATAGGGGCCGCGGCGATGCCGTCATCCAGTTCGAAGCCGCCGACCGGAGAACCGTCGAACGGCGAATAGAAGGCCACCTGGCCCTCGTTGTTGGCGACGATGACCCGTTCGCCGGCGACCACGGGACCAACCCACGTAAGCCGGCCCTCGTTGTCTTCGGGATCCTCGAACTTCGGCATCTGGGTGACCCAGCGGATGCCGCCGTCGTCGGCCGACAGGCAGACCAGTTCGGATTCCGAGGACACCAGATAGAGGAAGTCGCCCGTCAACCATGGCGTCTGCCGTCCCGCGATCTCCTGGTCCCAGATACGAATGCCACGCTGCAAATCGATGGCCGCCGCGGCGCCGCCCTGGCCGACCACGTAGACGCGGCCCTCGTCGATCACGGGCTGGGCGTCGATGTCGTTGATGGCGCCGAGCGGCGTGACCCGCCGGGCCCGCAGCAACTGGTCCGACCAGATTGCCTGGCCGGTGTCCGCGCGGATGGCGTAGATCTCGCCCGAGGCGTAGGGGGCCAAGACGAAAGGACCGCTGCCCGTCGGGGCGGGCGTGCCGATCTGTTCGGCAGTCTCCTGCAGTCCCTGGTGCACCCAGATCTCCTCGCCGGTCTCCAGATCGTGCGCCTTCAGCCGGCTGTCCGACGCCAGAAAATAGACTCGCCCGTTGCTTACCAGCGGCGCCCCGCGGATCGGACCGTCGATCCTCACCTGCCAGAAGTAGTTCCCGGTCTCGGGTTCCAGGGCATAGAGGTCACCGAAGGGCGTCGTCGCTACGATCACGCCGTCGCCCACGGCCACGCCGCCGCCGATCTCGCCCGGATCCTCGCTGCGGCGGCCGAGGCCGACCTGCCAGATCCGCTCTCCGGTCCGCAGATCGAAGGCGCTCACCCTGGCGCGGGCGTCCATGGTGTAGACACGGCCGTTCGCGGAAACGGGCCGCGCGGTCACGCGTTCCTCATCATCGGAGCCGGTGCCGATATCGGCGCTCCAGGCCCGGCTGAGGGACCCGGAAAGCGCCAGATGCCGCATCACCGCCTCCGGCGTGCCACCCTCCTGCGGCCAGTCGGCGTTCGAAACCGCCGCCGGCAGCGTCACGGTCAGATCCTGAACGCTCTCGTCCGGCTCCAGCGACGTTTCCAGCGCCAGCACGGAAATGCGCTCGCCGGGCAGCGGCACCTTCTCGGTCTCGAACCAGGAGCCGATTGTATCGCACGCGCCGACCGTCGCCGCCAGCGCGGCGGCGGTCAGCACCCGTCCGAGCAGACTTGCGCCCAAGGCCTTCTCAGCCCCCCAGCGCCATAATGTAGTTTCGCACGCGATCGCGCTGTCGCGCCGTGGCATTGGCGTCCTCGGCGATAGCGCGCAATTCCGCGATGGCCTCGGCCCGGTCACCCTTCGCCAGCATCGCCGAGGCGCGTATCTCCCGCGCCGCATTGGCGAACACGCCCCCGCCGTCAGGCAGATCGCCGAGCCGTTGAACGGCTGCATCGCCGCCTTCAAGTTCCAGAGCCAGCAGGGCCGCCTTCAGTCGCACGACATCGCGATGCAGCGCGCGCAACTCGCCATCGGCGATCAGCCGGTCATAGGCGGCCAGCGCTTCTGTCCCGTTGCCGGCGGCGGCCCGCGCGGCGGCGGCCTGCATTTCGGCCAGAGCGCCATAACCCCCGGGACCGGACGCAGCGATCTGATCGAAGGCGGCGGCGGCCTCGGCCGCCTGCCCGGCGTCCAGCCGATCCAGCGCCGACTCGAAGGCCGCGCCCGCCTCTTGACGCTCGTTCAGCCGATAGTCCTGCCAGAACACCACGCCGGCGACGACGGCGACGATCAGGACGGTTGCCCCGATGGCATAGGCGCCATAGCGCTTCCACATCGTCTCGTAGCGTTCGCGGCGGACGTCTTCGTCCACCTCGCGGAAAATGAGATCGTCACTCACGGGTCAGAAGCGTCCTCGGAACGGGGCCGCGCCATGACGGTCGCGGCAGATGAAAATCCGCGACCTAGATAACGATTGCGCGGTCCGGATGCAAACACGCCGCGGCCCGCCCGGCAGCACGGTCTCCGGCCAGCTCGCGCTTGACGGGCCGCGCGGGGCGCTGTTTTGTTGCCCACCCGCCCGAACGGCGGCTCACAACGGCGCGACGGTCATGATCCTGCTGATCGATAACTACGACAGCTTTACCTACAACCTCGTCCACTTCCTGGGCGAGCTCGGCGCGCACATCGCCGTGCGCCGCAACGACGTGCTGAGTGTTGCCGAAGCGCTGGAAATGAAGCCGGAGGCCATCGTGCTGTCACCCGGTCCGGGCCGGCCCGACAGCGCCGGCATTTCGCTGGAACTCGTCGCCTCGGCGCCGCCCGAGCTGCCGATCCTCGGCGTCTGCCTGGGCCACCAGACCATCGGGGAGGTCTTCGGCGGCCGGATCATTCGCGCCGAGATCCTGATGCACGGCAAGACTTCGACCATCACCCATCGCGGCGAGGACGTATTCGCCGGCCTGCCGCAGGGATTCACCGCCACGCGCTACCACTCCCTCGTGGTCGACCGGGACGGCTTCCCCGAAGCCCTGGAAATCACCGCGGAAACCGAAGATGGCGCGATCATGGGCCTGCGCCACCGTGAACGGCCCGTCTACGGCGTCCAGTTCCACCCCGAGAGCATCGCCTCGGAGCACGGCCACGCCCTGCTCGACAACTTCCTGAAGCTGGCGGGTCTGAAGCAATGAACGAGATGGAAACCTTCAAGGCCCTGATAGGGCGCGTCGCCGAAGGCGAGAAGCTGCCGGTCGAGGACGCCCGGACGGCGTTCGACATCATGATGTCGGGCGATGCCACGCCTTCGCAGATGGGCGCCTTCCTGATGGCGCTGCGCGTCCGCGGCGAGACGGTCGAGGAGATCACCGGCGGCGCCTTGGCGATGCGCGCCAAGGCCGACAAGATCCCGGCTCCGGCGGATGCGATCGACACCTGCGGTACGGGCGGCGACGCCAAGGGCACCTGGAACGTCTCGACCGCCACGGCCTTCGTCCTCGCCGCACACGACATTCCCGTCGCCAAGCACGGCAACCGGGCGCTATCGTCGAAGACCGGCACCGCCGACGTGCTGACGGCGCTTGGCGTCAACATCGACTGCCCCTTTTCCCTGATCCAGAAGGCGCTGAAGGAAGCCGGCATCGGCTTTCTGATGGCCCCGCGCCATCACGGCGCGATGCGGCATGTCGGGCCGACGCGCGTCGAACTCGGCACGCGCACGATCTTCAACCTGCTGGGGCCGCTTTCGAACCCGGCCGGCGCGAAACGCCAGCTCATGGGCGTGTTCGCCCGGAAGTGGGTCGAACCGCTGGCTCATGTGCAGATGAAGCTGGGCGCCGAAAAGGTCTGGGTCGTGCACGGCTCCGACGGCATGGACGAACTGACCACCACCGGTCCCTCCACTGTCGCCGAACTGGCGGATGGCAGGGTCAGCGTCTTCGAGGTCAATCCCGCGGACGCCGGCCTGCCCGTCGCGCGCCCGGAAGATCTGAAGGGTGGCGGCCCGGAGGAGAACGCCCGGGCGCTGCAGGCCGTGCTGAACGGGGCGAAGAACGCCTTCCGCGACATCGTCGTGCTCAACGCCGCGGCTGGGCTGATCGTCGCCGGCAAGGCCGGTTCCCTCAAGGAAGGCGCCGAAATGGCCGCGGCGTCGCTGGATGGCGGTTCGGCCGCCGCCCGGCTGGCGCAGCTGGTCAAGATTTCCAACGAGGCCGCCTGACCATGTCCGGGACGGTACTCGACAGAATCTGCGCGGACAAGCTGGAACATGTCGCCCGCTGCAAGGCCGAGCGTCCGCTGAAGCGGGTCGAGGCCGCGGCGAAGGCGCAGCCGGCGCCGCGCGGGTTCCTGCAGGCCCTGCGCGCGCATCAGGACGCCGGCCGCTACGGCCTGATCGCCGAAATCAAGAAGGCCTCACCCTCCAAGGGTCTGATCCGGGCGGACTTCGACCCGCCCGCGCTGGCGCGGGCCTATCGCGCCGGCGGTGCAAGCTGTCTGTCCGTGCTGACCGACGCGCCCTATTTCCAGGGTGCCGACAGCTATCTCACCGCGGCCCGCACCGCCGTCGACCTGCCTGTTCTTCGCAAGGACTTCATGCTGGATGTCTATCAGATCGCCGAGTCGCGGGCGCTCGGCGCCGACTGCGTGCTGCTGATCATGGCGGCGCTGGAAAACGGCCAGGCCCGGGAGCTCGAAGATGCCGCGATCGGGTATGGCATGGACGTGCTGGTCGAGGTCCACGACATCGAGGAACTCGAGCGCGCCAAATCTCATCTGAAAAGTGAATTGATCGGTATAAACAACCGAAATCTCAAGACTCTAGATGTCGATCTGGCGACCACGGAGGCCTGCGCCGCCGCCCTGCCCGCGGGTTGCCTGGCGGTCAGCGAAAGCGGGCTGAACACCCGCGCCGACCTGGACAGGATGGCCGCCGCCGGCTGCCGCAGCTTCCTGATCGGGGAGAGTCTGATGCGCCAGGAGGATGTCGCTGGCGCCACACGCGCCCTGATCGGCGAACCTGCGATGCGGGCCGCGGGCTGAGATGGCCGGCTTCACCCATTTCGACGACAAGGGTGCGGCCCGGATGGTCGACGTGGGCGCCAAGGACGAGACGAAGCGCACCGCCGTGGCGGAGGCCCGGGTCCTCGTCTCCGCGGAGACCCTCGCCCTGATCGTCGAGGGCCGCGCGAAGAAGGGCGACGTGCTGGGCGTGGCGCGGCTGGCCGGGATCATGGGCGCGAAGAAGACACCGGACCTGATCCCGCTGTGCCACCCGCTGTCGCTGAACAGCGTCGAGGTCGATCTCGCGACAGAGCACGACCCGCCCGCCATTCTCATCCGCGCGACCTGCAAGGTCACCGGCAAGACCGGGGTCGAGATGGAGGCGCTGACCGCCGCCTCGGTCGCGGCGCTGACCGTCTATGACATGTGCAAGGCGGTGCAGCGCGACATGGTCATCACCGGGGTCCGGCTGATCTCCAAGGAAGGCGGCAAGTCCGGCCGGTTCGGGGCCGAATGATTCCCGTCGCGGAAGCGCGCGGCCGCATCCTGGCCGCGCTGTCGCCGACACCCCTGGAATGGGTCGGGCTGGAGCGCGCCAGCGGCCGGGTGCTGGCCGAGCCGGTACTGGCGCGGCGCACCCAGCCGCCCGCCGACATGTCGGCGATGGATGGATACGCAGTCCGCGCCGCCGATACCGGAAATGGCCAGCCGCTGAGGCAGATCGGCGAATCCGCGGCCGGTCACGGTTTCGACGGATCGATCGGCCCGGGCGAGACGGTGCGCATCTTCACCGGCGCGCCCCTGCCCGAAGGCGCCGACGCCATCCTGATCCAGGAAGATGCGGAAGCCGACGGCGACACCATCCGGCCGAAGGCGGCCGTCGCCCCCGGAACATATGTCCGCCCGGCCGGCCTCGACTTCCGCGAAGGCGATGCCGGCATGGCGGCCGGCCAGGAAATCGGGCCGCGCAACATCGGCCTGCTGGCCGCCATGAACGCGCCCTGGGTGCCCGTGCGGCGGCGCCCGCGCATCGCGCTGCTCTCCACGGGCGATGAGCTCGTGCGCCCTGGCGAGGCGCCGGGGCCTGACCAGATCATCTCGTCCAATGCGCTCTCCGTCGGCGCGCTGGTGGCGAAGGCCGGCGGCGAACCGGTCGATATCGGCATCGCGCCCGACCGGCCCGATGCTCTCGCGGAGGCCGGACGCCGGGCGGGCGGCTGCGACATGCTGGTGACGCTGGGCGGCGCGTCGGTCGGCGAGCACGACCTCGTGCAGGAGGTGCTGGGCGGCAAGGGCCTGGACATCGACTTCTGGCGCATCGCCATGCGGCCGGGCAAACCGCTGATGTTCGGCCGCTTCGGCGATGTGCCTCTGCTCGGTCTGCCGGGCAATCCCGTCTCGGCGCTGGTCTGCGGCGTGATCTTCCTGCGCCCCGCCATCCGCGCCATGCTGGGCGCCGAAGACACCGTGCCGCCGCTCCGCCGCGGGCGTCTTGGCCGGGACCTGCCCGCCAACGACCGCCGCGAAGACTATCTGCGCAGCATCGCCGTCTCCGCGGACGACGGTCCGCCGATGGTCACGCCGTTCGAGCGCCAGGATTCCTCGATGCTGTCGGTCATGTCGCGCGCCAACGCCCTGGCAGTAAGACCGCCGCACGCACCCGCCATGGCGGCCGGCGAGCCGATCGACTACATCACGCTCGATCACCTCGCCTGATGAGGGAACATTGACGGAATCGAGGAACTTACGTAGAACATAACAGGATTCGTTTTCGAGCGGTCAGGAGGCCGACGCCCATGCTCACACGCAAGCAACACCAGCTCCTGCTCTATGTTCACGACTATCTGAAGGACAATGGCGTCTGTCCTTCGTTCGACGAGATGAAGGACGCGCTGGACCTCAGGTCGAAGTCCGGCATCCACCGGCTGATCACGGCGCTCGAGGAGCGCGGCTTCATCCGCCGCCTGCCGCACCGGGCGCGGGCGCTGGAGATCCTGAAGCTGCCGGATTCGGCGACGCCCGAGGGCCGCCAGAGGATACAGGAGCCGAAGGTCGGCGCATTCCAGCCCCAGGTCGTGGCGAGCCAGCCGCTGCCCGCCCGGGCGACCCCCGCCCCCGCGGCCGGCGAGAGCGCCACCCTGCCCCTCTACGGCCGGATCGCCGCCGGCACGCCGATCGAGGCGCTGCGCGACCAGTCCAACTACATCGACGTTCCCGGCCACGTGCTGGGCCGGGGCGAACACTACGCCCTGGAAGTGGCCGGCGATTCCATGATCAACGCCGGCATCCTGGACGGCGACACCGTCGTGATCGAGCGCTGCGACACCGCCGAGAACGGCGCCATCGTCGTGGCCCTGATCGACGGCGAGGAAGTGACGCTGAAGCGCCTGCGCCGCCGCGGCAACGCCATCGCGCTGGAAGCCGAGAACCCGGCCTACGAGACCCGCATCTACCGCCCCGACCAGGTGCGCATTCAGGGCCGGCTGACCGCCCTCTTCCGCCAGTACTGATCCTTCGCCGGCACCGGATCCCTGATCCAGGCCCGCCGGCCGCGGACCGCGTTCACCGACCTGGCCGAAGGGCCGGCGCGGGCATCGAACCAGAGCGCATGCGCGCCATCGCGCCAGATGTCGAAACGGTCGATGACGATCCGGGCCGACGGGCAGCGCCCGAAGACCGGCACCAGGCTGATCACCACGTCGGCCCGCGTACAGTCCTCGGCCACGGCGCGCTGATGCACGGGCAGGGCGATCATCCAGCCATCCGCACGCCAGATGCAGCCCGCATCGTCGCAGCGCATGCGCCCGTCGGGACTGGACAGCCGCGCAGGCCACGGAAGCGACCCCGCCAGTCCGTCGCGCGCCAGCCACTGATCCGCCGTGAACTTCTCCCGCCGCGCCGAGGAGAGCATGACCCCGCCGGTCTCGGTGCGCACCGCGACAAGCCGGGCGTCCGAATCCACGCGGATCAGCGGCCGCTCGGCCAGGTGCGGCGAGGCCAGTCCGATCGCGATCCCGCCGAGCCCGAGCACGCGCCAGGCGCGCGCCCACAGGCAAAGCCAGAGCCCGCCCACGGCCACGGCGGTCAGCCCCCAGACCGGCATGGCCGGCACCAGACGGACTGCGCCGGGCAGCGCCGCGACCCAGTGCGCGACCGTCAGCACGGCATCGATGCCCTGTCCCATCAGCCACAGCAGCGGTCCGTCGAGCCCGACGGGCATCGCCAGCGCCGCCAGGGTCCCCGTGGGCATGACCCAGAATGCGACCAAAGGAATCCCTGCCAGATTGCCCAGCACGCCGTAGTCGGCGAAACGGTTGAAATGGTAGATCGCGAACGGTCCGGTCGCAGCCCCGGCGATCAGCGTGGTAAGCGCGACGCCGGCCAGATAGCCGACGATGCGGCGGAGCGGTCCTCTCTCCCCGCCCGAACGGCGCCAGCGGTCGCCATAGCGCTCGTAGGCGGCGACCAGCGCGGTGACGGCGGCGAAGGACATCTGGAAGCCGGGTTCGACCAGCGCTTCGGGCGACAGCGCGAGGATCAGCATCGCTGCCAGAGCCACGGTTCTGAGCGAGATCGCGCGCCGGTCCGCCAGCACCGCAAGCATGACGAGCGCGACCATGACGAAGGCGCGGACGGTCGGCACCGAGCCGCCGGTGAGCACGAGATAGCCCGCGCCGCCGGCGATCGCGGTCAGCGCCGCCCATTTCTTGATCGGCCGGCGCAACGCAAGCGGCGGATGCAGAGCCAGCAGCGCGCGCAGACCGAAGAAGAGAAATCCGGTCACCAGACCCATGTGCAGGCCCGAGATCGCCAGCAGATGCGCCAGCCCGGCATCGCGCAGCGCCTGCTCCTCCGCCTCCCCGATCCGGCTGCGGTCCCCGGTGATCAGGGCTGCCGCGACGCCCCCCGCGGCCCCGCCGATGGCGCCGGCGATGCGGGAGGCCATGCGGTCCCTGAGCCGGCTCAGCCAGCCGCTCCCTTCGCCGGGCCGGACGATTTCGGCCGCGCCGAGCGCATAGCCGTAGCCGCCGAGACCACGATAGAAGGCGTAGCGCTGGAAATCGAAGGCGCCCGGTTCGGCCGGCGGCGAGGGCGGCCCGGCGAAGGCAAGCATCGTGACCGTGTCGCCGGCGCGGATGGCCTCCGCACCGCTGCGGACGGAAATCCGCACCTTGTGCGGCAGATCCTCGGCCCGAAGCCGGCCGAAGCGATCCGGCGCGAGGACCAGTCGCGCCGCGTCGGGCCGGCGCTCCACCGCCAGCACCTCCCCCGCCAGTTCCGTCGGCCCGACTTCCGCCGGCAGAATGGGCGCACGCACAGCCTCCGTCCGCAGCGCCGCCGCCGCGAGGCCCAGAACCGCGAGCAGGCAGGCAAGCGCCGGCAGCCGGACCGGCGTGGCCCGCAACTGGACCGTGGCGAACATCGCCAGCACTGCGAGAAACGCCAGCCAGGGCAGCGCCGGTTCGAAGGGGAGCGCGAAATAGACGGCGATGCCGCCGCCGAAGAGGACGGGCACGAAGTTGAACAGCCGCCCCCGCTCCGCCTCCAGGGCCGCAGCAAGAGCGCCGGCCGGATCGCGCAACAGGCGGGCCGCCGCCGCGCCAAGCCGTCTCGTCAGTCCTGCGGGGATATGATACATCCACGCCCTCCCGAAGCGATGCTACGTCAATCCCGATCATCAGGAGAAGTCATCCATGCCCAAGGACGGCGTCGTCACACGTTTCGCGCCCTCGCCGACCGGCTTCCTGCACATCGGCGGCGCACGCACCGCCCTGTTCAACTGGCTCTACGCCCGCCACCACGGCGGCCGCTTCCTGCTTCGCATCGAGGACACGGACCGCAAACGCTCCACGGACACGGCGATCGAGGCCATCTTCGACGGCCTGAACTGGCTCGGCCTGGAGGCCGACGAGGAACCCGTTTTTCAGTTCGCACGCCAGCAGCGTCACGCCGAGATCGTCGAACAGCTGCTGGATCGCGGCGAAGCCTATCGCTGCTACGCCAGCCCCGAGGAGCTGCAGGCCATGCGCGACACCCAGCGCGCCGCGGGACAGCCGGTGCGCTATGACGGGCGCTGGCGGGACCGCGACCCGGCGGACGCGCCGAAGGATGTTCTGCCCGCGATCCGCCTGAAGGCCCCGCGGACCGGCGAGACGATCATCGAGGATCTGGTCCAGGGCCAGGTCTCGTTTCAGAATGAACAGCTCGACGACATGGTCCTGCTGCGCGCCGACGGCACGCCGACCTACATGCTTTCGGTCGTGGTGGACGATCACGACATGGATATCACCCACATCATCCGCGGCGACGATCACCTGGTGAACGCGGCGCGACAGAGCCTGATCTTCCGCGCGCTTGGCTGGAGGCCGCCGAAATTCGCCCATATCCCGCTGATCCACGGACCGGACGGGGCCAAGCTCTCCAAGCGCCATGGCGCACTCGGCGTCGATGCCTACCGTGACATGGGCTTCCTGCCCGAGGCCATGCGCAACTATCTGGTGCGTCTCGGCTGGGCCCATGGGGACGACGAGATATTCTCCACCGAGCAGGCCATCGAATGGTTCGACCTGGACCATGTGGGCCGCAGCGCCGCGCGCTTCGATTTCCAGAAGCTGGAGCACCTGAACGGCCACTATCTGCGCCAGGCTGACGACGGTCGGCTGGTCGGACTGGTCTGCGAGATGCTGGCGCGCAAGGGCCAGGATGTCGACGCCGATGGACGCGCCCGCCTGCTTGCCATCATGCCTTCGCTGAAGGAACGCGCAAGGACAGTCGCCGAACTCGCTGAAAGCGCCGGCTTTCTTTTCGCCGAGCGGCCGATCGCGACAAACGAAAAGGCGGCCAGGCTGCTCTCCGGCGAGGCGCCAGAGATCCTGGCGGGCGTACGCGACAGTCTCGCCGCGCTGGAGGACTGGAACGCCGCGGCCGCCGAGGCCGCGGTACGCGATTATGCCGAGACCAACGAACTGAAACTCGGCAAGGTGGCGCAGCCGCTGCGCGCGGCGCTGACCGGCTCCAACGTCTCACCGGGCATCTTCGATGTGCTCGTCGCGCTGGGCCGGGAGGAGTCGCTCGCGCGCATAGGTGATCGCATCTGACGCAGGGTCCGCGAGATTTTCTCGCGCGGCGCTTGGGCTATAATGCCCATATAAGGGTCAAGGGAATTCCGCGGCGACCGAGCCGCCCAACGAACAACAGGATGGGGGTCCACGATGAGTGAAGCCAAAACCAACGGAAAGGCCGCGATCTCGGTCGGCAAGAAGGCCAAGCTGGACGTCGACGTCCTCTCCGGGACGGTCGGTCCGGATGTCATCGACATCCGCAAGCTCTACGGCGAAACCGGCTACTTCACCTACGACCCCGGTTTTACGGCGACTGCGAGCTGCCAGTCCGCGATCTCCTACATCGACGGCGACAAGGGTGTGCTGCTGCATCGTGGCTACCCGATCGACGAGCTGGCGGAGCACTCCGACTACATGGAAGTCTGCTATCTGCTGCTGAACGGTGAGCTGCCGACCGCGGAGCAGAAGGCCGGATTCGTCGACACGGTCACCCGGCACACCATGCTGCACGACCAGATGAACTACTTCTTCCGCGGCTTCCGACGCGACGCCCATCCGATGGCGATCATGGTCGGCGTGGTCGGCGCGATGAGCGCATTCTATCATGACTCCACCGACGTCGACGATCCGCACCAGCGCATGGTGGCGTCGTACCGGCTGGTGGCGAAGATGCCGACCATCGCAGCCTGGGCCTACAAGTATTCCATCGGCCAGCCCTTCATCTATCCGAAGAACGACCTGTCCTATTCCGAGCGTTTCCTGGACATGATGTTCGCCGTCCCGGCCGAGAGCTATCGGGTCGATCCGGTTCTGGCGAAGGCGATGGACCGCATCCTGATCCTGCACGCTGACCACGAGCAGAACGCCTCGACCTCGACGGTGCGCCTGGCCGGATCCTCGGGAGCCAACCCCTTCGCCTGCATCGCCGCCGGCATCGCCAGCCTCTGGGGCCCCGCCCACGGCGGCGCCAACGAGGCGGTGCTGCGCATGCTCAACGAGATCGGCACCGTCGATCGCGTCGACGAGTGCGTCAAGCGCGCCAAGGACAAGGATGACCCCTTCCGTCTGATGGGCTTCGGTCACCGCGTCTACAAGAACTACGATCCGCGCGCGAAAGTCATGCAGCAGACCTGCCATGAGGTCCTCGACCAGTTGGGCATCAAGGACGATCCGCTGCTCGAGATCGCCATGAAGCTGGAGAAGGTGGCGCTGGAAGACGACTACTTCGTCGACAAGAAGCTCTACCCGAACGTGGATTTCTATTCCGGCATCATCCTGAAGGCGATGGGTTTCCCGATGGAGATGTTCACCGTTCTCTTCGCCCTGGCCCGCACGGTCGGCTGGGTCGCCCAGTGGAACGAGATGATCCAGGATCCCCACCAGAAGATCGGCCGTCCGCGCCAGCTCTATACCGGCCCGGCGCAGCATCCCTACGTGCCGATCCACAAGCGCGACTGAGGCATGAACCATGCGGCGGGAACAGAATCAGTCGCGTAATTCCACCGTCCCGCGGTTTCGCGGGAACGGGTTCCCGCGGCCCGGGCCGGCCATCGGCCGGCTCGCCGTGCTGCCGAAGCGGCCCGCCAACGACAACGTGCCGCCCTGGCGGGCCGGCGTTGGATTCCGGCTGATTCTGCTTGCTGCGGCGGTCGCCGCAGCCGCGGCCTGCGCCGCGTTTCTCGGCTAGACCGGTCCTCGGTTGAATTGAATCGCCAGTGGAGCTTCGGTGTCATGCCCGCCTTGTGTGGGCATCCGGCCAGGATCATCGACTTGCGGCAAAGCCGCTCCGGACCCCCGCACGGTGGCGGGGGTGACACGCCGAACAAGTGGCGGTCCGATCGAACAATGGACTGATCTAGGCCGCCTTGCGCTCGATCAGCTCGATCTTGTAGCCGTCCGGATCCTCGATGAAGGCGATGACCGATCCGCCGTGTTTCATGGGGCCCGGCGGGCGCGGAATGGGAACGCCTTCCTTTTCCAGCTCGTCGCAGGTGCCGTAGATGTCCGGCACCCCGATCGCGAGATGGCCGAAACCGTCCCCCAGGTCATAGTTGTCCGTCTGACCCCAGTTGTGGGTCAGCTCGATGACCGTGCTGTCGGCCTCGTCGCCATAGCCGACGAACGCCAGCGTGAACTCACCGGTCGGGAAATCCTTCTTTCGCAGCAGGTTCATCCCCAGCAGGCGGGTGTAGAAGTCCAGCGAGCGGTCGAGATCCTTCACCCGGATCATGGTGTGCAGCAGACGAGCGTCCTTCATGCGTCCTTCTCCCTGTTCGTTTCGGCCAGGTTCAATACCACGCGCGCCGCCTTGTCCGAAGGCCAGAGGGCGCCGGGCTTCAGCATCATGGCGACCGTCCGCCCGGCCTCGATCTGGGCGTCGCGGGCGACCGGATCGGTCATGATCCGCTGCAGCGCGCCGGCGATGGCCCCGGCGGTGCAGTTCCCCTGAATCAGCTCGGGCACGACAGGCTTGTCCATCAGGATGTTGACCAGGCTGGCGTAGGGTATGCGGATCAGCCGCCGCGCCAGGGCCGCGGTCAGCGCGTTCATGCGGTACGCGACGACCGCCGGCGTCCCGGCCAGAGCCAGTTCCAGCGCGACGGTGCCCGAAGCTGCGAGGGCACTGTCGGCGGCATGGAAGCAGTCCATCTTCCCGGCCTGCCCGAGGACGGTGTACGGCAGTGGCTGGCGGGCGAGCATGCGGTCGACCTCCGCCTGGAGGTGCGGCAGCGTCGGCGCCAGCACGTGGGCGGCCGGGACCCGCTCGGCGAGACGGCGCAAGGCGTCCACGAAGACCGGCCCCAGCCGCCGGACCTCGCCCCGCCGGCTGCCAAACAGCACCGCCAGCGCTGGCACATGAGGGGACAGTCCCTGCGCCGCCCGGAAAGCCCGCATGTCTCCCTGATAGGCGTTCTCCGCCTCCACCGCGGGATGGCCGACGAAGGTGGCCGCCAGACCCTCCTTCTCGAACAAGGGCGGCTCAAAGGGCAGCAGCGTCAGCAGATGATCGTAGAGCGCCGCCGTGGTCACGGCCCGCTTCGGGCGGTAGGCCCAGACCGACGGCGCGACATAGTGAATCCGGATGGTATCGAGATCCTGTAACCGCCGGGCCAGACGCTTGTTGAACCCCGGCGAATCGATGGTCAGCAGCACATGTGGCCGCTTCGCCCGCGCGAAGGCCTCGGTCTCCCGCAGCCGGCGCAGGATCGCCGGCGCCCGCGGCAGGATTTCGAACAATCCCATCACCGAGAGTTCATCCATCGGAAAGAGCGACTCCAGCCCGGCCGCCGCCATGGCGTCGCCGCCGACGCCGACGATCTCGACGCGCTCCCCGGCCAGTTTCTTCAGTGATCGCATCAGGTGGGCGCCCAGAACGTCGCCCGACGGCTCGCCGGCCACCAGCATGATGCGGATGGGGAGCATCTCAGGTCCTTCCGGCGCGGGCGACCCCGGTGATGAACAGGCCCTCGGCATCGGCCCGCGCCAGCGTCGCCACGCGGTCGATCACCATGGCGGCGCCCGCCTCCACGGCGATGCCGTTCAGACCCGCGGCGGCGGCCCGCGCCACTGTCTCCACGCCGATGGTCGGCAGATCGACCCGGTGATCCTGTCCCGGTTTGGTGAGCTTGACCAGTACGCCCCCGGCGCCCTCGCCCAGGCCGCCGCAGCGCTCCAGCATGCGGTCGGTGCCCTCGGCGGCCTCCACGGCCAGCACCAGCCCGTCGCGCACCACAGCGCCCTGGCCGACGTCGAGCGCGCCCAGCGCGTCGACGACCGCCATCCCCTTCTCAATGTCCGCCAGATCCTGCTCGCCAGGAGCAACCCGGCCCATGGGCCCCGCGCCCGCCAGGACGTCGCCAGCGATTTCGTGCGCTCCCATGACCCGGAAGCCCTTCTTGTCAAAGAAGTCCACCAGCACCTGAAGCAGGGCGTCGTCGCCCTTCCTGGCCGCTGCCAGGACCTTCGGCAGCAGACCGATGCCGGCCATGTCCGGCCGCAGCTTGCTGAAATCCGGCCGTGCGACCTTGCCCACCATGCAGACGCTGTCGCAATCGTTCGCCTTCAGCGCTTCGAGGGTGCCGCCGACCTTGTCGAAGCGGATAAAACGATGGGGAAAGCGCGCCAGCAGGGCGGGATCCGTAGTTTCCTCGAAGGCCAGCACGAAAACCTCCATCCCGGCGGCGACGGCTGCATCGGCCACATTGCCGGGCACCTCTCCGCCGCCGGCGATCAGTCCGAGGCGCCTAGGCGACATCCCGCGCCGGGGTGCAGAGGCCGCGCGAGGAACTGCCGCGGATGAATTCGAGGATCTCGCCGACGCCCGCCTCGTTGGCGAACAGCTTCTCGGCGTCGGCCACCTTCTCCTCCATCGTACCTTCCGGCGCGAACAGGAAGCGGTAGGCGCGACGGAGCGTGTGGATCTCCTCGCGGCTGAAATTGCGGCGCTTCAACCCGACGAGATTGAGGCCGTCCAGGGTCGCCAGATTGCCGCGCGCCAGGCCATAGGGGATGACGTCCGTGCCCAGCGCCGAAGCGCCGCCGATCATCGCGTGACGTCCGATCTTCACGAACTGATGCACCGCGGTCATGCCGCCGATGATGGCCCAGTCGTCGACCTCGACATGGCCACCGAGGGTCACGTTATTGACCAGAATGCAGTTGTCGCCGATCAGGCAGTCATGCGCGATATGGGCGCCGATCATCACCAGGCAGTTGTCCCCGACCCGCGTCACCAGACCGCCCGCTTCGGTGCCGGGATTCATGGTGACATGCTCGCGGATGGTGCAGTTCGCACCGATCTCCAGCGAGGACTCCTCGCCGTGATACTTCTGGTCCTGGGGCTCGTGGCCGATGGAGGCGAAGGGGAAGACGCGGCTGCCCGGCCCGATGCGGGTACGCCCCGCCACGGCGACATGGGAAGCCAGCCGGACGCCGTCCCCCAGTTCGATATCGCCATCGACGACGCAGAACGGCCCGATGCGGACGCCCTCGCCGAGCCGCACATTGTCGGCGACGAAAGCGCTGGGGTGAACCTCGGCGGCCATCTCAGCCATCATCCTGAATCATGGCGGCGAATTCGGCTTCGGCGGCGAGATGTTCGCCGACATAGGCCTCGCCCTTCATCTTCCAGATCAGCGTCCCCCGCCCGCGCAGCTTCCGGACATGAATCATCAGCTGGTCGCCGGGGATCACGGGACGGCGGAAACGGCATTCGTCGATGGTCATGAAATAGACCACCTTGCCCTCCATCCTGGTGCCCAGGGTCTGCGCGAACAGCACCGCCGAGGTCTGGGCCATCGCTTCGATGATCAGCACGCCCGGCATGACCGGCTGGGTTGGAAAATGGCCGGTGAAATGGGGTTCGTTGACGGTGACGTTCTTGATGCCGACAGCGCTCACGTCCGGCACGATGTCGATCACACGGTCGACCATCAGCATCGGATAGCGATGCGGAATCATCTCCATGATCCGCGTCACCTCGACGGGCCCGACGGCGGTCTTCTCCGCTTCAGTCATCAGTCCGACCCCTTCTTCGAAACCAGGCGGCGCAGCGCGGCGATCTGCCGCCAGAAGTCCCTTGCCGGTATCGCCGGCTGACCGATCACCGCGGCGCCGTCCGGCACATCGTTCATCACGCCCGACTTCGCGCCGATCTGCACCTGGTCGCCGACGCGCACATGGCCCGCCAGCGCCGACTGGCCGCCCATCTGGACGAACCGGCCGATCCTGGCCGAACCGGCAATGCCGACCTGGCCGACCAGAATCGACCCGTCGCCAATCTCGACGTTGTGGGCGATCTGCACAAGATTGTCGATCCACACGTTCCGGCCGAGCACCGTATCATGTCCCGAGCCGCAGGCGATGCAGGTGTTGGCGCCGATCTGGCAGTCGTCGCCGATCAGCACGCGGCCAAGCTGCGGCACCCTCTGATGCCGCTCCGGATGAGGCGCGAAGCCAAAACCCGGCATGCCGACCCGCGCGCCCGGCTGCAGCACCACTCTGTCGCCCAGCACGCAGGTTTCCAGCGAACAATTGGCGCCGATGCGGCAATCCCGGCCAACCACGACGTTGGCCCCGAGTGTGGCCGCCGGCCCGATCACCGTGCCTTCGCCGACCTCGGCCCCGGGTCCGACAACGGCATTGGCTCCGATCTCCACGCTCTCGGCCACGCGCGCGGAGGCGTCGACCACGGCGCTCGGATGGCGGCCGCTGTCCACCGCCGGCTCCGGATAGAGCGTCTGGGCCACCAGCGCATAGGCCAGGTAGGGATGCGGCGTCGCGAGCGCCACCGTCCCCGCCGGCGCGCGCGCGGCAAGACCGGGATCGACAACCACGAAACCTGCGCGGGTCTCGGCGAACTGCGGCAGATACTTGCGGTTGTCCAGAAAGCTGAGGTCGTCGGGGCCCGCAGTCTCCAGCGGCGCCACATCGGCGACCTCGCGAGACGGATCGGCGCCTTCCGGCACCCGGAAAAGGCCGGTGCGGGCGGCTAGGTCGCCGAGCGTGAAAGGTCCCGCCCGTCTGTGGAAACGGCTGTCGGCCATCAGAAACCCTTCGGGCGCGCCACGCTGACCGATGGCAGACGCTGATCCAGGCGCTTGACGATCTCGTCGGTGATGTCCAGCGACGGCAGTGCCCAGGAGTAGCTGCTGCGGTCGAGCACCACGTTGAAGTCGCGTTCCTGCTGCAGTTCCTCGATGATGTCGAGCATCTGGCCCTTGATCACTTCCAGAGCCTGCTGGCGGGTCTGGTCGATGGCAACGCGGCGGTCCTGGACCATGCGCTGCGCGTCGTTGAAGGATTGCTGCAGCTCCGCCCGGCGCTGTTCCAGCGCATCCGGAGACAGGATCGCGGCCTGCTGGCGCAGTTCGTCCTGACGGGCCTTCAACGCCTCGTCCTCGCGCTTGATCACCGCCTGCAACTCGTCGATGAAGCTCTTGATCTGACTGGCGACGCTCTTGCCCGCCTTGGCTTCCCGCAGGATCCGCTGGCTGTCCATGGTGGCGATCACCGCCGGGGGATTGGACTGCGCCGCCGCCTGGTGCTGTACAGCAGCGACGCCGAGCATGGCGAACAGGACGATCAATGACAGAAAACGCGTCATGCCAACACCTCTAGAACCGGGTACCGAAGCTGAAACGGAAAGCCTCCGTCTCGTCGAAATCGTTCTTGAGGACCGCACGCGAGACATCGAACAGCATCGGGCCGAAGGGCGATTTCCAGGTAACGCCGACACCGAACGAAAGTCGCGGCGACGGATCGTCCTCTACACCGTTGGCGACCACGCCGAAGGCGGTGCCGTAGTCGCTGAAGACCCGGCCTGACATGCCGAGTTCCTCCGGCAGCCCCAGAGGGAACTGCAACTCTGTCGTGCCGACGGCGAAGAATTCGCCGCCCAGGGCGTCACGCGTGGCCACGTCGCGGGGACCGACGCCGCTGGGCGCGAAGCCCCGGAAGGTGTCGCCGCCGACGAAGAAGCGCCGGTTGATGCGGATGTCCTCGAACAGTCCGACGACCGCGCCCCCGCGCACCGACTGCTGCAGCACGAAGTCTCCCCACAACGGGAAGAACTGGGCGTGACGAACCTGGGTGCGGATGTCTCGGACGTCGCCGCCAAGGCCGGCAAACTCCTGCTCCAGCGTCGTGACGAAGCCGCTGGTCGGCGTGATCGGATCGTCGGTCTGGTCATAGCGCAGCGTGTAGCCGACCGAAGAGGTAAAGGCCACGCCCTGCTGCTGCTGGATGAACAGCGAGGCCGTCGCCCCCACGTTCTTGATGTTGTCGCGGCGGAACTGATAGTTGAGATTCAGCCTGAGATGCTGGCTGAGCGATACGCCCGAGCGCAGGCGGAAGCCAGTTGTGCTCTGGTCGAAGGAGCTTTCGTCCTGGAAGTCCAGGTTGGTGTTGAAGATGTCGAAACCCGCCGCGATGGGCTTGTCCAGGAAATAGGGCTCCGTGAACGAGAGGTCGATCTCGCGTCGCCGGAGCGAGAGCGACAGCCCAAGCCGCAGATCCTGACCGCGGCCCAGTAGATTGCGCTCGCGGATCGATACGTCGCCGATCACCGCCTCGCTGGTGGAGAAGCCGGCGCCAAGCGAAAGCTCGCCGGTCGGCTGTTCCTCGACCTCGACCTTGATCACCGCCCGATCCGGCCGCGTCCCCTGTTCGGGCTGAATCTGGATGTTCGAGAAGTAGTCGATGGCGCGCAGCCGGCGGCGCGAGCGCTCCAGCTTGGCGGTGTCGAAGGCGTCGCCCTCGATCAGCTGGAGTTCGCGCCGAATGACCGAATCCAGGGTGCGCGTGTTGCCCTCGATGTCGATGCGTTCGACATAGACCCTGGGACCTTCACGGACCTGGTAGGTCAGGTCGATCGTGCGCTCCTCGCGGTTGCGCTGGGTGCGCGGGCGCACCTCGACGAAGGCGAAGCCCCGGCGGCCGAGCTCGAACTTGATGTCCTGGATGGCCTGCTCGATCCGCTCGGCGCTGTATATATCGCCGGGCTCGTCGGCGATGCTGGCGCGCAGTGTCTCGGGGTCGACATCCTTGACCGACGCGTCGATCTCAACACTGGAGATCGTGTACTGCTCCCCCTCCTCGACCGTGAAGGTAATGAAGAAGTCCTTCCGGTCCGGGGTCAGTTCGGCCACCGCCGACAGCACGCGGAAATCCACATAGCCGTTGTTGAGGTAGAACTGCCGAAGGCGCTCCCGGTCCAGGGCGATCAGATCCGGGTCATAGATGTCGGTGGTGGAGAAGAAGCTGTACCAGGCGCTTTCCTGCGTGGAGATCTCGGAACGCAGTTCGCTGTCGCTGAACTCCTCGTTGCCCAGGAAGCGGATTGCGCGGACTTCAGTGGGCGTCCCCTCCTGGATCTCGAAGACCAGATTGATCCGGTTCTGCGGCAGCTGGATGATCTTGGGCTCGATCACCGCCGCGAAGCGGCCGCTGACGCGGTAGAGCTGGAGCAGGCGCTGTACGTCGCTCTGGACGCGCGCACGGGTGTAGACGATGCGGGGGCGGAGCTGGACCTCCGCCGAGAGGGAATCGTCGTCCAGCGCCTTGTTGCCCTCGAAGGCGATCTGATTGATCACCGGGTTCTCCACCACGCTGACGACCAGCACATCGCCCTGCCGGCGGAAGGTGACGTCGGCGAACAGCCCAGTGGCGTAGAGACGCTTCAGCGCAGCGTCGAGTTCCTTGCGCTCATAGGCGTTGCCGGTCTGGAGGCGCATGTACGAGCGCACGGTCTCGGCCTCGATGCGCTGATTGCCCTCGACGGCGATGTCCTCGATCATGACCTGCTGCGCGGCTGCCGGCGAGCCGAGCAACACCAGCAGCGTCAGTATTCCGGCGATACGTCGCAACAAGCCCTGCGCCCCACTCTCTGTTCCAGTGCCCTCCCCCTCAGCGGTCAGGAGAACAGCCCGGTGACGAAATCCGCCAGGCCGAACTGGACGACATCGTTCATTGTCGCGAGCAACATGAGCCCGACGACGAGGCCGAGGCCGATCCGGTAACCGATCTCCTGCGTCGCCTCGCCGAGCGGCCGCCCGCGAACCGCCTCGACGGCATAAAACAATAGATGTCCGCCGTCCAGCATGGGGATCGGAAACAGGTTGATAAGCCCGAGGCTGATGGAGATGAACGCGGCGAAGTTGACGAGCGACACAATTCCGAACTGAGCCACCTCGCCCGACAGGTGGGCAATGCCCAGCGGGCCGCGCAGTTCCTGCACGGAGCGTTCACCGATGAACATGTCGCCGACCGCCGACAACGTCGCAGTCGTCGTCTCCCAGGTGCGCTCGACGGCCTCGCCAACGGCTTCCAGCGGGCCGAGCGAGCGGTACTCGGACTGGGCGACCGCGGTGATGCCGATGCGGCCGACACGGCTGGTCCGCCCGAAACCGTCATCGATCTCCACGACCTCCGGCCTTAGAACGAAGTGCACGACCTCGCCGTCGCGTTCGACCGCCAGATCGAGTTCGCGGTCCAGGTTCACGGCCACGATCCGGCGGATATCGCCGAAGTCGTCGACCGTCTCGCCGTCGGCGGCGACGATCAGGTCGCCCGGCTGCAGTCCGGCCTGCGCGGCGGCGCTGTCGGGCAGCACCGTGTCGACGCGCGCCGGCGTCTGGGGCTGGCCCAGGCTGATAAACAGCGCCGCGAAGATGAAGATGGCGAACAGAAAGTTCGCCGCCGGCCCCGCGACGACCACCGCCGCACGCTGCCA
The DNA here is from genome assembly GCF_002924445.1 of Minwuia thermotolerans. NCBI lineage: Bacteria > Pseudomonadati > Pseudomonadota > Alphaproteobacteria > Minwuiales > Minwuiaceae > Minwuia > Minwuia thermotolerans. The sequence continues at coordinate 160,093 of NZ_PIGG01000031.1, forward strand.
GAGCCGCTTGTTGTGGAAATTGTCGGGATCGTCCGCGGGCGCGGCCCGGTCCGGCGTACTGGCCGGCCCCTGGTCACCGGCGAATTTCACATAGCCGCCGAACGGCAGTATCGAGACCCGCCAGCGGGTGCCACGGCTATCATTCCAGCCGTAGATTTCCCGTCCGAAGCCGATGGAGAAGGTCTCGACCGCAACGCCGCACCAGCGCGCCACGAGGTAGTGTCCGAGTTCGTGCACGAACACCAGAACGGTCAGCACCGCGACGAACGGCAGTGCGTAGCCGATGATGAGATCGATCATTTCTGAGATGAGCTCCCGGGAATCAGGCTGTCGGCCAGGCGACGGGCGGCGGCGTCGAGCGCGAACACGTCTTCGAGCGACGTCGCATCCTCGATATTGATGCGGTCGAGGGTCTTTTCAACGCAGGCGGCGATATCGAGGAAGCCGATTCGGCGTTCGAGGAAGGCCGCGACGGCGATCTCGTTGGCTGCGTTGAGAACGGTCGCCGCCTCGCTGCCGGCCCGCAGGCAGTGGCCGGCCAGCCGCAGCGCCGGAAAACGCGTCTCGTCCGGCGCCTCGAAGGTGAGCTGGCCCATCGCGGCCAGGTCGAGCGGCGGCGATGGCGCGGCGATCCGCTCCGGCCAGGCCAGGCAGTAGGCGATCGGCGTGCGCATGTCCGGGCTGCCGAGCTGCGCGAGGGTCGAGCCGTCGACATATTCCACCATCGAATGGATCACCGACTGGGGGTGTACCAGAATGACGATCTGGTCCGGCTGCAGGGGGAACAGGTGGAAGGCCTCGATCATCTCAAGGCCCTTGTTCATCATCGTCGCCGAATCGACCGAGATCTTCGCGCCCATCGACCAGTTGGGGTGGGCCACGGCCTGTTCCGGCGTCGCCTGGGCCATGCGTTCACGGCTCCAGTTGCGGAAGGGTCCGCCGGAAGCGGTGAGCAGAATGCGCTTCACCGATTCGCTGCGTTCGGCGTCGAAGACCTGGAAGATGGCGTTGTGTTCCGAATCCACCGGCAACAGTTCGGCCCCTGAGCGGCGGACCTCCCGCATCACGATCTCGCCGGCGCAGACCAGGCATTCCTTGTTGGCCAGGCCGATCTGGGCGCCCCTCCGGATCGCCGCCAGCGTCGGCGCCAGGCCCGCCGAGCCGACAATGCCGGCCATGACGAACTCTGCGTCGCCATCGGCGGCCTCGACCAGCGCGTCCGGGCCCGCCGCGGCCTCGATACCGCTGCCCGACAGCGCCGCCTTCAACCGGCCATGCAGGGCCGGATCGCCGATCACCGCGCGGCGCGCGCCGTGACGACGCGCCAGCGCCGCCAGTTCGTCGACATTGCTTTGTGCGGTCAGTGCGTCGACCGCGTAGCGGTCCCGGTGCCGTTCGACCAGATCGAGCGTGTTCAGTCCGATCGAGCCGGTGGCCCCCAGAACCGTCACGGTCTTGATTTCGCCAGGCAGGCGGGCGGCCTTGGGAATGGGCTCGGCAACCGTCAAATCGATACTCCGTCAAGCCGTATGATCACCGCCAGGGCGACGGCGGCGGCGATGAGACCGTCGATGCGATCCATCACGCCGCCATGACCCGGTATGATACCGCCAGAATCCTTGACCTTGAAGTGACGCTTCCAGGCCGACTCCGCCAGGTCGCCCAACTGCGCGACGATCGCGATCACCGCGCCGAGGACCAGCGCCGCCCCCACCGCCTCGTCCTCCCCGGCCAGCCACGCCAGCAACGCGCCTGCCCCGGCGCCGATCAGGGCGCCGCCCAGTGCGCCGGCCCAGGTCTTGTTGGGGCTCACCCGGGCCCAGAGCTTCGGTCCGCCGATCTGGCTGCCTGCCAGATAGGCGCCGGTGTCCGTGGCCCAGACCACGAGGAACAACCATATCACGGATTCCGGCCCGGCCTCGCGCACCGTCACCAGCGCCTGGGTCGGCAGGATCACATAGGCCGCGCCGGCGCCGGCCCACAGTGGCGATCCGCGGCCGGCCAGCGCCGCCAGCACCGCCGCCCCGAACCCAAGTCCGGCCAGCGCCCAGCCGAGGTCCGCGTCGCCGTAGTGCAGGGCCACCGCTCCGGCCCAGGTCAGCACAAGCATCGCCAGCGACCCGACGAGCCCGGGCGCGCCGGTCACCGCGCGCCACTCCCGGTGAACCAGCCAGCCGACGCCCGCGACCATGAGCAGCCACACGACGCCGCCCAGATAGATGATCACCAGCGCGACGGGCGCCAGCACCAGCGCCGATACGATACGAACCCGGAGGCCGCGCGGGATTCTAGCCAATATGCCCGCCAAACCGGCGATCGCGGCAGCCATAGGTTGCGAGGGCGCGCTCCAGCGCCTCGCGGTCGAAATCCGGCCACAGCACGTCGTCGAAAACGAGCTCCGCATAGGCCGCCTGCCAGAGCAGGAAATTGCTGAGCCGCTGTTCGCCGCTTGTGCGGATCAGCAGTTCGGGATCGGGCACGTCGGGGGCGTAGAGACCGGCGCGGATCATGTCCTCGTCGATATCCTCGGCCGAGATCTCGCCACGGGACGCCTGCCCGGCCAGCCGGCGCGCGGCATGGACGATCTCTGCCTGGCCGCCGTAGTTGACGGCGATGATGAGGTCCAGCCGGGTGTTGCCGCGCGTCGTCTCCTCGGCCTGCTGAATCAGGGCCTGGATGTCCCGGGCAAGCCCCTCACGATCGCCGACCACGCGAACCCGCACGTCGTTGCGGTGCAGTTCGGCCAGTTCCCGTCGCAGGTAATGGCGCAGCAGCCCCATCAGATCGTCGACCTCTTCGGCCGGACGCCGCCAGTTCTCCGAGGAGAAGGCGAACAGGGTCAGGTACTCGATGCCTATCTCGGCGGCGGCGCGCACGGTCGCGCGCACGGCCTCGGCGCCCCGGCGATGCCCCTCAAGCCGCGGCAGGCCCCGCGCCTTCGCCCAGCGCCTGTTGCCATCCATGATGATGGCCACGTGGCGCGGCGGCAGCGCGGATTCCATGCGGGGTTCGGGGTTGGCCATCCGGGATCAGACCTGCATGATTTCCTGCTGCTTCTGTTCCAGAAGCTGGTCGATCTCCTTGATGGTCTGGTCGGTATCGGTCTGGACCTCGTCGGCGTAGAGACGATGGTCGTCCTGGCTGATATCGCCGTCCTTCTCCTGCTTCTTCAGCTCGTCCATGGCATGGCGGCGGATATTGCGCACCGCGACACGCGCCTGTTCGGCATACTGGCCGGCGACCTTGGTGTATTCGCGCCGGCGTTCCTCGGTCAACTCGGGGATCGGCACGCGGATGATCTGGCCCTCGCCGGCCGGATTGAGGCCGAGATTCGATTCGCGGATCGCCTTTTCGACCGCGCCGGCGTTGTTGCGGTCCCAGACCTGGACCGAAAGCATGCGCGCCTCGGGCACGTTGACCGTCGCCACCTGGTTGAGCGGCATTTCGCTGCCGTAGACCTTCACCATCACGGAATCGAGCAGCCCCGCCGAGGCGCGTCCGGTCCTCAGTCCGCTCAGATCCTTCTTCAGCGCATCGACCGCGCCGGCCATGCGGCGTTTCATGTCGTCAAGGTCGAGTTCTGCCATCTGGCCCTCCCGCTGCCCGTCGCCCTTGCCGGGCGGCTCACTGATCGGTGATCGTTGTCGACCGTCCCCGGCCCGTCAATGCCGCCGCGAAGCCGCCCGCCTCATGAAGATCGAAAACCATGACCGGAATGCGGTTCTCGCGGGTCAGCGCGATGGCGGCGATGTCCATCACCTTCAGATCCCGCGCGATCACCTCGTCATGGCTCAGCCGATCGAAGCGGGTCGCCGACGGGTCGGTTTTCGGATCGGCGCTGTAGACGCCATCCACCTGCGTGCCCTTGGCCAGCAGGTCGCAGCCCAGCTCCGCGGCGCGCAGCGCGGCGGCCGTATCGGTGGTGAAGAAGGGATTGCCGGTGCCCGCCGTCGAGATCACGACGCTGCCGGCCGCGAGCGCGGCGGCCGCATCGCGTCTGGTGTAGGCGGCGCAAACGGTAGGCATCGGAATCGCCGACATCGCCACCGCCGGCGCGCCCCGGCGCTCCAGCGCATCGGCCAGGGCCAGACCGTTCATCACCGTGGCCAGCATGCCCATCTGGTCGGCGCTGGCGCGGTCCATGCCCTTGGCGGCGGTGCGCACGCCCCGGAACAGGTTGCCGCCGCCGACGACGACCGCGACGTCCACACCAAGACCGCGGACCTCGGCGATGTCGCCGGCGATCCTGTCAAGCGCGGCGAAGTCGATGCCGAACGCGCCCTCGCCCATCAGGGCCTCTCCCGAGCACTTCAGAAGAACCCGACGCCATGGAGACGCGTCCGTCATCGCAGCACCGCCCCCGCCGGAATCAGCTCGCGGTGGCCGCGGCCACCTCGGCGGCGAAGTCGCTTTCCTCGCGCTCGATCCCCTCGCCCAGGGCGAAGCGGATGAAGGCCTTGACGGCGATCGGCGCGCCGACATCGGCCTCCGCCGCCTTCAGGGCCTTGCCGACGGTGTTGTCGGGGTCGATCACGTAGGTCTGCTCCAGCAGCACGACTTCCTGGTAGAACTTGCGGATCCGGCCCTCGATCATCTTCTCGACGATCTCCGCGGGCTTGCCGGAGGCCAGGGCCTGCTCGCGCAGCACCGAGCGCTCCCGCTCGACGATGTCCTGGTCCATGTCCGCCGGCGAGACCGACTGCGGGTTCGCGGCGGCGACATGCATCGCCACCTGGCGGCCGAGTTCGTCCAGCTTCGCGGCGTCGCCGGTCGATTCCAGCGCCACCAGAACGCCGATCTTGCCGAGGCCCGGCGCCACGGCATTGTGGACGTAGCTGGAGACAACGCCGTTCTCGACCTTCAGTGCGGCCGTGCGGCGCAGGCTCATGTTCTCGCCGATGGTGGCGATGGCGTTGGTCAGCTCTTCCTCGACGGTGCGGCCGGTGCCCGGAAAGTCCGCGCCAAGCACGGCCTGCAGATCGCCGTCCTTCGCCCGCGCGATAACGGTGATCTCATTGACCAGCGCCTGGAACCTGTCGTTGCGGGCGACGAAGTCGGTTTCCGAATTCAGTTCGACGATCGCGCCTTCATTGCCTTCGGTGGCCACGCCGACCAGGCCCTCGGCCGCGGTGCGGCCGGCCTTCTTGGCGGCGGCGGCAAGCCCCTTCTTGCGCAGCCAGTCGACCGCCGCCTCCAGATCGCCGTCGGTCTCCTGCAACGCCTTCTTGCAGTCCATCATTCCGCCGCCGGTCTTCTCACGCAGTTCCTTGACCAGCGATGCCGTGATCTGAGCCATTGTTCAGCCCTTTCCTTGATTTTCTGTCCGCTTGAACCGCGGCGCCAACGCCGCTCCCGCAGGAGATTGCGGCTCAGGCTTCCTTCGATTTCTCGACAAGGTTCTCCGCGCCTTCCTCGCCCTCCTTGGGCGCCGGCGTCTCGGGTTCGTCGGCGGCCGGGACCTCGCCCGCAGGCCTGTCGCCCGTGGTCTCGTCGGCGCCGCCCTCGATCTCGTGGCCCGTGCCCTCGCCTGCCTCGCTCGCGCCGGTCTCCTCGACAGGGATGTCGACAATCGGATTCTCGAGCTCGCCGACATCCTCGTCGCCCGCGCTCATCTCCGCCTGGATGCCGTCGAGCACGGCCTGGCTGAACAGCTCGCAGTAGAGGTTGATGGCGCGCAGGGCGTCGTCATTGGCCGGCACGGGGTAGTCGATGAAGGTGGGATCGGCGTTGGTGTCGCAGATGCCGATCACCGGGATGCCCAGCTTGCGGGCCTCGGCCACGGCGATCTTCTCCTTGCCCGTGTCGATGACGACCATGACGTCGGGCAGGCCGCCCATTTCCTTGATGCCGCCCAGCGCACGGTCGAGCTTGTCGCGTTCGCGGGTAAGCTGCAGCAGCTCCTTCTTGGTCAGACCGGTCTCGGTCTGCACCAGCAGCTCTTCCAGTTCGCGCAGGCGGCGGATGGAATGGGAGATGGTCTTCCAGTTGGTCAGCGTGCCGCCCAGCCAGCGATGATTGACGTAGAACTGCGCGCAACGTCCGGCGGCGTCGGCCACAGCCTGGGAGGCCTGACGCTTGGTGCCGACGAACAGGACGCGGCCGCCGCCGGCGACGATGTCGCGCATGGTCTTCAGCGCCTGGTGCAGCATCGGATGGGTCTGCGACAGGTCGATGATGTGCACGCCATTGCGCGAACCGAAGATGTAGGGATCCATCCTCGGGTTCCAGCGGTGGGTCTGATGGCCGAAGTGAACGCCCGCTTCGAGAAGCTGGCGCAGCGAGAAATCAGGCAATGCCATGGCCTGTGTGCTCCTTTTGATCCGGTTTCGCCTCCGCGGGTGTGGTCCGGATCGTTCCCGGACACCGGAAGGGACGGCGGGGCTTTCTGTCCGCACGCCCTGAACCCGCGTGTGTGATCGCGGCGGGTCATACGCTGCCGGGCCGGCAAATGCAAGCTGCGCGGGCGAGAAACTGCGTCTCAGATTTCGCGGACGTCGACCACGCCCGGCATCGATTTCAGGGACTGGCGGACGGCGCGGTCGATACGGAAGCCGTCGGGGACTTCCAGCTCCAGTTCCCGCGTCCGGTCCTGTGGCCGCATCACGAGCCGGATCAGGCCCTTGCCCGGCCCCGCCCGATCCAGCGTGGCGCGGATCGGCGGCAGTGCCGAGCTGTCGGCGATGACGATGCGCGCCCCCGCCTCCGCGTCGGCGACATAGCCGTCCAGGTCCGCCATCTTGTTCAGCGCCAGGGTGGGTTCGTCCCGGTCGCGCAGGATGTCGACATAGAAGACGGCGTTGCGCCCCGCCTCCATCTCGTCGCGGTGACGGTTCAGCGCCTCCGAAAAGCAGAGAATCTCGCATTCGCCGCTGGGATCGGAGAAGCCGATGAAGGCGAAGGCCTTGCCCTTGGCGTTGCGGCGGATCTGCACCGCCGAGATCGTGCCGGCCAGGGCGATGTTGGTCTTCTGCGTCTCGCCCAGTATCGCCGGCAGTTCATCGATGCGGGAGACTCCCTTCTGCGCCAGCTTCTGCTGGTAGTCGTCCAGCGGATGGCCCGAAAGGTAGAAGCCGATCGCGCCCCGCTCCTCGGCAAGCCGCTCCAGGTCGTCGAAGGGCTCGACCGCCGGCAGCGGCGGCCGATCCGCATTGCCGCCGCCCCCGCCGCCGCCAAAAAGCCCCATCTGGCCACTGGCGCGGTCTTCCGCCTGCTGCTGGGCGTAGCGCGCGAGGATATCCACGGACGCCAGCACCCGGCGGCGGTTCGGGTCCAACTCGTCGAGCGCGCCGGCGCGGGCGAGATTCTCGGTCTGGCGCTTGTTCAGCGCCGAGCCGGCGGTACGCACGGCGAAGTCGAACAGGTCCCTGAACGGCCCGTCCTTGCGCCGTGCGGCGACGATGGCGCCCATGGCGTCGCGCCCGACATTCTTGATCGCCGCCAGGGCGTAGCGGATACCGGCGACAGTCAGGTCGCGGTTGCGCTCGACCGCGAACGCGACCTCCGAGTGGTTCGCCGCAGGCGGCAGCAGCGGGATCTTCAGACGCTTCATCTCGCGTTTGAAGACGTCCAGCTTGTCGGTGTTGCCCATGTCCAGGGTCATCGACGCGGCCAGGAACTCGGCCGGATAGTTCGCCTTCAGCCAGGCTGTCTGCCAGGCGATCAGGGCGTAGGCCGCGGCATGGGACTTGTTGAAACCATAGCCGGCGAACTTCTCGATCAGCTCGAAGATCTGGCCCGCCTTCCCGGCCGTGACGCCGTTCTCCGCCGCGCCCTCGACGAAGCGTTCCCGCTGGGCGTCCATCTCGGCCTTGATCTTCTTGCCCATGGCCCGGCGCAGCAGATCCGCTTCGCCCAGGCTGTAGCCCGAGAGCACCTGCGCCATCTGCATCACCTGCTCCTGATAGACCGGGATGCCGTAGGTCTCGGCCAGGATCGGCTCCAGCATCGGGTGCGGATAGCTGGCCGCCTCCCGGCCGTGCTTGGTGGAGATGTAGGTCGGGATATTGTCCATCGGACCCGGACGGTAGAGGGCGACGATGGCGATGATGTCCTCGAACTTGTCGGGCTTCATCTGCCGGAGCACATCCCGCATGCCCGAACTTTCCAGCTGGAACACGCCCACCGTCTCGCCGCGGCCCAGCATCTCGAAGGTCCGCTCGTCGGTTTCGGGGATGTCGGCCAGACAGAAGTCCGGCCGCCCGCCCTCGCGGACATGGGCGATGGCGCGGTCGAGGACGGTCAGCGTCTTCAGCCCCAGGAAGTCGAACTTCACCAGCCCCGCCGACTCCACGTACTTCATCGAGAACTGGGTGACGGGCATGTCGGACTTCGGATCGCGGTAGAGCGGCACGAGCTGTTCCAGCGGCCGGTCGCCGATGACGACGCCCGCGGCGTGGGTCGAGGCGTGGCGGTACAGCCCCTCCAGCTTCAGCGCCATGTCGACCAGGTACTGCACCGAGCCGTCGGAGTCGTATTCGTGGCGCAGCCTGGGCTCGCTCTCCAGCGCCTGGCCGAGCGTCACCGGATTGGCCGGGTTGGCCGGCACCAGCTTGGAGATGCGGTCGACCTGGCCATAGGGCATCTGCAGCACGCGGCCGACATCGCGGATGACCGCCCGGGCCTGCAGCTTTCCGAAGGTGATGATCTGCGCGACCTTGTCGTGGCCGTACTTGCCCTGGACGTACTCGATCACCTCGTCGCGCCGGTCCTGGCAGAAGTCGATGTCGAAGTCCGGCATGGACACGCGTTCGGGGTTGAGAAAACGCTCGAACAGAAGCCCGTAACGCAATGGATCCAGGTCGGTAATCGTCAGCGCGTAGGCGACCAGCGAGCCCGCGCCCGAACCACGGCCCGGGCCGACGGGTATCTCCTGCGCCTTGGCCCACTGGATGAAGTCGGCGACGATCAGGAAGTAGCCCGGAAAGCCCATGGAGATGATGATCCCCAGTTCCCGGTCCAGCCGCTCCCGATAAACGGCTTCGTCGGGCTCATGGCCCTGCTCGCGCATGAAGGCGAGCCGGTCGGCCAGTCCCGCCTCGGCCATGGCGCGAAGTTCGTCAGCCTCGGCCCGGCCGCCCTCGGTGGCGAAGCCCGGCAGGATCGGGTCGCGCTTCGGCGCCGCATAGCCGCAGCGCCGGGCGATCACCAGGGTATTGGCCGTCGCCTCGGGCAGGTCGGCGAACAGCGCCTTCATCTCCTCGGCCGACTTGAAACGGTGCTCCGGCGTCAGCCGCCGCCGCTCTTCCTGGCCCACATAGGCGCTTTCGGCGACGCAGATCAGCGCGTCGTGCGCCTCGTACATGTCCTTGTCGAGGAAATAGCAGTCATTGGTCGCCGCCAGCGGCAGGTCGAGATCGTAGGCGAGGTCGATCATGGGCTCCTCGACCCGGTCCTCCTCCGCCTCGCCGTGGCGCTGAAGTTCGACATAGAGCCGGTCGCCGAAACGGGCCTTCATCTCCGCCAGCCAGGCGCGTCCGCCGGCGGCGTCGCCGTCGGCCAGCATCCGTCCCAGCGGTCCTCCGGCGCCGCCGGTGAGCGCGATGAGCCCGTCCGCACGGCCCTCCATGGCGCCAAGCGGCAGATGCGTCGAGAACATGGGATCGGATTCGAGGAAGGCCGCGGAGACCAGGGCCATCAGGTTCATGTAGCCGGTCTCGTTCTGGACCAGCAGGACGACGGGCGCAAAGAGCGGCCGCTGCTGGCCCGCCGGCGCGCGGCTGTCCCAGCCGTACTGGACCGAAAGCTGGCAGCCGATGATCGGCTGCACCCCCGCCCCGGCCACCGCCGGGCAAAACTCCATGACGCCGAACAGGTTGTTGGTGTCGGTCACCGCCACCGCCGGCATGCCGGCCTTCGCCGCCGCCCCGGCAAGGTCGCCGAGCCGGATCGCGCCCTCGGCGAGCGAATAGGCGCTGTGCGTCCTCAGATGCACGAACTCCGCATGCGCCATGGCCGAACTCTCTCCGCTGCCGCCCGATCGGAACCCACGCGGCCGCGCCCCTTTGCCTTGCCGGAGAATCGGCCGCCGCGGTTCCATTGTCCCAGACCGCGGCGTCCACGTCCCTACCCGGCAGGCGTCATTCGTCCCCCGTTCGCAAGATTGCTGTGGACGAAGCTGTGGACGGAACCGCCGTCGCCGCGCCGCCCCTGTCCCGTCCCGCTTCCGCTCAGCCGATGCCGGACAGCGCGCCGAACATCTGCGTCCAGGCGGCCAGCACGCCCCAGATTCCCACCAGCGCGGCCAGCGCGCCCAGATCCCTCATCCATTCCATCATCGCCCCCTCCTGCTGCGTTGGAGACATATGTTCGTCAAATGTTCTCTTTATGTCAACACATGTTCTCTCACAATGCCGCCTCCCGGAGGACGCCGTCCTCCATCAGCACCGCGCGGTCCATCTGGCGGGCGAGCTGGAGGTTATGGGTGGCGACGAGGACGCCGGTGCCGGCGGCGCGGGCGACTTCGACCAGGTGATCGAAGACCCGTCCGGCGGTGCCGGGATCGAGATTGCCCGTCGGCTCGTCGGCCAGAAGGACGGCCGGGAGATTGGCCAGGGCGCGGGCGATGGCGACGCGTTGCTGCTCGCCGCCCGACAACCGCGCCGGGCGGTGGTCGCCGCGTTCGGCGAGGCCCATCTGGCCCAGCAGTTCCGCGGCCCGCACCGCCGCCTCCTTGCGGCTCTTGCCCGCGATCATCTGGGGCAGGATCACGTTCTCCGCTGCGGTGAACTCCGGCAGCAGGTGGTGGTACTGGTAGACGAAGCCCAACAGGGTCCGGCGCATCGCCGTCCGGCGGTCGTCGTTCAGCCCCGCCGCCGACTGGCCGGCGATGGCGACGTCGCCGCCGTCGGGCTTTTCCAGCAGACCCGCGATCTGCAGCAGCGTCGACTTGCCCGCGCCGGACGGGCCGACCAGGGCGACAATCTCGCCGGTGCGGACCTCCAGCGAGGCGCCGCGCAGCACTTCCAGCGTCCGCTCCCCCTGCCGGAAGGTGCGGATGACGCCGTCCAGGCGCAGCGCGGGGTCACTCATAGCGGAGCGCCTCCACCGGATCGAGGCGCGCCGCCCGCCAGGCCGGGTAGATCGTGGCGAGGAAGGAGAGCACCAGCGCCATGAGCAGCACCATGACCACCTCGCCGGTCTCCATCCGGGCCGGTATCTGGGAGAGGAAGCGGATCTCGGGCGACCAGAGCTCGGTGCCGGTCAGGCTTTCCAGGCCGCGCCGGATGCTGTCGATGTTGAGGCAGAACACGACGCCCAGCGTGAATCCGGCCAGCGTGCCGACGACGCCGATGGAGGCGCCGGCGATGAAGAAGATGCGCTGGATCGCGCCCCTGGTCGCGCCCATCGTGCGCAGGATGGCGATGTCGCGGCCCTTGTCCTTCACCAGCATGATCAGGCTGGAGATGATGTTGAACGCCGCGACCAGGATGATCAGCGTCAGGATCAGGAACATCACGTTGCGCTCGACCTGCAGCGCAGTGAAGAAGCTGGCGTTGGCCTGCTGCCAGTCGAAGACGCGCAGATTGCGGTCGCTGCTGATCTCGCGGTGGATCGCATGGGCCAGGACGGTGGCGCGGTCGGCGTCGGCGACCACGACCTCCAGGCCCGTCACCCCCTCTCCGGTACGGAAATACTTCTGCGCCAAGTCCAGCGGCATGTAGACGTAACTCGAGTCGTATTCGTACATGCCGACCTCGAACATCGCGCCGATACGGTAGGTCGCCAGCCGCGGCACGAACCCCATGGCGGTCGACGAGCCCTTGGGCGAGATCAGCGTGATGCGGTCGCCGAGTTGCAGGCCGAAGCGCTCGGCCAGACGGAAGCCGACCATCACGGTGCCCGGTTCGGACAGATTGGCGAGTTCGCCCGCCACCAGCTTGCCCGACAACGCCTGGTGGGCGATGATGTCGTCGAGCTTCAGGCCGCGCACAACCGCGCCGCGCGCCTCCCCGCCGGCGGTCGCCATGACCTGGCCCTCGACCAGCGGCGCGGCGCTGACCACCCCCTCGATCCCGCGGATGCGGTCCGCCAGGCTCTCGTAGTCCTCGATGGGCTGCTCGTAGGAGAGCACGGAGACATGGCCGTTCAGCCCGAGGATGCGGTCCAGCAGTTCGGTGCGGAAGCCGTTCATCACCGCCATGACGATGATCAGCGTGGCGACGCCGAGCGCGATGCCGACCAGCGAGAACCAGGCGATGACCGAGATGAAGCCCTCGGCGCGGCGGGCCCTGAGATAGCGGACGGCGATCATCCATTCGAAGGCGGAAAACATCTATTCGAAGCCCACGACCTTGTTGACCGCAGCCTCCAGGGTCGTCTCCTCCTTCTCGCCCGAACGGCGGCGCTTGACCTCCACGACGCCGTTCTTCAGGCCGCGGGGACCCACGACGATCTGCCAGGGCAGGCCGATCAGGTCCATGGTGGCGAACTTCGCTCCGGCGCGCTCGTCGGTGTCGTCGACCAGCACCTCCAGCCCGGCATTGGCGAACTGCGTCTCCAGGCCCTCGCAGGCCGCGTCGCAATCGGCGTCGCCGGCCTTCAGGTTGACGATGCCGACATGGAACGGCGCCACCGGATCGGGCCAGATGATGCCGTCGCCGTCATGGCTGGCCTCGATAATGCCGCCGACCAGACGGGAGACGCCGATGCCGTAGGAGCCCATCTGCAGCTCGGTTTCCTGCCCGTCCGGGCCGGTCACGGTGGCGCCCATGGGCTTCGAATACTTGGAACCGAAATGGAAGATGTGGCCCACCTCGATGCCGCGGCGTTTGACCAGATCCGCGTCAGGCACAGGGCATTCAGCCGGGTCGTGCATCTCGTCAGCGGCCGCGTAGATGGAAGTCCACCGATCGACGATGGGCTGCAGGTCGCCGTCATAGTCGATGTCCGTCGGTGCGCGGAATTCCAGCAGATCGCGGTGGCAGAAGACCTCCGACTCGCCGGTGTCCGCCAGAACGACGAACTCGTGGCTCAGATCGCCGCCGATCGGTCCGGTCGCGGCGCGCAGCGGGATGGCCTGCAGCCCCATGCGCTCGAAGGTCCGCAGATAGGACACGAACATCTTGTTGTAAGCTCTTCTGGAGCTTTCGTAATCGAGATCGAAGGAATAGGCGTCCTTCATCAGGAACTCGCGCCCGCGCATGATGCCGAAGCGGGGCCGCACCTCGTCGCGGAACTTCCACTGGATGTGATAGAGCAGCTTCGGCACGTCGCGGTAGGAGCGTGCGGCGGCGCGGAAGATCTCGGTGATCTGCTCCTCGTTCGTGGGGCCATAGAGCATGTCGCGGCCATGGCGATCGGTGATGCGCAGCATCTCCTTGCCATAGTCGTCATAGCGGCCGGACTCGCGCCACAGATCGGCCGGCTGGATCGTCGGCATCAGCACCTCCAGGGCGCCCGCGGCGTCCTGTTCCTCGCGCACGATCTGCTCGATCTTCTTCAGCACCCGGAAGCCCAGCGGCAGCCAGGAATAGATGCCGGCGCTGGACTGGCGGATCATGCCGGCGCGGAGCATGTAGCGGTGGGAGGCGATCTGCGCCTCTGCCGGATTCTCCTTGAGGACGGGCAGGAAGAACTGGGAAAGCCGCATGGGGACGTCGCTCCGTCGGTTGGGCGCTTTCGGGGTCGGATGGTTGTAGGGAAAGCCTTGGCCCGACGCAATCGGCGCTTCCATACTGTCCCGGTCGAAACAGGGGAGGACCGACATGACCGACGACATGCTGCGCGAGGCGGCCGAACGAATGGCGGTGAGCGATGTGATGCACCGCTACGCCACGGCCATCGACACCAGGGATTTCAGGCTGCTGGAGCAGGTCTTCGACGATCCGGTCGAGACCGACTTCTCCGGCTTCGGGGGCTCCGAGGGCCGCTACAGCCGGGCCGAGTGGATCGACGCCGTGCGCAAGACCGTCGGCGGGCTCGACGTCACCCAGCACCTGACCGGCAATCACGTCCACCGCATCGATGGCGACCGGGCGCACCTGACCGCCTATCTGCAGGCGCTGCACCGCTACCGCGCGGCCAGGGCAGATCCGGACTACATCATCGGCGGCTATTACGACATCGATCTCGTCCGGCGGCCGGAGGGCTGGCGCATCACCCGCTACGGCCTGACTGTCACCTGGGAGCGCGGCAACCGCTACATCATGCGCGAAGCGTCCAGAGCGGCGCGTTAGGAGGCAATGGAATCCCTCAGCGCCGCGATGTGGGCCGCGGCGGCGCGCGCGTCCACCGTGGCCTCGCGCACAAGCCAGTCGAAATGGGTGGCCATGGAGCGCACCCGTTCCCGCTCGCGGAATGCGAGGTAGACGCTGCCGACATAGATCACCGCCAGCAGCGGACCGAAGACCGTGAGCGGGGCGCTGAACACCTTGCGCGTGTCGAACAGGAAGAGCCGAAGCGCGGGAAAGAATTCCTCGCAATAGCGCGCGAGCTGGTCGAGCTGACTACGGCGCGCGCTGACGCCCAGGCCGGCATAATAGCCTGAGCCCTCGGCGAAGGCCCGCAACTCATGCAGCGGCAGGGCGATCTCGTAGTCCGAGTCGCTGGCGCGGAGCCAGGCGACGCGGTCCTGCATCGCCGCCACGGCCTGATCGGGCGTGCGACTGAGAAAGGCCTCGTACTCCCAGCGCAGAACCTCTTCGGTCTTCAGCATGTCCGGAAGCGTCGCCGGGACGTGACGGATCTTGTAGCCCGCCGCCTCCCGATGCCAGTCGAGCAACTGGGTATCAGCCATGGTCCTTGCGGCCTGGGTCATGGTCATGGCCGCGGCGACCACGTCGCCGGGTCGCTCTGGCCGGTCGGTCAGGCCGAGCAACCAGTCGGTGCTGACGCCGAGGGCCGACGCGGCGTCGGCGGCGAGCTGCGCGTTCGGCAGCCGCGGCGCGTCACCGGACAGAAGCTGACCGATGGTCGAGCGGTCGACGGCCGCGACCCGGGCCAACGCGCTGCGGGACAATCCCGCCCGCTCGATCGCCTGAAGCAGGCGTTGCCGGAATATCTCTGCCCGGTCGCGCTTGTCCAATTTGCACCCCGTATGATGATAAAAATCTGCAATATAGAGTTTTTGTTGCGAAGGTTCAGAATAGCGCGCAGGCAGCGATGGCGCTAGATGGATGGCGAAAGACGCCACCCCTTCGACGGAGCACAGGGAGCATGGAAACCACTGCCCGCACCCTCGCCAAGGCCCTGAGCTGGCAGACCTCGGGCCTGATCGTGATGACACTGATCGGCTACATCTTCACCGGCTCGATCAGCGCCGGCGGCGGCATCGCCGCTGTCAGCGCCACGACCGGCTTTGCCGCCTATTTCCTGCACGAGCGGGTCTGGGCCGGCGTCGGCTGGGGCCGCCGTCTCGGCGAGGCGGGTGCGCGGATGCTGCCCGGCGCCGGACGCTGACCGGCAGCGTCGCTATCCCGCCTTGATCACCTTTTCCGCCTGCGCCCAGGCGAACTCGGCGATGGGCCGGATGCGCGCCACCTGTTCGTCGGCGTGCGAGGAGGCGGCGGTGCCGTCGCGCACGCGGCCCGCGATGCCCTGCAGGATCGCGGCGATGCGGAACATGTTGTAGGCGAGGTAATAGTCCCAGTTGTCGATCCGCTCGCGGCCGGTGCGCCGGCAATAGGCGGCGACGTACTCGTTCTCGTGCGGGATGCCGAGGGCGTCCAGATCCTCGCCGCCGATGCCGCGGAACAGGCTGTTGGGCAGCCGCCAGCTCATGACGTGATAGGCGAAGTCCGCCAGCGGGTCGCCCAGCGTCGAGAGTTCCCAGTCCAGCACCGCGACGACGCGCGGCTCGGTCGGGTGGAAGACCATGTTGTCCATGCGGTAGTCGCCGTGAATCACGGTCGTCTCGTCGGTCTCGGGGACGTTCTCCGGCAGCCATTCCATCAGCCGGTCCATCTCCTCGATCTTCTCGGTCTCGGAGAGCTTGTATTGCTTCGACCAGCGGCTGACCTGGCGGGTGACGTAGTTCCCGGGCTTGCCGAAATCCTCCAGGCCGATGGCCTTGTAGTCGGCGTTGTGCAGCCGGGCTATGACGTCGTTCATGGCGTCGAAATACTTCGCCCGTTCCGACTTCGGAATATCGGGCAGGGTCTGATCCCAGATGATGCGGCCGTCGACCAGGTCCATGACGTAGAACATCGTGCCGATGACGCTCTCGTCCTCGCATAGGCAGTAGGTCTTCGGCGCGGGCACGTCAGTGTGTTCGTGCAGCGCGGTGATCACCTTGTACTCACGGTCGACCGCGTGCGCCGAGGGCAGCAGCTTTCCCGGCGGCTTGCGGCGCAGCACGTATTCCTTGCCGTTGTCGTCGCGCAGCGCATAGGTCGGGTTGGACTGCCCGCCCTTGAACTGCCGCACCTGAAGGCCGCCGCCGAAGCTCTCGACGTGCTGGCGCAGATAGCTTTCCAGCGCGCCCTCGTCGAAGCTGAAACGCTCGTCGACTTCCTTGGTGCCGGAAAACAGTTCGCTCATCTGGTTCATGTCGCCGCGCCTCCCCCGCGCGTCGTCTGCTCGGATACTCCGCCCGTTCTAGCTTCCCGCTCCACCGCACGCCAGCCGATGTCTCGCCGACAGAAGCCGTCCGGCCAGTCGATCAGGTCGACGGCGCGGTAGGCGCGGGCCTGCGCCTCGGTCACCGTCGGCCCAGTCGCGGTGATGCCCAGCACCCGGCCGCCATTGGCCAGAAAGCGGTCGCCCTCGCGCTTCGTGCCGGCGTGGAAGACGGTGACGCCGTCGACCGCCCAGGCGTCGGCCAGGCCGCGGATCTCGCCGCCTTTCTTCGGGTCGCCGGGATAGCCGTTCGCGGCCATCACCACAACCAGCGCCGGGTCGTCGATCCAGCGCAGGTCGAACTTGTCCAGCACGCCGTCGACGGCCGCCAGGATCGCCAGCAGCAGGTCCGACTTCATGCGCGCCATCAACACCTGGCACTCGGGATCCCCGAAGCGGATGTTGTACTCGATCAGCTTCGGGCCCTGGGCGGTGATCATCAGCCCGGCGTAGAGCACCCCCCGGAAGGGCCGGCCCTCCTCGGCCATGCCGTGCACCGTGGGTTCGATGATTTCCCGCATCGCCCGTTCGCACATGGCTTGCGTCATCACCGGCGCCGGCGAGTAAGCGCCCATGCCGCCGGTGTTGGGGCCCGTGTCGCCGTCGCCGACGGGTTTGTGGTCCTGCGCCGTCGCCAGCGGCAGGACATTGCGGCCGTCGGTGAGCACAAAGAAGCTGGCCTCCTCGCCCTCGAGATACTCCTCGACGACGATCTCGGCGCCCGCCGCACCGAAACGGCCGCCGAAGGCCTCGTCGATGGCCGCGTTCGCCGCCTCGACGCTCCGCGCCACGGTCACGCCCTTTCCCGCGGCCAGGCCATCGGCCTTGACCACGATCGGCGCGCCCTTCGCCGCGACATAGGCCTTCGCGGCGGCAGCGTCGGTGAAGCGTTCGTAGTCGCCGGTGGGAATGCCGTGACGGCGGCAGAGATCCTTGGTGAAACCCTTGGACGCCTCCAGCTCGGACGCTGCGCGCGACGGCCCGAACGCCCGGATGCCGGCGGCTTCCAGATCGTCCACGAGTCCGGCCACCAGCGGCGCCTCGGGTCCGACCACCACGAGGTCGACCCCCTCACCCCGGCAGAAAGCGACCACCGCCGCGTGGTCGGCGACGTCCAGGGCCACACACTCGGCATCATCGGCGATGCCGCCATTGCCCGGCGCGCAGATCAGACGCGTCAGGACCGGCGAAGCCGCCAGCTTCCAGCAAAGCGCGTGCTCGCGACCGCCCGAGCCGATGACCAGCACGTTCATTGCGGACTCCCGTTTCCTCGAAATCGACCGGGGGCAGTCTTAGCCCAGATTCCCCGACGCGCGATAGCCCGCCGGCGGAGACGCGTTGACAGCGGCGCACCCCGCTTGCGAGGCTTTGTCAAAGGCGGGTTCGCTCGCCCCCTCCGGGAGCCCCAAACGCATGATCGTGCTGCGCATTCTTGGTTATCTGCTGCTTCTGGCGGGAATCACCGCGCTGGGAGTGGAGATCCTCAATTCGCTGGAAGCCGGCGAATGGGCGATCCTGAGCGCCGGCGAGATCTGGGCGCGGATCGACCGGGAGAGCCTGCGGGCGACGCAGGTCGGACTGGAGCGCTACATACATCCCTACCTCTGGGATCCGATCATGCTCAATATCGTCCTGGCCCCGGCCTGGCTGGTGCTCGGCCTGCCCGGCCTCATCCTGATCCTGCTTGCCCGCCGGCGGCGTTCGCGGCGGATGTTCAGCTAGCCCACCGGCGCTGGGTCTCGTGAGCGGAACTAGCGTGACGCCTGAGATCATTTCGTTCGACAACTTCGCCGGAACGCCGGAACATGTCGCGAACATGCTCATCAGGAGGGCGAGATGGCCGAACACCCGACACGAACCGGCGGATGCCACTGCGGCGCCGTCAGCTACCGGATCGACGGCCCGGTCCGCGACATCATCGCCTGCCATTGCGGACAGTGCCGCAAGACCACGGGACATTATCTCCCCGCCGCTTCGGTCAACCGGCGTCATTTCTCCATGACCGAGGACCGCGGGCTGAAATGGTATCGCGCCAGCGAATCCGCCGGACGCGGCTTCTGCACGGAGTGCGGATCGTCGCTGTTCTGGCTCGGAGACGGCTCGGAGCACATATCCATCGTCGCGGGCACGCTGGACGATGCCACGGGCCTGAAGCTGCAGGGTCACATCTTTACCGCGACCAAGGGCGCGTACTACGAACTGGAGCCGGACCTGCCCTCCTGGCCGGCAGGCGATGGCGGCGCCTTCCCGATGCCGGAGTGAGGCCTCAGGCCTTCAGCGCGCCGGCGACCTCGGCGACGCGGCGGCCGATTGCCTCCAGCGACTCGCGGGTCGCTTCGTCGGTCACCCGCCCGTCCTCGATCAGCTTGGGCGCGCCGGGGACCGCGCGTTGTTCCGGCAGCACGATCACCCCGATATTGCCGAGAATTGCCCGCACGTGGACCAGCCCGCGCAGGCCGCCCAGCGCCCCGCCCGATCCGGCAACCAGCCCGGCCACCTTGCCGGTGAAGGCATGCAGGCGGTCGCGCCCGTCCACCGGGCGCGAAATCCAGTCGATGGTGTTCTTCAGCAGCGGCGTGACGGAACTGTTGTATTCGGGGCAGCCGATCAGCAGGGCGTCGTGGTCGTCGAAGATGTCCTTGAGCCGCATTGCGGCCTCGGGCAGGCCTTCCCCGGCCTCGATGTCGCCGTTGTAGAGCGGCAGCGGATAGTCAGCGAGCTCCAGCCAGGTTACCGCCGCGCCCGCTGCTTCGGCGCCCTGCGCCGCAGCCTGCGCCAGCACGCGGTTGATCGAGCCGGCGCGGATGCTGCCGGCGAAGGCCAGGACCCGGGCGGCCATCAGTGGCTGAGGATCTGGCTGAGGAACAGCTTGGTGCGGTCGCTCTGCGGATTGGTGAAGAACTCCTCGGGCTCGTTCTGCTCTACGATCTGGCCCTGATCCATGAAGATCACCCTGTTCGCGACCTTGCGCGCGAAGCCCATCTCGTGGGTGACGCAGATCATGGTCATGCCGCTTTCGGCGAGGTCGACCATGACGTCGAGCACTTCCTTGATCATCTCCGGGTCGAGCGCCGACGTCGGCTCGTCGAACAGCATGATGCGCGGATTCATGCACAGTGACCGCGCGATGGCGACACGCTGCTGCTGGCCGCCCGAGAGCTGGCCGGGATACTTGTAGGCCTGGTCGGCGATCTTGACGCGCTCCAGATATTTCAGCGCCTCCTCCTCGGCCTCCTTCTTCGGCGTCTTGCGGACCCAGATCGGCGCCAGGGTGCAGTTCTCGATCACCGAAAGATGCGGGAACAGATTGAAGTGCTGGAAGCACATCCCGACTTCGGAGCGGATCTTGTCGATGTTCTTGATGTCCGAGGACAGCGTCGTGCCATCCACCTCGATGGAACCCTTCTGGTGCTCCTCCAGGGCGTTGATGCAGCGGATGAGCGTCGATTTGCCGGACCCCGACGGCCCGCAAATGACAATGCGCTCCCCGCGATAGACCGTCAGGTTGATGTCGCGAAGGACATGGAAGTCGCCGAACCACTTGTTCATGTCGACGATCTGGATGGCCACCTCGTCGGAGATCTTCATCTGCGAACGGTCGACTTCGCGGTCGATGGACAGGTCGGACATGGTTCGGACTCCCTAGCGGTGACCCGTCTCGAGCTTGCGCTCGAGATACATGGAGTAGCGGGACATGGAGAAGCAGAAGATGAAGTAGAACAGCGCCACGAAGCCGTAGAGCTCCCATACGATACCGTTCCAGTTCTGGTCGGCGCGGATCGGATTGAGAATGCCGACCGGGTCCAGCAGACCGATGATCGAGACCAGTGTGGTGTCCTTGAACAGGCCGATGAAGGTGTTGACGATGCCCGGAATCGAGATCTTCAGCGCCTGGGGCAGAATGATCAGGCGCATGGACTTCCAGTAGTCCAGGCCCAGCGCATCCGCCGCCTCGTACTGACCGCGCGGCAGCGCCGCGAGGCCGCCGCGGATGACTTCGGCCATGTAGGCCGATGCGAAGGCCGTGACCATGATGATGACGCGCAGGATCAGGTCGAACTCGGTATCCGGCGGCAGGAAGTACGACAACAGGACCGAGGCGACGAACAGCAGGGTAATCAGCGGGACGCCGCGGATGAACTCGATGAACCCGGTGCAGAACGCCTTGATGATCAGCAGGTTGGACTGCCGTCCCAGCGCCAGGCAGATGCCGATGGGCAGGGAGCCCGCGATGCCGGTGAAGCCGAGGATAAGCGACAGCAGGAAACCGCCGATCCGGGCCGATTCCACCGGCTCCAGACCGATGTTCACGATGGAGGTCAGGAGGTCGTCGAGCGGCACGACGAGGAACAGCCACCAAAGCACCGCGGCGATAATGGCCAGCCCGACGGACGTCAGGAAGGCCACGCCCTCATCCATCACGTTCGCCAGCGCGCGCGAGCCGTACTGGACGATCAGGAACCCGATTCCGAGAGCCGCGGCGACCAGGACGGGCCCCCAGATGCTGCCGCCCCAGATCAGCCAGTAGGCGATCAGCGGATAGGCCGCAGAGAGGATAAGCAGCTTCCGTGGGGCGGAGCTGAACAGCACCGGATAGAGTGAGACGAAAAGCAGCGCGAAGGTGAGCGAGGGCCGCCAGCGCAGATGGTCGGGATAGAAGCCGAAGAAGAACTGCAGCCAGCGTTCGTTGATGACCGCGAGACAGGCGCCGTCGTCGATCTCCCGGCAGTTCGAGAGCGAACTCGCATTCCATACGGAATCGAGGAACAGCCAGGGGGTTATCCCGGCCATTACCAGGTAGATGACGTAGAGCCCCAGCAGGGTGAGGATGGTGTTGAAGACGCCGGAGAACAGGTTGGTCCGCAGCCAGGCGATGGCGCCCGACTCGCTCCTGGGCGGCGGGGCGGCCGGTATCTGCTTGTCGGCGACGAAGCGGGCGGTGTGTTCCTGGACCATCCTACCGCTCCCTCAGCTTCACGCGCTCGTTGTAAGCGTTCATCACCGCGGAGATGCTGAGCGAAACGACCAGGTAGAAGGACATCAGCAACAGCATGGTCTCCATTTCGCGGCCGGTCTGATTCAGCGTGATGCCGCCCAGAGTGCCGGTCGCGTCCATGTAGCCCACGGCGATGGCCAGCGACGAGTTCTTGGTCAGGTTCAGATACTGACTGATCAGCGGCGGGACGATGACTCTCAGCGCCTGGGGCAGGATGACCAGGTTCATGGTCCGGTTCGGCCTGAGGCCGAGGGCGAACGCCGCCTCGGTCTGGCCCTTGCTGACGGAGAGGATACCGGCCCGGACGATCTCGGCGACGAAGGCGCCGGTATAGATCGACAGCGCCAGCCACAGCCCGATCAGGCTGTCGCGCATGAAGATGCCGCCCTGGAAATTGAAGCCACGGAGCACCGGGTCTTCCAGCGTGATCGGCATGCCGGCGATGAAATAGAGCAGCAGCGCGGGCAGGAAGAACAGCGCGAGATTGATACGGAACACCGGAAGGATCTGGCCGGTGGCGTCCTGGCGCTTGCGCGCCCACCGGCTGAAGAACCAGATCGCGACGCATGAAATCAGGAAACCGACGACGACGACCGTGGACCCCTCCCCGAAGACCGGGATGGGAATGTAGAAGCCCCGGTTGGTCAGGAACACGGATTCCCACAGATAGCCCGACATCCCGTCCTCGCCCCGATAGGCGGCGGGCGGCGGCAGGGTCTCGTTGATCGCGGCGACGACGATCAGGATCCAGATCAGCACCGGCACGTTGCGGAAGCTCTCGATGTAGACGGTCATCAGGCGCGCGATGAGCCAGTTCTTCGACAGCCTGAGCACGCCCGCGATCACGCCGACGACGGTCGCGGTGATGCAGCCGAGGACAGCGACCAGTAGGGTATTGAGAATGCCGACCAGCGCCGCCCGGCCGTGGGTTGAGGTCGAGTCGTAGTCGATCAGGCGCTGGTTGATGTCGTAGGACGCTGTCTCCCACAGAAAGCCGAACTCGAACGTCTTTCCCAGCCGTTCGAGATTGACCACGGCGTTGTTCAACAGCCAGGCGAAGGCCAGCATGATCACGATGAGCGCGAAGATCTGGATCGTGTAGGATCTGTAGCGCGTGTCGTAGATGAGCTGGCTGAACCGGAACCCCTCTTCCGGCCGATCGGCGCTCACGGACATGCCTCACCCTCTCGAAAACTTTGGCAAGCCTGAAAAAAACTAAACAATAAGATAAGAAAAAAGGCGCGCCCTTTTCAGGAGCGCGCCTTTTTCCGGACCGCTTAGCGGAACGGCGGGGCGTAGAGAATACCGCCCTTCGTCCACAACTGGTTCAGGCCGCGGGACAGCCCGATCGGCGTGCTTTCGCCGACATATTTCTCGAAGATCTCGCCGTAGTTGCCATTGGCGGCGATGGCCTTCACGGCCCAGTCATTCGGCAGGCCGAGCATCGCGCCATAGCTGCCTTCGGTACCCAGCAGGCGGTTGACCTCGGGGTCTTCGGTGCCCCCGGCCTTCTCCATCACGTTCGCCTTGGTAATGCCCTTCTCCTCGGCGATGATCAGCGCGTTCAGCACCCAGCGGCCGACGTCGGCCCATGCCGAGTCACCGTGACGGACCAGCGGGCCCAGCGGCTCCTTGGAGATGATCTCGGGCAGGATGATGTGCTCGCCCGGGTTCTCGAAGGTGGCGCGGGTCGCGGCCAGGCCGGAGGCGTCGGTGGTGTAGACGTCGCAGGCGTTGGCCAGATACTTCTGCTGCGCCTCGGCGTTGGTCTCGATCGGGACCGGCTCGTAGCTCATGTTGTTGGCGCGGAAGAAGTCGGCCAGGTTGAGCTCGGTGGTGGTGCCGGTCTGGATGCACACGGTCGCGCCGTCCAGTTCCTTCGCCGACTTCACGCCCAGCCCCTTGCGGGTCATGAAGCCCTGACCGTCATAATAGTTCACGCCCAGGAAGGTGAACTTCAGGTCGACGTCGCGGCTCAGCGTCCAGGTCGTGTTGCGGTAGAGGATATCCACCTCGCCCGAGGCCAGCGCGGTGAAGCGCGTCTTGCCGGTCGTCGGCGTGAACTTGATCGCTTCGCTGTCGCCGAAGATCGCTGCGGCGGTCGCGCGGCAGAACGCCACGTCGAAGCCGTCCCAGTTGCCATTGGCGTCGGTGAATGCGAAGCCGGCGAGGCCGGTGGAAACGCCGCACTGAACGAAGCCCTTGTTCTTCACGTCGTCCAGCGTCGCCGCCTGTGCGGCCGCGGACACCGCCAGTGCGGCGGTCGCGGCCAGGATAGCGCCTTTGAGTTTCATGTTACCTGATTGCTCCCTGTGAAAGTTTGACTCCCGCCCAGATCAAATGCGCTCGGACCCCTGCCCTTCCGGGAGTTTGACCGAACCACATCGTTTCGCGGGTGCGGTAACCGACCAAAAGCCTATGTCCGCTCCCCCTGCAACACAACAGTCATTTCAACGGCAGACGCGCTCTGCCAATATCCGCGCGAAGTTCAATCCGGGAGGCAGACAAGCGTAGAAATGAAGCAGGACACGAAGATCGTCAGCGCCGGACGCGATCCGGAGGCAAATCTGGGCATCGTCAATCCGCCCGTCTATCACACCTCCACGATCCTGCAGCCAAGTCTTGGAGAGATGCGCCGGAAGGGGGAAGCACGGGCCCGCGGCGAGTCAGTCACGATGTACGGACGCATCGGTCACCCCACCTCCCTGGCCCTCGAGGATGCGATGGCCGAGATCGAGGGCGGTTACCGCTGTTTCGCCTTTCCCTCCGGCCTCGCCGCGATCGCGACGGCGCTGACGGCCTATGTCGGGTCCGGCGATCACGTGCTGGTGACAGACAGCGTCTATCGCCCGACGCGCAGTTATTGCGACGGGCTGCTGAAGCGGATGGGCGTGGAGACGACCTACTACGATCCGCTGATCGGCGGCGGCATTGCGGACCTGATCCAGGAAAACACGAAGATCGTCTACGTCGAGGCGCCCGGCTCGCAGACCTTCGAGATGCAGGACATTCCCGCGATCGCGGAGGCCGCCCACGCCGCCGGCGCCATCGTGATGATGGACAACACCTGGGCGACACCGCTCTATTTCCGGCCCTTCGAGAAGGGCGTCGACGTCTCGATCCATGCAGGCACGAAGTACATCGTGGGCCATTCGGACGCGATGCTGGGACTGGTCACCACGACAGAGACGGCCTGGAATCCGTTGCGCGCGACGGCGCAGATGCTGGGTCAGTGCGTCGGCCCTGACGACGTCTATCTGGGCCTGCGCGGACTGCGCACGCTTTCGGTCCGGCTGGAGCGCCACATGAAGAACGGCCTCGAGATCGCCCGCTGGCTGGAGGAACGACCTGAAGTGGACCGGGTGCTGCACCCCGGCCTGCCCGGCCATCCCGGCCATGACATCTGGAAGCGCGATTTCCTCGGCGCCTCGGGACTGTTCTCCATCGTGCTGAAGGAAGGCCATGACGATGACGCCCTGGCCCGGATGATCGACGGCTACGAGCTGTTCGGACTGGGCGCGAGCTGGGGCGGCTACGAGAGCCTGGTGATCAGCCAGAAACCGGAGCAATACCGCACCGCCACCCCCTGGCGTGGCCCCGGCCCGCTGGTGCGCTACCATATAGGCCTTGAGGATCCGGACGACCTCAGGGAAGACCTGTCGAAAGGGTTTGCGCGGCTCGGGAGCTAGAACATGCGGAAATTGGCACTGGCGCTTCTGATGATCTGCCACGCCGCCCCGGCGGCGGCGGCGGACGTCACCGTCTTCGCTTCGGCCAGTCTGGAGGAAGTCGTCGAGATGCTGGCCGAATCCTTCGAAGACCGCACCGGCGAGAAGGTGGGCATCACCCTGGCCGGGCGTTCGGCGCTGACCCGCCAGTCCCGGCGCGGACCGTCCACCGACATCATCATTTCCGCCGACATCCAGTGGCTGGACCGCCTGGAGGACGGCAAGGCCATCATGGCCCCGAGCCGCCGGGTAATCGCGGGAAACCGCCTGGTGCTGGTGGCGCGCTCCGACGACGCCGACGCAGCGGCAACCATCGAGGCCGCGTTGAGCGAGGGGGGCCGCGGCATGATTGCCATTGCCGACCCGTCCAACGCGCCGGGCGGGCAGCGTGCCCGCGAGGCGCTGCGGGAACTCGGGCTCTGGGACACGCTGAAAGCGCGCACGGCTCAAGCCGGCGACACCCGCGAGGTCATCCGCTTCGTGCAGCGCCGTGTGGCCCGTTACGGCATTGCCTATCACACCGACGCGCTGGCCTTCGAGGACATCAAGGAAGTCGCCGCCTTCGCCGAGGAGCTGCATGACCCGATCCGCTACGAACTCGCGCTGACCTTCCAGGGTCAGGCGCTGAACCGTGAGCTGTCATCGCGCTTCGTGGAACATGTGCTGAGTCCGGCCGGCTTCGAAATCCTCGCTGCGGCGGGCTTCATTCCCTGCCCGGATGGCTGCTGAGGCGGCCGGCGGCGTTCAGCGCGGCGTCAGTTCCGGGGTGGTCAGCTTGTCGGCGCGGATCGCGAGGGCGTCGCGGTCCCAGATATAGAGACTCTTGCCCTTCTTCTTTACCAGACCTTCCTGGGAAAGCTGGCTGATCACGCGGGCCACCGTCTCGCGCGTGGTGCTGGCGCGCGCCGCGATATTGCTCTGGGTCGGCAGGGGATAGATCACCCAGGTCTCGGGGGTCACCGGATCCGCCTCGGCCAGGCGCAGCAGCTCCAGATAGACGCGCTGCACCGCGCCGAGGGTGGAGAGATCCATGATGCGCTCGTCGCAGGTGCGGATGATCTTCGCCAGGCGGTGGAGCAGCGCCATCGACGCCTCGGGGCGGGATATCACGAAGTCCATGAACACCTGCGGGGCGATCTGCGCCAGCACGCACGTGCCCTGGGCGACCGCCGAGGCCGACCGCGGCAGGCCGTCGATGGCCGCCAACTCGCCGAAATAGCCGCCCTGACGGACCGTCGCATAGGCGATCTCGCGGCCGGAAGTCGAATAGTTGACGATCTGAACCTGGCCTTCGACGACGAACATCACGTCCCGGGAATCGCTGTTGCGGTCGAGGACCTGTTCGCCGTTCTTGAAGCGCCGCCAGGTACAGCGCCGTTCCAGCGTGGCCACTTCCGCCTCGGGCAGTCCCTTCAGGAGCTCGCACCCGGCCAGGGAGCCTATGGTCTGTTGCTGAGACATGCCGACTGATCCACCCCGCATTGCCGTCTGTCACGCCCGGACGATTCGCGGCCCCAACAGCCGTGATCATTATAGCCGGTTGCGCGTCCGTGTCCGCTCCCTTGTCGGTGATGGTGGATGCGGTACGCGGCTGCGCCGAATCCGTACCAGACCGTATCAGTCCGGGCCAGACGAAACATCTTGCCGACAATTGTTGCCGGAACCGCGCCGTTTTCCTCCGGCGCGTCTGTCACATGAGCGTGATAGGCGAGAATTCGGGCCCTCGCCGTTCTCCGCTGTGACTTGGGTCACAGTCTGGCATGGCCGCGTTGTCCGACTATTGTCTTGCGCCTTCCCGGAGCAATCCGGGAAACCCAAAACGCCAACTCGAAAGCCTCGGCCCGGTTCTCCGGCCCGGGGCTTTTTTCGCAGGGCCGCCGGCCCCCTTGGCGCTCCCGATTGTCGAGCCTGCCCGGCCCATGCTACAGCGTCGCGTCCTTCGGCGGATGCGGAACCCCCATGACGGAAAAGCAGGAGACGGAGCCGGCGGCCGACGCCCCGGCCGGAAGCGAGGCGGAGAAGCTTCGCCTGACGCCGTCCAGACAGTTCCCCAACTGGCTCGCCGAACAGGGCGTCAGTCTGGCATTCACGACCTATCAGGCGGGAAAGCTGTTTCTGATCGGACTCAACGCAGACGGGCGGCTGTCGATCTTCGAACGCACCTTCAACCGCTGCATGGGGCTCTGGACCGACAGCCAGACGATCTGGATGAGTTCGCTCTACCAGATCTGGCGGATGGAGAACGTGCTCCCCGCCGGCGAGACCTATCGCGGCCATGACCGGCTGTTCGTGCCCCAGGTCGGCTACACCACCGGCGATATCGACGTCCATGACATGGCGGTCGACCGCGACGGACGCCTGGTCTTCGCCGCAACGCTTTTCGGCTGTCTGGCGACGCTCAGCGAAAGCCATTCCTTCAAGCCCCTCTGGAAGCCTCCCTTCCTCAGCAAGCTGGCGGCGGAGGACCGTTGCCATCTCAACGGCCTGGCGATGCGCGATGGCCGCCCGCGCTACGTCACGGCGGTCAGCCGCTCCGACGTCGCCGACGGCTGGCGCGACCGCCGCACGGATGGCGGCGTGGTCGTCGACGTCGACAACGGCGAGATCGTCGCGGACGGCCTGTCGATGCCGCACAGCCCGCGCTGGCATGACGGCCGGCTCTGGCTGTCCAATGCGGGAACCGGCGAGTTCGGGTATATCGACCCGAAGTCCGGCCGCTTCGAACCGGTGACGTTCTGTCCCGGCTTCCTGCGAGGCGCGACGATCGTCGGCGACTTCGCCGTGGTCGGACTGAGCTTGCCGCGCGAGAACCAGGCCTTCACCGGGCTGGCGCTGGACGAGAAACTGAAGGGCGCGGATGCCGAAGCCCGCTGCGCGCTCTATGTCATCGACCTGAAGAGCGGCGACGTGGTGCACTGGCTGCGCATCGAGGGCGTGGTCCAGGAACTCTACGACGTGGCGGCGCTGCCCGGCGTGCGGCGGCCCATGGCGATCGGATTCATGACCGACGAGATCCGGCGGGTGCTGACGGTCGACGACAGCGACTGGCCGGACCGGATCGAGAACAAGGGGGAGAAGGACTGAACATGGCGGACAGGAAACCAGGCATTGCGGTCATCGGCGGCTCCGGCGACCTTGGGTCGGGACTGGCGCTGCGCTGGGCGCGCGCGGGCTATCCGGTGATCATCGGCTCGCGCACCGAGGAGAAGGCGGTTGCCGCCGCAGAGAACATCCGCGAACGCATTCCCGGCGCGGAGGCTTCAGGCATGGAGAACAGCGCCGCGGCGGCGGCCGGCGAGATCGTCGTCATGACGGTACCCTTCAGCAATCACCGCCCGACGCTCGAAGCCGTGCGCGACGCCGTGCAGGGCAAGATCTTCGTCGACGTGACCGTGCCGCTGGTGCCGCCGAAGGTGAGCCGCGTGCAGATGCCGCCCGAGGGTTCCGCCGGCAAGCTGGCGCAGGAGATACTTGGCCCCGAAGTGCAGGTGGTTTCCGCCTTCCAGAACGTGGCCGCTGACCATCTCGCCGATCTCGAACACGACCCGGATTGCGACGTCCTGGTGGCCGGCAACGCGGTCGCCGCGCGCGAGCAGGTGATCGAACTGGTCGAGGCCTGCGGTATGAAGGGCTGGCATGTCGGGCCAATCGACAACGCCGCGGTCGCCGAAGCCCTGACGTCGGTGCTGATCTTCATGAACAAGCGCTACAAGAGCCCGGGCGCCGGCATCCGCATCACCAATATCCCCGGGGCCGACTGACCGGCCATGCCGCAACGCCTCGAGGTCATCGGTCTGTCCGGCCTGCCGGAGGTCCGGGCGGGCGACGACCTGCCCGGACTTCTGCGGCAGGCCGCCGATGCCGCAGGCGGATTCTCTGAGGGTGACATACTCGTCGTCGCCCAGAAGATCGTCTCGAAGGCCGAGAACCGCTTCGTCGACCTGCGCACGGTGACGCCCGGCGAACGAGCCATCAGGGTGGCGCGCCACTGCGACAAGGATCCCAGGCAGGTCGAGGTCATCCTCTCCGAGAGCACGGAGATCGTGCGCCACCGGCCCGGCGTGCTGATCGTGCGCCACCGGCTGGGCCATGTGCTCGCCAATGCCGGTATCGACGCCTCCAACGTCCCCCAGCGGGACGGTTCGGAGTTCGTCCTGCTGCTGCCCCGCGACCCGGACGCGAGCGCCGAGGCGATCCGCAGGAGCGCCGGGGCGCGTATCGGCGTCGTCATCAACGACAGTCCGGGCCGCGCCTGGCGCGCGGGCTCGGTCGGCATCGCCATCGGCTGCGCCGGCGTGAAGACGGTCGCCGACCTGCGCGGACAGACGGACCGCGACGGCCGGACGATGCAGGCGAGCGAACTCGCCATCGCCGACGAACTGGCGGCCGCGGCTTCCATCGTCATGGGCCAGGCCGCCGAAGGCGTGCCGGCCGCGATCGTCCGTGGCGCGGGCGACATGCTGGGCGAAGGCCGCGCCGCTGACCTGGTTCGCGACCGTGAAATGGATCTGTTCCGATGAGCGAGCCGAATGTGGTCTATCTGTCGGGCGGCGTCGGCGGGGCAAAGCTCGCGCTGGGCCTCTCGCACCTGCTGCCGCCCGAACGACTGACCATCGTCGCCAATACCGGCGACGATTTCGAGCATCTGGGCTTTCCGGTCTGCCCGGATATCGACACGCTGGTCTACACCCTTTCCGGTCTCGCCAATCCCGCTCTCGGCTGGGGACGGCGCGACGAGACCTCCGCCTTCATGGAAACCCTGCGCCAGCTTGGCGGGCCCGACTGGTTCTTCCTCGGCGACCGTGACCTTGCCATGCACGCCGAGCGCCGCCGGCGTGCGGCCGACGGGCATGACCTGACCGAAATCACCGCAGCTCTGGCGCAGGCTCTGGGCGTCGAACATCCGATCCTGCCCATGACCGACGAGCCGGCGCCGACAATCGTCGAGACGGTCGACGGCCCCCTCGCCTTCCAGGACTATTTCGTTCGATTGCGCGCGGCCCCCCCCGTCACAGGCTTCACGCTGCATGGCGGGCATATGGCTGCGCCCTCGAAGGCGGTTCTCGATGCCATCCGGGCCGCCGACCTGATCGTGGTCGGGCCATCCAACCCCTATATCTCGATCGACCCGATCCTGAAGCTCGCCGGCATGGACGCCGCGCTGCGCGAGGCTTCGGCCCCCATCGCGGTGATTTCCCCCATCGTCGGCGGCAAGGCCATCAAGGGGCCCACGGCGAAGATGATGGCCGAACTCGGCCGGGAATCGTCAGTAGCGGGCGTCGCGGCGCATTACGGCGCTCTGGCCTCCGTTCTCGTGATCGACGCGGCCGACGCGGATCAGGCCGCCGGACTCGCGGAGCTCGTTCCCCGCGTCTCGGTCACCAACACGGTCATGCGCACGCTGGAGGACAGGGTCGCGCTGGCGCGCCATGTCCTCGGGCTTCGGGATCCGTGAGGCTCGGGCCAAGAAGCATTCGGCAGACCGGCGACGACAGGCCGGTCGACAACCTGCTGCAGTTCGTCTGGCGGATGAGCGGTCACCACCAGATCTGGCTGTGCCTTCTGGCGCTGACCGTCGCGGCCCTGAGCATGGCGCCGCTGGAACTGCAGCGGCGCATCGTCAACCAGGCGCTGGACAAGGCGGACCTGGAGCACCTGCTGTTCCTCGGCGGTCTGTTCCTCGCCGTGGTCGTGCTGTCAGGATTGCTGAAATTCACGCTGCGCATGTACCAGGGCTGGATCAGCGAGAGCGCCATCCGCTATGGCCGCGGTCATCTGCTGCGGCTCTATCGTGAGAAACCCCACGAGGACAATCACGAGTCCGGCCGCGCCGTCTCCATCATCAGCGCCGAGATGGACAAGCTCGGCAGCTTCGTCGGCGAAGGCCTGTCCCAGCCGGTCGCCAATCTGGGCATGCTGGTCGCGATCCTCGGCTACATGCTGGTGGTCGAGCCGCTGGTCGCCCTGCTCGGCGCGGTCCTGCTGGTGCCGCAGGCGCTGCTGGTCCCCGTCGCCCAGCGCCGTATCAACCGCCTGATCGAGCGCCGTCTCGAGACCATGCGCGACCTCAGCGACGTCATCGGCGAGGACGCGCGCGACGCCGGCGCCGAGGCGAAGATCGACCGGCTCTACGGCAACCGCATGAAGACCTTCCTGGTGAAATTCGCCATGAAGGGCCTGATCAACCTGATGAACGGCCTCGCACCGCTGGGCGTGCTGATCTTCGGCGGCATCATGGTGATCCGCGACGAGACCAGCGTCGGCGTCATCGTCGCCTTCATTTCCGGCTTCGAGCGGATGGGCAATCCGCTGAGGGAACTGCTGAACTACTACCGCGTCGCCGCACAGGCGACGGTCCAGCACCGCATGATTGCGCGCTGGATGTAGCTGCTGGCGCGGCCCGGCCAGCTTCGTTATTGGTTGGCACAATGCAGTTCTACGGGCAGGAAGCAGCACCATGATCCCGAACCAGTACCCGACCCTCAATTTCTATCTCGGCGAGACCGCGGACATGATCCGCGACACCGTGGCCAGCTTCGCCGGCGACCGTGTGGCGCCGCGCGCCGAGGAGATCGACCGCACCAACCAGTTCCCGCGGGATCTCTGGCCGGAGATGGGCGCGCTCGGCCTGCTCGGCATGACGGTCGAGGAGGAATATGGCGGCTCCGGCCTCGGCTATCTGGAGCACGTCGTCGCGATGGAGGAAATCAGCCGCGCCTCCGGCTCCGTCGGCCTCAGCTATGGCGCGCATTCCAATCTCTGCGTCAACCAGATCCGCTTGAACGGCACCGAAGAACAGCGCCGGAAATATCTGCCGAAACTCGTCTCCGGCGAACATCTGGGCGCGCTGGCCATGTCGGAACCCGGCGCCGGCTCCGATGTCGTCGGCATGAAGCTCCGCGCCGAGAAGAAGGGCGACCGCTTCGTCCTCAACGGCAACAAGTTCTGGATCACCAACGGCCCCGACGCCGACACGCTGGTGGTCTACGCCAAGACCGAACCGGACAAGGGCCCGCGCGGCATCACCGCCTTCATCATCGAGAAGGGCTTCAAGGGTTTCTCCACGGCGCAGAAGCTGGACAAGCTCGGCATGCGCGGCTCGGATACGGGTGAGCTGGTCTTCGAGGACTGCGAGGTGCCGGAGGACAACATTCTGGGCGGGCTGAACCAGGGCGCGCGCGTTCTGATGTCGGGCCTGGACTATGAGCGCGCGGTGCTGGCCGCCGGGCCGCTGGGCATCATGCAGGCCTGCATGGACGCCGTGATTCCCTATGTTCACGAACGCAAGCAGTTCGGTCAGGCGATCGGCGAGTTCCAGCTCATGCAGGGCAAGATCGCCGACATGTACACGACGATGAACGCCTCCCGCGCCTACGTCTATGCGGTGGCACAGGCCTGCGACCGCGGCGAGGTCACCCGCTACGACGCCGCCGGCTGCATCCTCTACGCCGCCGAGAAGGCGACCTGGATGGCGCTTGAGGCGATCCAGGCGCTGGGGGGCAACGGCTACATCAACGACTATCCGACCGGCCGCTACCTGCGAGACGCCAAGCTCTACGAGATCGGCGCCGGCACATCGGAAATCCGGCGGATGCTGATCGGCCGCGAGCTGTTCGAGAAGAGCGCCTGAGGCCGCCCGCGATGACCGGACTGATCCTCGCCATCGACCAGGGCACCACCTCCAGCCGCGCCATCCTGTTCGATGCCGACACCGCGGTCGTCGCCGTGGCGCAGCAGGAATTCCGCCAGCACTTCCCGCGTTCCGGCTGGGTGGAGCACGACCCGGAGGATCTCTGGCGATCGACCGTGGAGACCTGCCGCGAGGCGATGAAGACGGCTGGCGTGGACGCCGGCGGCATCGCCGCGATCGGTATCACCAACCAGCGTGAAACGACCGTGGTCTGGGAACGCGAGACGGGACGCGTCATACACAACGCCATCGTCTGGCAGGACCGCCGCACGGCGGGCTTCTGCCAGAAACTGAAGGCGGACGGGCACGAGGATATGGTGGCGGCAAGGACCGGCCTGCTGCTGGACCCCTATTTCTCCGGCACCAAGATCGCCTGGATACTGAACAACGTGGAGGGCGCGCGCGGACGGGCCGAGCGCGGCGAACTGCTTTTCGGCACCGTCGATACCTGGCTGCTCTGGCGGCTCACCGGCGGACGGGTCCACGCCACCGACGCGACCAACGCCAGCCGGACGCTGCTCTATGGCATCCGTTCGGGCGAGTGGGACGACGAGCTCTGCGCGCTGATCGGCGTGCCGCGCGCCATGCTGCCCGAAGTCCGGGACTCGTCGGGCCTTTTCGGGGAGACGGAAGCCGATCTGTTCGGCGGGGCGATTCCGGTGGCCGGTATCGCCGGCGACCAGCAGGCCGCGACGGTGGGCCAGGCCTGCTTCCGGCCGGGCATGATGAAGTCGACCTACGGCACCGGCTGCTTCGCCCTGCTCAACACGGGCGAGACGCCGGTGCCCTCGAAGAACCGCCTGCTGACCACGGTGGCCTACCAGCTGAACGGCCGGCGGACCTACGCCCTGGAAGGCTCGATCTTCGTCGCCGGCGCGGCGGTGCAGTGGCTGCGCGACGGTCTCGGCATCATCGGCTCGGCGCCGGAAAGCGGCGCCCTCGCCCGCCAGGCGGACCCGGCGCAGGAGGTCTATCTGGTGCCGGCCTTCACCGGACTTGGCGCGCCTTACTGGGATGCCGACGCGCGCGGCGCGCTGTTCGGCCTGACCCGCGGCACGGGACCGGCGGAGCTGGCGCGCGCGGCGCTGGAATCCGTCTGCTACCAGACCCGCGACCTGTTGGAAGCCATGCGCGGCGACTGGCCGGAAGCGGCGTCGAAGGAAACGGTGCTGCGCGTCGACGGCGGCATGGTCGCCAGCGACTGGACCATGCAGTGCCTGGCCGACATGCTGGGCGCGCCCGTCGACCGGCCAGAGGTGCTCGAGACGACGGCGCTGGGCGCGGCCTATCTCGCCGGCCTGCACGCCGGCATCTACCCCGAACCCGACCGCTTCGCCGAAGGCTGGCGGCTGCAGCACCGCTTCGACCCGCAGATGGCCGAGGCCGAGCGGGCGCGCAAATACGCCGGCTGGCAGGACGCCGTCAGGCGCACGCTGACGGCGTAGGTCAGACCCATGCCGGAATACTGTCTCCCTTGGACTTGATCCAAGGGCCCGGTACGGCAGCTCTCCAGACTGGGTCCCGGGGTCAAGCCCCAGGAAGCCAAGGCGTTAAACCAGATGACGGAAACTGCTAGTTCCCCGGGCCGGCCAGCACGGTGATGGCGCAGGTGGCTTCCTCGAAGCGGTAGACGCCGCCGCCGTTCTCGGCGATGGCGTGGCGCGCGCCCTCGACCTGGCGGCCCCCGGCCTCGCCGCGGAGCTGGCCGACCAGTTCGTAGATCTGCCCCAGGCCCGTGGCGCCGATGGGATGGCCCTTGGATTCGAGGCCGCCCGAGGGGTTGACCGGCACCCGCCCGCCCAGGCGGGTCTCTCCGGCTTCCGCCGCGCGGCCGCCGTCGCCGAATTCGCAGAGCCCGAGGTTTTCCACCTGCTGCAGTTCGCCCATCGCCGTCGCGTCGTGCACCTCGGCGACGTCGATGGCGTCCGGGCCGAAGCCCGCCATGTCATAGGCCCTCTTCGCGGCGAGATGGGTGATGTGCCGGCGGTAGTCGTCGGGCTCCCGGTCGACGCCGGTGCCCATGACCGAGGCGGCGACGCGCACCGCGCGGGCCTTCTCGAAGCGGTCGAGCAGGTCGCCGGAAACCAGGATCGCCGCCGCCGCGCCATCGGAGATCGGCGAGCACATGGGCAGGGTCAGCGGCCAGGACACGATCCGCGCCGCCATCACCTCTTCCACCGAGATGTCGTTGCGATACTGGGACTTCGGGTTCAGCGTCGAGTGGAAATGGTTCTTGGCGGCGACATGGGCGAGCTGCGCCTGGGTCGTCCCGAAGGTCTTCATGTGAAACTTCGCCCAGCTGGCGTAGACGTCCATGAAGGGGCTGCGCTGGGAGTTCGGCAGCACGGCGTCGGCCGGCGTCTCGACCCCTGCCCCCAGCGCGTTCAGCCGCTCGAAGGTCGCCGCGCGGTCGTGCACGTCGATGGCGCCGTCGAAGATCTCGAAGCTGCGCGCCTTGTCCTCGTGGTACATCTTGTCCGCCCCGACCGCGAGGGCGATGCCGCATGTGCCGGCCCTGATCGCCGTATAGGCGGCGTTGAAGGCCGTCGACGCGCTGGCGCAGGCGTTCTCCACATTCGCCATCGGAATGCCCTGGAAGCCCATCTCGCGCAGCGCGATCTCGCCGGGGACGAGATACTGGCCTTCGAGCACGCCCTGGGTGGTGTTGGAGAACCAGGCCGCCTCCACGTCGCCCACACCCAGACCGCCGTCGGCGAGCGCCTCGTCCACTGCCTCCCGCGTGAGTTGTTTCACCGATTTCTCGAGAAAACGCCCGAACGGCGTCATTCCGATCCCGACGACATAGACCTCGGTCATTGCGGCCTCCCCAAACTTGTACGCCTGCGTACCATATCGCATGATGGATGCGGGGAGGAAGCGCGACCATGACGATCACAGCGCCAGAACCGGTGGACTTCGCCGATCCGGAAATCATCGCCGCGCCGCAGCCGGTGCTCGACCGCCTGCGCGAGGAACAGCCTCTGCACTGGAATCCCTCGCTCAAGGGCTGGTTCGCCACCCGCTTCGAGGATGTCCGGCAGATCCTGTCGAGCCCGCACTTCTCGGTCGAGAAGTTCGGTCCCGTCATCGAACGCGCCGACGGCGAGGCCCGGGCGCGGCTGGAAACGCTGGCGAAGGTGCTGAGCGACTGGATCGTCTTCATGGACCCGCCGGGCCACACCCGGCTGCGCCGGGCGATGCGCACCGGCTTCATGCCCCGCGACATGGACGCCCTGGAGCCGAAGGTGCACGAGCGGGTCGACCAGTTGCTGACGCCGCTGGAAGGCTCCAGGGGCGCGGAACTGAAGGCGGCCTTCGCCAACCCGCTGCCGGCCATGGTGATCGGCGACCTGTTCGGCGTGCCGGAAGCGGACATCCCCGAACTGCGCCGCTGGGCCGATGCGCTGGGCAAGTTCGTGCTCGGCGGCCGGCAGACACCGGACCGCCACCGCCTCGCCCAGCAGGCGGTGCTCGACTTCGTCGCCTATCTCGAGCGTCTGGTTGCCGAGCGCCGCGCCGATCCCCGCCCCGACCTCACGACCCACCTGATCCGCTACGAAGAGGACGGCGACCGACTGAGCAACGAGGAGATCGTCCATTCCATCCTGCTCTGCGTCTGGGCGGGCTACGAGACGACGGCGAATCTGATCGCCAACGGCACCATGGCGCTGGCCCGTAATCCGGCGCAGGCCGAGCGGCTCGCCGCCGACCCTTCGCTGATCCCCGACGCGATCGAGGAATTCCTGCGCTTCGAAGGGCCGGTGCAGGCGCTGGTGCGTGTGGCCAAGCAGGACGAGACGGTGGGCGGCGCGGCCATCAAGGCCGGCGACCGCGTCTTTGTCTCCCTGTTCGCCGCGAACCACGACCCCGCCCGTTTCGCACACCCGGGCGAGTTCGACCCGGCGCGGCAGCGCAACCGCCACCTCAGCTTCGGTCACGGCATCCATCTCTGCCTCGGCGCACCGCTCGCCCGTCTGGAGGGCCGGGCGGCATTCGAAGGCCTGCTGCGGCGCTTCGGCGATTTCCGCATCGTCGAGGAGCCGACCTGGCGGGACGAACTGATCACCCGCACCGCCGAAGCCGTGCACATCGGCTGGACGCCCAGGACATGAAGAAGGCATTCATCACCGGCGTCGCCAACACCCGCTGCGGGAAGCTGCCCGAGGAAAGCGCCCTGTCGCTGCACGCCACCGTCGCGCGCGAGGCGGCGGCCGACGCCGGCATCGACCTGAAGGACGTGGACGGTCTGCTCTGCGCCTATTCCTTCACCGAGCCGCATCCGATGCTGGCCCACGTGGTCGCAGAGTATCTGGGCATTCAGCCGGCCTTTGCCGCCTGCGTATCGGCCGGCGGCGCCACGGGCGCACTGCACGTGATGACCGCGAAGGCTCTGGTCGAATCCGGCATGTGCCGCAACGTGCTGTGTCTCACAGGCGACAACCGGCTGACCGGCATGGCGCCCGGCGCGGCAGTGGCCGCGCTCGCCGACTTCGGCCACAGCGAGTTCGAGGTGCCCTATGGCATCACCATTCCGGCCGCCTACGGCCTGGTGGCGCAGCGCTACATGCACGACACCGGCCTGACGCTGGAGCACATGGCCCACATCGCGGTCACCACCCGCAATCACGCCCGCCGCCACCCGGACGCCCAGATGCGGAAGCCGCTTTCGGTCGAGGACGTCATGGCCAGCCGCCCCATCGCCGAGCCGCTCCGTCTGTTCGATTGCGCGCTGATTTCCGACGGCGCGGCCGGCATTATGGTTTCCGCCGGGTCCACAGGCGGCAAGCCGGCCATCCGCATCCTGGGTGCCGGCCAGAAGGGCACCCACGAGCACCTGATGGCCGCACCCCGCGACCTGCAGAGCTTCGGCTGCAAGCACTCGGCCGCCGACGCCTTCCGGGAGGCCGGCATGACGGTGAAGAACATCGACGTGGCCGAGATCTACGACAGCTTCACCATCACGCTCGCGATCGAGCTCGAATCCATCGGCTTCTTCGAGAAGGGTACGGTGGGCCCGGCCGCCGCCGAGGGCGCGCTGGACCTGGGCGGCGCCCTGCCCTGCAACACCCATGGCGGACTGCTGAGCTTCGGCCATTCCGGCGCGGCGGGCGGCGCCTTCCACGTCGTCGAGGGCGTGCGCCAGCTACGCGGCGAAGCGGGCGAGCGGCAGGTGAAGGACGCCGCCACCTGCTACGTCCACGGCGACGGCGGCACGCTGTCGGCCCATGTCTCCCTGATACTGGAGCGCGCGGCATGAGCGACGCCAGGGCCACGACCAAGCCCGTCCCGGTCCCCACCGTCGATTCGGAAGGCTTCTGGACCGCCTGCGCCGGGGAGCGGCTGACCGTCCAGCGCTGCGGCGCCTGCGGCGCGGCGCAGTTCTATCCGCGCAACCGCTGCACCGCCTGCGGCTCGGCAGACCTGAGCCTCATCGACGCGGCCGGGACCGGTACGGTGTTCACCTTCACTGTCAATCACCGCGCCCCGACCGCGGCTTTTGCCGCGGAAGCGCCCTATGTCATCGCGCTCGTCGACCTGGACGAGGGGCCGCGCATGATGATGAACGTTATCGGCTGTGCGCCGGCGGAGGTCTCGATCGGCATGAAGGTCCGGATCGTCTTCGAGGCGCGTGGCGGGATGAAGCTGCCCCAGGCGACACCTGCCTGACTTGCCACGCGGAGCAGGCGCGGCTATCTCTCGCGCGGTAACCACGCCCCGGACCCGAGGATAGCCCATGCTGGCGATTGCGACCCTGATCGATTACGCGATCACGTTCTACATCATCTGCCTGATCGCGAACGCGATCCTGAGCTGGCTGGTGGCCTTCAACGTGCTGAACCCGCAGAACCCGATCGCGCGGCAGATCGGCTATTTCCTGTTCCGCATCACGGAGCCGGCCCTGGCGCCGATCCGGCGGCTGCTGCCCGACCTGGGCGGCATCGACATCTCGCCGATCGTCCTGATCGTGCTGCTCAGCGTGCTCCGCACCCTGATCATCTGCGACATCATGGGTCTGTGCTCCGGCTACACCTGACCGGCCCCATGCGCCTCGACCTGAAGGTCACGCCCGGCGCGCGGCATGAGGGCTTCGACGGCTGGTTCACGGACGCGGACGGACGCCGGCGGCTTAAGGTCAAGGTCACGGCCGCGCCGGAAAAGGGCAAGGCCAACTGGGCGGTCATCAAACTGCTGGCGAAGCGCCTCGGCGTCGCGCCGAGCGACATCGAGGTCGTCCACGGGGAAACCGGCCGCGACAAGACGCTTCAGATTGCCGGCCCGGACGAGGAGTTGCGCCGGCGCATCGAGACCATCGGAGGGGGCACGGGATGAGCGGAGACAACATCATCGACGGCAAGGCGTTCGCCGCAGAGGTCCGCGCCCGCGTCAAGGCGCAGGTCGACCGGCTCGTCGCCGAACACGGTCTGAAGCCCGGCCTGGCCGTGGTGCTGGTGGGCGAGGATCCGGCAAGCCAGGTCTATGTCCGCAACAAGGCGAAGCAGACGGTGGAATGCGGCATGCGCTCCGACGAGATCCGCCTGGAAGCCACGGCAACCCAGGAGGAGGTGCTGGCCGTGGTCGACCGGCTGAACGCCGACCCCGGCATCCACGGCATCCTGGTGCAGCTGCCCCTGCCCGATCAGATCGACGAGTCCGCGGTGCTCGACCGCATCGACCCGGACAAGGACGTCGACGGCTTCCACGTCGTCAACACCGGCCGGCTGCAGATCGGCCTGCCGGCGCTGACGCCCTGCACGCCGCGCGGCTGCATGATGCTGCTGCACGACCGGCTGGGCGACCTGTCGGGCAAGCATGCCGTGGTGGTGGGCCGCTCCAACATCGTCGGAAAGCCCATGGCGATGCTGCTGCTGCACGCCAACTGCACCGTCACCATCGCCCACAGCCGCACGAAGGACCTGCCCGGCCTCTGCCGCCAGGCGGACATCGTCATCGCCGCAGTGGGCCGGCCGAAATTCGTCCAGGGCGACTGGATCAAGGAAGGCGCGGCGGTGATCGACGTCGGCATCAACCGCATTCCGAAGGAAGACGGCAAGACCCGGCTGGTGGGTGACGTGGACTTCGAGGCCGCCGTTGGCCATGCCGGTCTCATCACGCCGGTGCCCGGCGGCGTCGGCCCCATGACCATCGCCTGCCTGCTGGCCAATACGGTCACCGCCGCCTGCATGGCCGCCGGCATTCCCGAGCCGCAGGTGACGGCCTGAAAGGCCGGGCGTAGACTGCCTTCCGGGGATTGACGCGGGGGGGCGATCAGATGACCGATCCGAAGACGCCGAAACAAGCCAGCGAAGCCACGCTGGCGGCGAACCGCGGGCTGGCCGGGAAGCTCAATTTCGCCGACCGCGACGACTTCGAGAACGCCGCCCGCGGCCACGTGGCGAGTCTCGACGGCGGGGTCATCGCCACCGAGCGCGGCACGAAGGTCTGGGATCTCAACGTCTACGATTTCCTGGACGGCGACGCCGGGATCGACACGATCAACCCCAGCCTGCTTCGCATGGCGCGGCTCAACATGCACAACGGCCTGTTCACGGTCACTGACCGGGTCTGGCAGGTCCGCGGCCTCGACCTCGCCAACATGACGATCATCGAGGGCGATCAGGGGCTGATCCTGATCGACTGCATGACCACCGCCGAGGTCGCCCGCGCCGGACTGGAGCTCTTTTTCGAGCACCGTCCGCGGCGCCCCGTGAAGGCCCTGATCTACACTCACAGCCATGTCGACCATTATGGCGGCGCCCGCGGCGTGCTGACGCCCGAGGAGGCCGCCTCCGGTGCGGCGCAGGTCTTCGCCCCCGACGGCTTCCTGGAGGCCGTGGGCGGCGAGAACGTGCTGGCCGGCAACGCCATGACCCGGCGCGCGCAGTTCCAGTTCGGCGGGCTGCTGAATCCCGGGCCGCGCGGCCAGGTCGACGCCGGCCTGGGCAAGGTGACGGCGCGCGGCACGATCAGCCTGATCGCGCCGACCGACATCATCGTCCAGCCCGTGGAGCGGCACATGGTCGACGGCCTCGCCATCGACTTCCACCTCGCGCCCGGCACGGAGGCGCCAGCGGAGATGCACATGTTCTTCCCCGACCTGGGAGTGCTGAACATGGCCGAGAACGCCACGCCGCTGCTGCACAATTTCTGCCCGCTCCGGGGTTCGGAGGTGCGCGATCCGCGCATCTGGTCGCACTTCCTGGCGGACGCTGTCGAACGCTTTGGCGCGAAGACGGAGGTGCTGATCTGCCAGCACCATTGGCCGACCTGGGGACGCGAGAACGTCACCGGTTTCCTGCAGCGCCAGCGCGACCTCTACAAGCACATCCACGACCAGACGGTCCGGCTGATGAACCATGGCTGGCGGCCGGCGGAAATCGCCGAAGCGCTGGACCTGCCGCCGTCACTGGCCGACGACTGGCGCATGCGAGGCTACTACGGCACCGTCAGCCACAATTCCAAGGCCGTCTTCCAGCGCTATCTGAGCTGGTACGACGGCAATCCGGCGAACCTGAACCCGCTGCCGCCCGTCCCCGCGGCGCGGAAATATGTCGACTACATGGGCGGGGCGGCCGACGTGCTGGCGAAGGCGCGCGCGGATTTCGACGCCGGCGAGTACCGCTGGGTGGCCCAGGTGCTCTATCATGTGCTGTTCGCCGACCCCGAGAACGGGGATGCGCGGCACCTGGCCGCCGACGCCTTCGAGCAACTCGGCTACCAGGCCGAGAGCGCGACGTGGCGCAACGCCTATCTCTACGCCGCACAGGAGCTGCGCCACGGCGTGGTCAAGCTGCCGCCGCGGCCGATCCTGAGCCCCGACCTGCTGGGCGCGGTGGCGACCGAGACGCTGTTCGACTTCATCGCCGTGAGGCTCGACCCGGCGAAATGCGCCGGCATGAGCTGGCGCATCAACTGGCATCTCACCGACCGCGAAGAGCGCGTCTGCCAGACGCTGGCCAACGAGACCCTGACCCAGATCATGGGCAAGGTCGCAGACGACGCGCTGGCCACGGTGACGACGCGGCGCGATGTGCTGGTCGCGCTGATCGTCGGCAAGGCGACCGTTGCCGAGGCTCTCGAAGGCGGCGCGCTCACCGTCACCGGCGATGGCTCGGTCGTGACGGGCCTGTTCGACATGCTTGACGGCTTCGACATGCAGTTCGACATCCTGACTCCCGGCCCGGAGCATCTCTGAACCGCCGGGCGGGAAATCCCCCGGACCGGAGGCCGCCATCACCGACGACGCCAATCTCGACGACCTGATCGCCGACCTGCGCCGCCAGGACCCGGACCGGCTCTACATCGCCCTGTTCGCGCCGCCGGCCCTGCGCGAGCGGCTGATCGGCCTCCATGCCTTCAACCTGGAAGTCGCGGCGACGCGGGAGCGCGTGTCCGAGCCCATGCTGGGCCAGATCCGGCTGCAATGGTGGCGCGACGCGCTGGACGAGATGCGCCGGGGCGACGAGCCGCGCCGCCATCCGGTGGTTCGATCGCTGGCAGCCTGGATGCCGGCGGCCGGCGAGGCGGCCTTCGATCTCGCCCTGGAACTCGTCAACGCGCGCGAACGCGATCTGGAGGACGCGCCTTTCGCCACGGTGAAGGACCTCGGCGCCTATGCCGAGGCGACCTCGTCGAACCTGGTGCGGCTGGGCCTGCTCGCCGCCGGCGTGACGGAGACAGCCG
Organism: Minwuia thermotolerans; assembly: GCF_002924445.1. Classification (NCBI taxonomy): domain Bacteria; kingdom Pseudomonadati; phylum Pseudomonadota; class Alphaproteobacteria; order Minwuiales; family Minwuiaceae; genus Minwuia; species Minwuia thermotolerans. Next base: position 202,742 of record NZ_PIGG01000031.1, read on the forward strand.
CGCACGATGCGGCGCAGGCCGCGGGCCGCGCCTATGCCCTGGCAGGGCTGCTCCGCGCGGTTCCGTTTCATGGCGCCCAAGGGCGGATAATGCTGCCGGGCGACCTCCTTGGCCGTCATGGCATTGCCGACGCCCGGCAGTCCATCGGGCGGCGCGATCCCGGGAAGCTGAAATCGGTGCTGACGGAACTGGCCGAGATGGCGGAGCGCGACCTGATGTCGGCACGGGCCGTTCGCAGCCTCCCGAAAGCGGCGCGGGCGCCGCTGCTGATCCGCCCCCTTGCCCGGCTCTACCTGAAGCGCCTCCGGCGCGCCCGTTTCGACCTGTCCGAGCCGCGCATCGACCCCGGCAATGCGGCGAAGATCGCCGCCCTCTGGCGCGCCCGCTTCCTGGCCTGAACCTGGACGACGCTTGCCGCCCGCGCGGGCGGATGCCAAATGCGCCCCGTGGCTTCGAACCCAGGAGACTTCTTTGCATCTCTTCACTTGCCCGGCCTGTGGTGGCCGACTGTTCTTCCGCAACCTGACCTGCGCCTGCGGCGCATCTGTCGTCTTCGACCCCGAAGCCGGGGGGTTCGCCACAGACGGCGCTGAATGCGCCAACCGGGCGGAGATCGCCTGCAACTGGCTCGCCCGCGATGGCGGCCTCTGCCGCAGCTGCGCCATGACGGAGGTGGTGCCGGAAACATTCCACGGCGAGAATCGCGGGCACTGGCAGGATGCCGAACTGGCCAAACGCTGGGTGCTGGCCAATCTCGCCCGCTGGGGCTGGCTGACCGGCGCCGATCCGGGGCCCCGGCCCGTATTCCACATGCTGGCCGAAGCCATGAGCGGCGGCGCGCAAGCGGTTTCCATGGGTCACAAATCCGGAATCGTGACCATCAACGTCACCGAGGCCGACGACGTCATGCGCGTGCGGCGGCGGGAGGACTTCGACGAGCCGCTGCGCACCATGATCGGTCACTTCCGCCACGAACTCGGCCATTTCTTCTTCGAGCGCCTGGCCGTCGACAACGGATTCCCGGAGGGATTCCGCGCGCTGTTCGCCGACGAGCGGATCGACTACGGCGCCGCCCTGAACGAGTACTACCGTCAGGGCCCCTATCCCGGGTGGGAGGGCCGCCACATCACGGCCTACGCCGCCAGCCACCCGCACGAAGACTGGGCGGAGAGCTTCGCGCACCTGCTGCACCTGACAGACATCGTGGACAGTTTCGCGGCCGCCGGGCTGACCGGCGAAGGCCTGCCGACGGCGACTTACGACGCCTATGCGGAACAGGATGCGGCGACGCTGCTGGCGTACGGCGCCCGGCTGGGCGTGGCGCTGAACCACGTCAACCGCGCCATGGGGATTTCGGACATCTATCCCTTCGTCCACACGCCGGCGATCGCGGAGAAGCTCCGCTTCGTGCATCGTTGGATGGCGCGCGGCCTCAGCGGCACCGCGTCAGCCGACCGGTAAAAGACAAACAGGATCGGAAAAATGGTCGGAGCGGCGGGATTCGAACCCACGACCCCCACACCCCCAGTATGGTGCGCTACCAGGCTGCGCTACGCTCCGACGCGGGCGAACATAGAGGAGGTTCGCCGGGCTTTCAATCGCCTGCTGCAAGGCGCTGCAGATCGGATTTGAGCGTCATCAGTTCGCCGCGCAGTTCGTCCAGCGCCCGGCGGCGGATCACCGAAAGTTCCTCGGCCGCCGACGCGGTGTTGCCCGCCGGCCGGCCCGAGCCCTGCTCCCGGAACAGCTGCTGCACGCCCTTGATGGTGTACTTGTCGTCGTAGAGCAACTGGCGGATATGCTGCAGCACCTCGACGTCCTCGGGGCGGTAATAGCGCCGCCCGCCGCCGCGCTTGAGCGGCCTGATCTGCGGGAATTTCGTCTCCCAGAAGCGCAGCACGTGCTGCTGCACGCCCAGTTCCTCGGCGACTTCGCTGATGGTGCGGAAGGCTTCGGGCGATTTGGCCATGCGATCTGCGCGGACGGCCGTCAGCCGCGGGCGGGCCGGCCGAGCAGCCCTTCGTTGATCGCGTCCTTGAGCACGTGGCTGGCGCGGAACACCAGGACGCGCCGCGGATCGATCGGCACCTCCTCGCCCGTCTTCGGATTGCGCCCCACGCGCCCGCCCTTCTGGCGCACCTGGAAGCTGCCGAAAGAGGATATCTTGACGGTATCGCCCTCCGAGAGGGAGTCGGAGACCTCCTGCAGGATGGACTCGACCAGTTCCGCGGATTCGTTCCGCGACAGGCCGACCTGCTGGTAGACTGCTTCCGCGAGCTGAGCTCGCGTGACCGTCGAGCCACTCATCTGAAAACCCCCCTGACACGCTTTGCCGCGTGGATGCCTTTCGACCCATTACGCGGGAAAACAACGGGGATGTCAAAGCGTTGCGTGTAATTCGCCGACGCGGGGCGAAGCGGCTACCAGCGTACCAGCGCCGAGCCCCAGGTGAAGCCGCCGCCCATCGCCTCCAGCAACAGCAGGTCGCCGGGTTTGACCCGGCCGTCGGCAATGGCCGCCGCCAGCGCCAGGGGCACGGAGGCGGCTGAGGTATTGCCGTGCTGGTCGACGGTCACCACCACCTTGGCGGGATCGAGCCCGAACTTGCGGGCGGTGCCGTCGAGAATGCGCTTGTTGGCCTGATGCGGGATGATCCAGTCGATGTCGCCCGCCTGCAGCCCGGTGGCGTCCAGCGCCTCCTGGATCACGGCCGAGAGGTTGGTGACGGCATGCTTGAAGACCTCCCGCCCGGACATGCGCAGATGGCCCACGGTCTGGGTCGAGGACGGGCCCCCGTCGACATAGAGCAGGTCGTGATGACGGCCGTCGGAATGGATGTGCGTGGTCAGAACGCCGGGGCTGTCGTTCCCCCCCTCGCTCTCCTGCGCCTCCAGCACCACCGCGCCGGCGCCGTCGCCGAACAGCACGCAGGTCGTGCGGTCCTCCCAGTCGAGAATGCGCGAGAAGGTCTCGGAGCCGATCAGCAGACAGCGCCGGAACTGGCCCGCCTTGAGGAAATTGTCGGCGGTGGCGAGGCCGTAGATGAAACCCGAGCAGACGGCCTGGATGTCGAAGGCCGCGCCCTGGCGGACGCCGAGCCGCGCCTGTACCTGTGCCGCCGTCGCAGGGAAGGTGTTGTCGGGCGTCGCCGTGGCGACGATGATCAGGTCGATATCCTCGGGCCCCACGCCGGCGGCGGTCATCGCCTTGAGCCCGGCGGCCACGGCCAGGTCGCCGGTGGTTTCCCCGTCGGCGGCGATATGACGGGTCCGGATGCCCGTCCGGGCGACGATCCACTCGTCGGAGGTGTCGACCCGTTCGGCCAGTTCCGCGTTGGTCACGACGCGCTCCGGCAGATGGCCGGCGCAGCCGGTGACGACAGTTCGAATCATGCATTCCCCGCGTTCGGTTGCGGATCTTCAGCCTTGAACCCCGCCTGCTCGAAGTCTCGGGTGATTCGGCCGACCATGCCATCCCGAACCATGTCGGCCGCCAGCCGGACCGCCGAGGTGAAGCCTGTGGCGTTGGCGCCGCCATGGCTTTTCACGACGACCCCATTGAGCCCCAGGAAGACCCCGCCGTTGTAGCCATTGGGGTCGAGACGCTCGCGCAGGCGCCTGAAGGCGCCGCGGGCGACGAAGGCGCCCAGGCGACCGGCCCAGGAGGCCGTCATCGCCTGGCGGAGCGTGTAGGCCACCATGCGCGCCGCGCCTTCATGGCTTTTCAGGGCTACATTGCCACTGAAGCCGTCGGTGACAACCACGTCGACCACGCCGCGGGTGATGTCGGTGCCTTCGACGAAGCCGTGATAGCGGAAGCCGGGATTGTCCATCGCCCGCAGGCGTTCGGCGGCGCCGCGCACCACCTCGTCGCCCTTCAACTCCTCCTCGCCCATGTTAAGCAGGCCGACCGACGGAGTCTCCCGGCCCAGCACGGCGCGGCAGAAGTCGGCGCCCAGCAGGGCGAACTGCACCAGATTCGTCTCGTCGCAGACCGCGTTCGCGCCCAGATCCAGCATCACGCTTTCGCCCCGCATCGTCGGCATGAAGCCGGCGATCGCGGGCCGGTCGATGCCGGCGATCGGCCTGAGCGAGAACAGCGACATGGCCATCAGCGCGCCGGTGTTGCCGCCGGAGACGACGCCCTGCGCCTCGCCGTCGCGCACCGCGTCGATGGCCAGCCGCATGGACGATTTCTTGCCCCGGCGCAGCGCCTGGCTCGGCTTGTCGTCGGACGCTATCACCTGATCGGTATGGCGGACCTCGACATAGTCCTTCATGCCATCGTCCATGTAACGGCCGATGGCGTTCCGGTCGCCGAAGAGGATGAACCTGATATCGGGGATCTGCAGCCGGGCGGAGCGGAGCGCCTCAACCACCACCCTCGGCGCGTGGTCGCCGCCCATCGCATCGAGCGATATGACGATTGAGCGATCCATCCACTGTCCCCGCGGCAACGCCGCTATCAGGCGATGTCGCCGCCTTCGGTGACTTCGCGTTCACGGTAGTGGCCGCAGGCGGGGCACAGGTGATGCGGGCGCTTGATCTCGCCGCAGTTCGGGCATTCGTGCGTCTTTGCCGCCGACAGCTTGTCGTGCGACCGGCGCATCCCCCTGCGGGAGGGTGAAATCTTGCTCTTGGGTACAGCCATGTTTCTCGTTCCCCAACCAGTCCGTCAGTTGCCGGAGCCGTTGTCGTCCTTGTCATTCTTCAGTTTCGCCAGGACCTCGAAGGGCCGCTGACGCCCCTCCGGCACATCGTCGCCGACGCCTTCGGGCAGCTCTGCATCCGGCCGGCGAGGATAAGGATCCAGACCCAGCGCGAGATGTTCCGTCATGGCCGCGCCGACATCGATCTTGCCATCCACCATGTGTTCTGGCGGATCGTCCTCATCGGTGATGTCGATGACTATCGGGTCAGCGGACGCGGCGGTAGAGGGCGTGTAATGCAAGCTGACACGCTCGTCAACATCGCAGCTTACCGGCTCCAGGGTCACGACGCAGGCCTGGGTCACGCGGCCCTTCAGCCGGAAATCGACGAAGGCGCCCCCGTCGGCCGGCCAGACATGCCCGTCCGCCACCACTTCCTCCACGGAAATGACATCGAACGCGTCGGCGACACGTTCGCGTTCGGCCGCGTCGAATTCGATGTGGAAGTCCTCGCCCTCCGGTCCCAGGCTGTCCACCTTCAGCAGGCGGGAGACCGGCGGCGGGCCGGGCGCATCAGACATGTTCCTTCTCCCGTTCCGGTTCGCCGAAGACGAAGCGCCCGGCGACGATGTCCGCGTCCGCAGCGGCTGCCAGCCGCGCCTCGGCGCCGCGGACATAGGCCGCCATCGCCGGCAGCGTTTCCGGCCGCACGTTCCGCGCACGGTAGAGATTGCGGTGCAGGGCATCTTCCAGCGCGCGCCCCTCGCCTTCATCCATGGCGGTGTCGTAGGCGATGACGCGGCCGTAATAGGCGTTGGACATCTTCTTGACCCGATGGCCGATCCCGATGTCGCCGACGCCGGCAAGGCGCAGGCCCTGGTCGATGTCCTTGATGAAAACGTCGAAAAGATGCTGCTGGGCGCGCCGGCCGTCGCGGGACAGCGTCCGCAGCCGACGCATGATCAGGTGAAGATGCAGGACCAGCAGATCAAAGCGGCCATCGAAGCTGTCCTCGACCTCCAGCGCCTCGTAGAAGGCCGGCAGACGCGCGTGTTCGCCGGCCACGCCATACATGGCGTAGCCTGCCTCCTTGAGTGGATCGGACCGGAACAGGCCGAAGAGCGCCATCGATGCCGTACCTGTTGACAATGCCTGCCCCGAAGGGCAATCGAAGGCTCACAGCTAGGCGTCGCGGCCCGCCCAGTCAATGGTCGCCATTCCGCGTATTCTGGAACGGAGACAGATGAACCGCGCTATCCTCACCGTCTGCGCCGCCGCGGCCCTGGTCCTGGCGATCGCCGCCTGCACGCCGGACCGCATCACCCGGGGCCACCACCTCGACCAGCAGGACATCGACAGGGTCCAGGTCGGCGTCACGACCCAGCAGCAGGTCACCGACATCCTGGGCAGCCCCTCCAGCGTTGCGACCTTCCAGCAGCATTCGGACACCTGGTACTACATCTCGAAACAGTCCGAGCGCTATACGGAGCTGGATGAGGAAACCGTCGCCCAGCAGGTCGTCGCCATCGATTTCGACGAGACCGGCCGCGTCGCCAACCTGCGCCAGTACGACATGGGCGACGCGCAGCAGGTCGCCTACGTGAAGCGCGAGACGCCGACCCAGGGGGCCAAGCTCGGCTTCTTCGAACAGCTTCTCGGCAACCTGATCCCCGGCCAGCAATAGCCGCCGCGCGACGCGACGGTGGGCATCTCAGTCGACCGCGATCAGCGCCGCGGCGACCCGGCGGTCTTCCGCCATCAGCACGTTGTAGGTGCGGCATGCCGCGCCCGTGTCCATGACGTCCACGGCGATGCCATGGTCCTTCAGGTGCCGGCGCACTGTCGCGGGTACGAAGGCCATGGAGGCGCCGGCGCCGAGCAGCATGATCTCCACCTCGCCGGCGCGCTCGATCATCGGACCGAGACTTTCCGGCGACAACTCGTCCATGGTGCCGACCGGCCAGGACAGCACTTCCCTGGGAAAGACCAGCAGCGATCCCTCCAGGCGCCGTCCCGACACGCGGAACCCCCGGTCCCCATAGGCCTCCAGAACCTGCCTGTCGGCCGGCACCTTTGGCGTCAGGTCCATCAGGTGGTCTCCGCGGCCTCTTCTTCGGCATCATCCTCGCGCTGATTGCGCTGCAGGCCCAGCGCCGGCAGCATCGGCGCGGCGATGAAGATGGAGGAATAGGTGCCGATCACGATGCCCCAGATCAGGGCCGCCGAGAACCCGCGGATGACCTCGCCGCCGAAGAAGAACAGCGCGCCAAGCGCGAGCAGCGTCGTCACGCCGGTCACCACCGTGCGGGACAGGGTGTCGTTGATCGACCGGTCGAGCAGGTCTCCGAGCGGCATCTGCTTGAACTTGCGCAGGTTCTCACGGACACGGTCATAGACGACGACCGTGTCGTTGATCGAGTAGCCGACAATGGTGAGGATCGCCGCAACGGAAGCCAGGTTGAACTCTGTCCGGGTGATCGCGAAGAACCCGATGGTCAGGATCACGTCATGGACCAGCGCCGCCACGGCGCCCAGGGAGAACTGCCACTCGAAGCGGAGCCAGATGTAGAACAGCATGGCGACCACCGCCGTCAGCACGGCAAGCACGGCGGCCTCCACCAGTTCGCCGGAAACCTTCGGTCCGACGAACTCGACGCGGCGATAGCTGATGCCGGGATTGGTCGGCTCGAGCGCCGCCTTGACCGTGTCGATCGCCGCCTCCTGCGCCTCGGCCTCCCCGGGCTGCCGTTCAACGCGGATCAGGACGTCATTGGCGGCGCCGAACTCCTGCAGCGCCACTTCGCCGAGACCCAGCCCGCCCAGCGTGTCGCGCATCTCGGCCAGGTCGGCCGGGCCCTGGGTGGCCACCTCGATCAGGATGCCGCCCTCGAAGTCGATGCCCCGGTTGAGCCCGACGCCGAAGAACAGGCCGGCGGAGGCCAGCGCCAGAATCGACGACAGCGCGAACGCGGCGATGCGGAACTTCATGAAGGAGATGGCGGTCTTCTCGGGGACCATTCTCAGACGGAACATGCGGCAATCCCCCTAGATGTTGAGCAAGGCCGGACGCCGCCGGCGCAGCCACGTCGCAATGATCATGCGGCTGAGCAGGATGGCCGTGAACATGGAACTGACGATGCCGATGCCGAGCGTCACCGCAAAGCCGCGCACCGGGCCGGAGCCCATGCCGAACAGGATCGCCGCAGCAATCAGCGTGGTCACGTTGGAGTCCACGATGGTGACGAAAGCGCGCTTGTAGCCGGCCTCGACCGCGTTGATCGGAGAGCGGCCGTTCGCCAGTTCCTCCCGGATGCGCTCGAATATCAGCACGTTGGCGTCGACCGCCATGCCGATGGTAAGCACGATGCCGGCGATCCCGGGCAGAGTCAGCGTGGCCTGCAGGCTGGAAAGCGTACCCATGATCAGCACCAGGTTGGTCACCAGCGCCACGTTGGCCGCCATGCCGAAGACCGGCCCGTAGGACACGACCATGAAGATGACGACGAAAAGGAACCCCAGGCCGGCGGCCAACTCGCCGGCGGCGATCGAGTCGGCACCGAGATCGGGGCCGACCGTCCGTTCCTCCAGGATGGTCAGCGGCGCAGGCAGCGCGCCCGCACGCAGCAGGACCGCCAGGTCGTTGGCGGTCTGGGCGGTGAAGCCGCCGGTGATGATGCCGCTGCCCTGCAGGATCGGGCTGTTGATGCGCGGGGCCGAGATGATCTCGTCGTCCAGGACGATGGCGAAGGGCCGGCCGACATTCTCGCTGGTTATCTTGCCGAAACGCTTGGCGCCGACGCTGTCGAAGCGGAACGACACCACGGGCTGTCCCTGATCGAAGGTCGGCTGGGCGTCGACCAGATGCTCGCCGGAAACCTCCACCTTCTTGCGGATGATCCATGGGCGCGCCTGGCCGCCTTCGACGTCGGGCTGCTCGTAGAGCCGCATCGACCCCGGCGGCACGCGATCGTCGAACGGATCGGCCGACTGGTCGACCAGATGGAAGGTCATCTTCGCGGTCTTGCCGAGAATCTCCTTGAGGCGTTCCGGATCGTCCAGGCCGGGCGCCTGCACGATGATCCGGTCCAGGCCCTCCTGCTGGATCGTCGGCTCCGCGACGCCCAGTTCGTCAACGCGCTTGCGAACGATCTCGATGGATTGCTGCACCACCTGGACCATGCGCTGGGCCACGCCGTCGTCGGTCAACCGCACGGTGATCCGGTTGCCTTCCGTCTCGACCTCTGCCTCGGCCCCGCCGCCGCCAAAGCCGGCCGCGAAGCCGCCGCCGACGCCGGTGCTGGTCTGCACCGTATCGCGGACGACCTCGACGGCCTCATCCAGCCGCGCGGGATCGCGAATCTCGAAGGCGATGGTCCGGCCGTCGCGCTGGAAGCCGGAACGGCGGATGCGCGGCGAGACGTCGCCCAGATCGGTGCGAATCGTCTCGACGATGTCTGTCATCCGGTCGTCAATCACCGCCTCGCGGTCGACCTCGAGCAACAGGTGAGAGCCGCCGCGCAGGTCAAGGCCCAGATTGATCGACTGGTTGGGCAGCCAATCGGGTATCTCCGACCGGGTGTCCTCCGACAGGAAGTTGGGAATCGTGAAGGCGAGCCCCAGCAGGCAGACCAGGGCGATGACCGCGATCTTCCACTTCTCGAAATGCAGCATGCCGGCTGAGGTCCCCGGACCGGGTTATTTCTTGAGGCCGAGCTTGCCCATCAGGCCGCCGCCGCCTTCGCCGCCGTCCTTGTTGGCGGGCGCGGGATCGTTCGCCGGCGCCGTCTTGGAGCGCACGTCGGCCAGGGTGCCCTTGACCACGTCGATGCGGACGCCCTCGGCGATCTCGAGCTGAATGGTCTGCTCGTCCTTGACCTTGGTCACCTTGCCCACGATGCCGCCGCCAGTGACCACCGTGTCGCCGCGGCGCACGTTCTGCACCATCTGGCGGTGCTCCTTGGCCTTCTTCTGCTGCGGACGGATCAGCAGGAAGTAGAACACCACGAAGATCAGGATCAGCGGCAGGAAGGTCATCAGACCGCCGCCATCGCCGCCGGCGGCCTGCGCATATGCCGGGGAAATCCACATGAGATAGGCTCCATCTAGCAGGAGAGGTGTCAGGAGGCCTCCGCCCAGCGCGGCCTCCGCAAAGGTGCCGGGAATATATACGGCCTCACACCGATTTCAACCGAACCCGCAATGGCGCCCCGATCGGGCCGGCAAGCCGCTCTCCGGCTGCTACCAGATCGGCTTTCCCGAGCCCGGCAGACCGAGGCGCGGCCACTTCTCGCTCACCGTTTCGACGACCTCGTCGGACATGCGGATCTTCGTGCCCCAGTCGCGCTTCGTCTCGGGCGGCCACTTGTTGGTGGCGTCCAGGCCGATCTTGGAACCCAGCCCGTCCTCGGGGCTGGCGAAGTCGAGATAGTCGATCGGCGTATTCTCGATCATGGTGACGTCGCGGGCCGGGTCCATGCGGGTCGAGATCGCCCACATCACGTCCTTCCAGTCGCGGGCATCGATGTCGTCGTCCACGACGATAACCCACTTCGTGTACATGAACTGGCGGAGATAGGACCAGACGCCCAGCATCACCCGCTTGGCGTGGCCCGGATAGGCCTTCTTCATCGACACCACCGCGATGCGGTAGGAGCAGCCCTCGGGCGGCAGCCAGAAGTCGACGATTTCCGGAAACTGCTGGCGGAACAGCGGCACGAAGACCTCGTTCAGCGCCTCGCCCAGCACGCTCGGCTCGTCGGGCGGACGGCCGGTGAAGGTGGAGAGGTAGACCGGATCCTTGCGCATGGTGATCGCGGAGACGTGGAAGACGGGGAAGCGTTCGACGGCGTTGTAGTAGCCCGTGTGATCGCCATAGGGCCCCTCCTCGGCCGTCTCGTCCAGGCTGACATGGCCTTCCAGGACGATCTCGGCCTCCGCCGGCACTTTCAGCGGCACGGTCTGGCAGTCGACCAGTTCCACCTTCCGGCCGCGCAGCAGGCCGGCGAACTGGTATTCGGAGAGCGTATCCGGCACCGGCGTCACCGCCGCCAGGATGGTGCCCGGATCGGCCCCGATCACGGCTGCGGCGGGCAATGGTTCCGGCCTGGCCCCCTTCCAGCGCTGATGGTGCTGCGCCCCGCCCCGGTGTTTCAGCCAGCGCATGATGGTGCGGTCGCGGCCGATCACCTGCATCCGGTAGATGCCGAGGTTGAAGTCGTCCTCCTTCGCCTCGGACGGGCCTTTCGTGACCACCAGCGGCCAGGTGATCAGCGGCGCCGGCTCGCCCGGCCAGCAGGTCTGCACCGGCAGGCGGTTCAGGTCGATCTGTTCCCCGGTCAGGATGACGTCATGGACCGGGCCATAACCCTTCGTTCTGGGCCGCATGGCGAGCACGGTCTTCAGCAGCGGCAGCTTGTCGATGGCGTCGCGGAACCCGCCCGGCGGCTCCGGCTGGCGCAGGAAGGCGAGCATCTCGCCGACCTCGCGCAGTTCCGACGGCTTGCGGCCCATGCCATTCGCCACGCGTTCGACCGTACCGAACAGGTTGACCAGGACCGGCATCTCGGCGCGCGTGCCGTCGGGTTTGACCGGGTGTTCGAACAGTACCGCCGGCCCGCCTTCGGCCAGCAGCCGGGTCTGGATCTCGGTCATCTCCAGTTCGGTCGAAACCGGTTCCTTCACGCGGACCAGTTCGCCCGCCTGCTCCAGGCGGGTCATGAATTCGCGAAGGGACTGATCGGCCATGTTGTTCCTGTCAATCTGGACGCCGCAGGGCGACAATCCCGCAAACTATGCGGTTTCGGCAAGTGGGGGTGAGACCTGATGTCCGACAATGGCGCGCCCGAACAGATCCGCATCGACCTCGACCGGGCGGAGACCGCCCGGATCGAGCGGCTGCTGACGCCCCTTCTGGAGGCTCTGACCGCGCTGCAATCCGTGGCGCGGCGGCTGCACCCGGCGGCGATCGCCGGGCTGGCCGTCGAGGCGGCGGAGGCCGAGGAAGCCGTGCGCGCGGCCCGGACCGACACACCCGAATGGCCCGAGCGCCTGTCGCCGCTCGGCGCGCAGCTGGAGCTTGCGGCCGGCCACGCCGAGGCCGCCCTCTCCGGCCTGCGCGACGCCGCCGCCGCGCCCGAAGGCATCCGCATCGCCTACGGGGCGCTGCGGCATCTGCCGAAGGCGCTGGAGGCGCTCTATCCGATCGCGGGTTTCCTGCCACCCGTCAGCCGCTTCTTTCTGGATCCCGCGGTCCGGGACGATGAGTCCCTGGCGCAATCGCTTGCGGGCGCAGCGCCGGAGGGAACCGGCATCCTCGCATTCGGCCCGGACCTCGACAGCCGGCAGACCTTCTGGGTCTATGTGCCGGAGTACTACGGCCCGGACCGCGAGTGGCCTCTCATCGTCGCACTGCACGGCGGCGCCGGCCGTGGCCGCGGCTTCCTGTGGAGCTGGCTTCGCGACGCCCGCAGCCGCGGCGCGATCCTGATCGCACCCACCTCTCTGGGCGGCACCTGGGCGCTGCAGGGCGACGACATCGATTCCCCGCATCTCGACCGCATCGTGGCGCTGGCGCGGGAGAAATGGCGCATCGATGCGGGGCGGATGCTGCTGACCGGCATGAGCGACGGCGGCACCTTCACCTATGTCTCGGGGCTCCGGGCGCGTTCGCCGTTCACGCACCTCGCCCCGTTCTCCGCCGCCTTCCACCCCATGCTGGGCGCATTCGCCGACTTCGGCCGGGTCCAGGGCCTACCCGTCCACCTGGTTCACGGCGCGCTCGACTGGATGTTCCCGGCGGACATGGCGCATGGCGCATCAGTGGCTGCTGAGCGCCGGAGCGACCGTCACCTATCGGGAGATCGCCGACCTGAGCCACACCTATGCCCCGGACATGAACGGCGAGGTGCTGGACTGGATGGACGCTACTGCCGCAGGGGGTTGAGCAAGGACGCCCGGACACCCGATATTGAAGGTCTGCACAAGCAACAAGAACGGAGCCAAGCGTATCATGGCCGCCAAACGATATTTCGACCGCGCCTACGAGGTGCAGAACAAGCGCGAGACCCGCGCCCTCTACGAGGATTGGGCCGAAGTCTACGACCAGGAACTGGAGGAAAAGCAGTACGCCCAGCCCGGGCGCTGCGCCGAGGTACTGCGCGAGATGCTGCCCGACGGCGAGGCGCGCATCCTGGATGTCGCCTGCGGCACCGGGCTTTCGGGGCGGGCGCTCAGGGCCCACGGCTACGCCCATGTCGAGGGATGCGACTATTCCCCCGAGATGCTGGAGAAGGCGAAGCTCTCGAAGGCCTATGACGCACTGTTCGAGACCGATCTGAACGAGCCGCCGATGGACGCCGTCGACGAGAGCTATGACGCCGTCACCGCTGTCGGTGCCTTCAGCTTCGCCCATGTGGACCCCGACGCGCTGGAGGAGATGATCCGCGTGCTGAAACCCGGCGGGCCGCTGATCATCGGCATCAACGAGAAGTACCACGACGAAGGCAGGGTATCGGCGAAACTGGAGAGCCTGGAAGCCCAGGGCAAGCTCGAGGTCATCAAGAAGGAGAAGGGCGCCCACCTGCCCGGCGCCGACGTCGACGGCTGGGTGATCGCGGCCCGCAAGGCTGCATAGCCCCTCCCCGCCTCCCCGTCTGTACGCCGCGCCACGGGCCTGAGATACTGCCCTCCTTGCGCGCGGGGAGACGCGCATAGTGCGCCACAGCGGGGACAGGGGCCATGCATGATCTGGTGATACGGGGCGGCCGCATTCATGACGGCACCGGCAAGGATGCGTTCAGCGGCGATGTCGCCATCGAGGACGACCGTATCGTCGCGGTGGGCAAGGTCGACGGTCCGGCGCGGCGGGAAATCGACGCCGACGGATTGATGGTCGCGCCCGGCTGGGTCGACATCCACACCCATTATGACGGTCAGGCCCTCTGGGATCCCTACCTGACGCCCTCGTCCTGGCATGGCTGCACCACGGTCGTGATGGGCAATTGCGGCGTCGGCTTCGCACCGGTCCGTTCCGGCGAGGAAAACTGGCTGATCGAACTCATGGAATCGGTCGAGGACATTCCCGGCGCGGCCCTGGCCGACGGGATCGAGTGGGGCTGGGAGGATTTCCCCGGCTATCTCGATGCACTCGACGGCAAGCAGCGCGCCATCGACATCGGCGCGCAGGTGCCGCACTGCGCGGTCCGCGCCTATGTCATGGGCGAACGCTGCATCGAGGAGGAAACCGCGAACGAGAACGACATCGCCCGCATGGCCGCGATCGTCCAGGAGGGACTGGAAGCCGGCGCACTCGGCTTCTCCACTTCGCGGACGATCTTCCACAAGACAAGGGCCGGCGAGTATGTCCCCGGCACCTGGGCCGGCGCGCCGGAGATGTTCGGCATCGCGGACGGCATGCGCCGGGCCGGCCACGGCGTGCTGGAAATGGCCACCGATCTGACCTTGAAGGAAGGCGGCGGCGACCTGGAATGGATCCGCGAACTGTCGGCGCGCTATGGCGTGCCGGTCAGCCTGCTGCTGTTCCAGAACGACGAAGCGCCGCGCAAGTACCGCCAGCTGCTGCAGGGCATCGCCGAGGCCAACGCGAAGGGCGGACGGATCTACGCCCAGGTCTCGGGCCGCACGGCGGGCCTCCTGCTCTGCCTCGACGGCTCATTGCATCCCTTCCAGGGCAAGCCGAGCTACCGCGCGCTGCGCGACCTGCCGCACGAGGAGAAGATCGCGCGGATGAAGGATCCGGCGGTGCGCGAGGCGATCATCACCGAGGAATCCGGCGGCAAGGGCGGAGAGATGTCCGACTTCTTCCTGCGCGGCTGGCACAAGATGTTCCGTCTCGGCGATCCGCCGAACTACGAGCCCGACCGTTCCGAGTGCTTCGCCGAGCGGGCGAAGGCCGAAGGCCGCCGTCCCGAGGACATCGCCTATGACGCGCTGCTGGAGTTCGGCGGGCGCGGCCTCATCTATTTCCCGCTGCTGAACTATTCGGACTACGGCTTCGAAGCGGTCCGCGAGATGCTGGAGGCGCCCTACACGCACTTCAGCGGCTCCGACGGCGGCGCCCATTGCGGCGTCATCTGCGATGTCAGCCTGCCGACCTTCAACATGGCCTACTGGGGCCGCGACCGGAAGAAGGGCGGGCTGCTGCCGCTGGAATGGCTGGTCCACAAGCAGACGCAGGGCACTGCATCGCTGCACGGCCTCAACGACCGCGGCGTGCTGGCCCCGGGCTATCTGGCGGACATCAACCTGATCGATTTCGACAGCCTGGGCATCGACGCGCCGCGCATGGCATGGGATCTGCCGACCGGCGCCCGGCGCCTGATCCAGCGGGCCAGCGGCTATCGCATGACGATCAAGTCGGGTCAGCCCATATTGGCCGACGGCGATCCGACGGGTGCGTTGCCGGGCGCGCTGCTGCGGGGACCGCAGGGGCCACGGGGGTCGGGACCGTCCTGACCCGCCCGGTGCCCAAATCGACGTAGACGGACCTTCGCATAGGCCTTACATAGCCGCCGCATGGACCGCACGCATATCCGAAATTTCGCCATCATCGCTCACATTGATCATGGCAAGTCGACGCTCGCCGATCGCCTGATCGAGATGACCGGCGGCCTCGAAAGCCGGGAGATGCAGCAGCAGGTGCTCGACTCCATGGACCTGGAGCGCGAGCGCGGCATCACCATCAAGGCGCAGACCGTCCGGCTGCTGCACAAGGCCGCGGACGGCGAGATCTATCAGTTGAATCTGATCGACACGCCCGGACATGTCGACTTCTCCTACGAGGTCAGCCGCAGCTTGTCGGCCTGCGAGGGCGCGCTGCTGGTGGTCGACGCCAGCCAGGGCGTCGAGGCGCAGACACTGGCCAACGTCTACCTCGCCATCGAGAACGACCTCGAGATCGTGCCCGTGCTGAACAAGGTCGACCTGCCGGCGGCCGAGCCGGAGCGCGTGAAGGAGCAGATCGAGGACGTGATCGGCATCGACGCCTCCGACGCCATCGAAATATCCGCCAAGACCGGCCAGGGCGTACCCGACGTGATCGAGGCGCTGATCCGACGCATCCCGGCGCCGGCCGGCGATTCGACGGCGCCGCTGAAGGCCCTGCTGGTCGACAGCTGGTACGATCCCTATCTGGGCGTGGTCGTGCTCACAAGGCTTTACGACGGCAAGTTGAAGAAGGGCATGAAGATCAAGCTGATGTCCACCGGCGCCACGCACCAGATCGACCGCGTCGGCATCTTCACCCCGAAGATGACCGTGCTGGACGAACTGGGCCCGGGCGAGATCGGCTTCTTCACCGCCTCCATCAAGACGGTCGCCGAGACCGACGTCGGCGACACCATCACCGAGGAAGGCAAGCCCACGGCGAAGCCCCTGCCCGGCTTCAAGCCCTCCATCCCGGTGGTGTTCTGCGGCCTGTTCCCGGTCGACACCTCGGACTATCAGGATCTGCGGGACAGCCTGGCCAAGCTCCGCCTCAACGATTCCAGCTTCCATTTCGAACCGGAGAGCTCGGCGGCGCTGGGCTTCGGCTTCCGCTGCGGCTTCCTGGGTCTGCTGCACATGGAGATCGTGCAGGAGCGGCTGGAGCGCGAGTTCGACCTCGACCTGATCACCACGGCGCCTTCGGTGATCTTCAAGCTGCACATGACCGACGGCACGCTGGTGGAACTGCACAATCCCGCCGACATGCCCGATCCGGTCAAGGTCGACTACATCGAGGAGCCCTGGATCAAGGCGACGATCCTCTGCCCCGACGAGCATCTGGGCGCGGTGCTGAAGCTCTGCGAGGAGAAGCGCGGCGTCCAGACCAACCTGACCTATGCCGGCGCCAGGGCGATGATCGAATACGAACTGCCGCTGTCGGAAATCGTCTTCGACTTCTACGACCGGCTGAAGTCCGTCAGCCGTGGCTATGCCAGCTTCGACTACGAACTGATCGGCTACCGCCGGGGCGACCTGGTCAAGATGTCGATCCTGGTGAATGCGGAGCCGGTCGACGCGCTGGCCCTGATCGTCCACAGGGACCGGGCCTACGAACGCGGCCGGATGCTCTGCGAACGGCTGAAGGACCTGATCCCGCGCCAGATGTTCAAGATCCCGATCCAGGCCGCCATCGGCGGCTCGGTGATCGCGCGAGAGACCATCTCGGCGATGCGCAAGGACGTGACCGCGAAGTGCTATGGCGGCGACGTCACCCGCAAGAAGAAGCTGCTGGAGAAGCAGAAGGCCGGCAAGCGGCGCATGCGCACCTATGGCAAGGTCGACATCCCGCAGGAGGCCTTCATGGCCGCACTGCGCATGGGCGACGAGTAGCCCTGCCTCAGAGCGCCCGCGCCGTCCTTCCGATCAGATCCCAGGCCGCGTCGACATGGCGGGCTTCGGTGCGGGCCTGACCGATCGAAATGCGGATGGCGTAGCGGCCGCGCACGCGGTTGGGCGTGAAATAGGCCTCGCCTGAATCGTTCAGCGCCAGCAGCAGCCTCTCGTTCAGTTCGTCGCAGGCCGCGTCGTCCGCGCCTTCCGGGCGGTAGCGGAAGTTGATCAGCGAGAGCACCCGGGGCGCGACCAGCTCGAAATCCGGCTCGGCGGCGATGCGCCGCTCCAGGTCCTCGGCCAGCGCGATATGGCTTCGCAGGAATGCCTGAAGCCCCTCGACGCCATAGCTCCTGAGCACGAACCAGAGCTTCAGGGCGCGGAAACGGCGTCCCAGCGGCACGCCCCAGTCGCGGTAGTCGGCGACCTGCCCGGTTTCGGGGCCCTGGTAGTAGGTGGCGTCGATGGCGAAGGTGCGGACCAGCGCCTCCGGGTCGCGCACGAAATGGGCGGCGCAGTCGAAATTGGTCAGCAGCCACTTGTGCGGGTTGAAGACGAGGCTGTCGACGTTCCCCTGTCCCTCCAGCATCCAGCGGCACTCGGGCAGGATCAGCGCCGCGCCTGCCCAGGCGGCGTCGACGTGCAGGAAGACGCCGCGGGCGGCGCAGATCTCCCCGACCGACTTCAGATCGTCGATGGCGCCGACGCCGGTCGCGCCGAGCGAGGCGACGACGCAGGCCGGCTTGCGCCCCGCAGCGATGTCGTCGTCGATCGTCCGCGCCAGTTCGCCGGGCACGATGGCGAAATCGTCGCCGGTCGCCACCTTGCGCACGTTCCGCCGCCCGTACCCGGCGATCTTCGCCCCCTTCTCGATCGAGGTGTGTGTCTGGTCGGAGCAGTAGACGACGAGTTCCGGGCCGCCGGCCAGGCCGGCTTCGTTCGCCATGTCGTCCGTGGCCCGTTCCCGCGCCGTCAGCAGGGCGCAGAGGGTCGCGCCCGAGGCCGAATCCTGGATCACGCCGGTGAAGCCCGCGTCCAGGCCGATCATCTGCCGCAGCCAGTCCAGCACGCGGCCCTCCATCTCGGCGGCCGCCGGCGAGGTCTGCCACATCATGCACTGGGCGCCGAGCGTGGCCGTGAGCATCTCCGCCAGCACCGAAGGCGGGCTGGAATTGGCGGGGAAATAGGCGAAGAAGGACGGATGCTGCCAGTGGGTCATGCCCGGCAGCACGTCGCGGACGAAGTCGCTCATGATTGCGTTCATCGATTCGCCCGCCGCCGGGGCGCTCGCTGCCAGTTTCGCCGCGACCTCTCCCGGCTTCGTCTGCGCCCGCACCGGAAAATCCTCGACGCGCGCCATGTAGTCGGTCATCCAGTCGACCATCTGATGGGCGTGGCTGCGGAACTCGTCGATATCCATGGGGCAGTCTCCGGCGTGTGACGGCGGCGAACTTGACACGGCCCCGCCCTTGACGAAATAGGTGATCCCTTCATCCTGCGCCCCAGCCTCACCAGCGGAGACTCCCATGGCCGAAACCATCGAGACCAAGGTTCTGATCATCGGGTCGGGTCCGGCCGGGTGCACGGCGGCGATCTATGCCGCGCGCGCGGGCCTGCAGCCGGTCATGGTGCATGGCATCCAGCCTGGCGGTCAGCTCACCATCACCACCGACGTCGAGAACTACCCCGGCTTCGCCGACGTCATCCAGGGCCCGTGGCTGATGGAGCAGATGGAAAAGCAGGCAGCCAATGTCGGCACCCGGATCGTCCACGACATCGTCGCCGAAATCGATCTGTCGAAGCGGCCCTTCGTGGCGAAGGGCGACGGCGGCAACACCTATGTCGGCGAGACCGTGATCATCTCCACCGGCGCCTCGGCCAAATGGCTCGGCCTGCCCAGCGAGCAGAAGTTCCAGGGCTTCGGCGTCTCGGCCTGCGCCACCTGCGACGGCTTCTTCTACCGCGGCAAGGAAGTCTGCGTCATCGGCGGCGGCAACACCGCGGCCGAGGAAGCCCTGTTCCTGACCCACTTCGCCTCGAAGGTCTGGCTCATCCACCGCCGCGATTCGCTCCGCGCCGAGCACATCCTGCAGCAGCGGGTGCTGAAGCACGACAAGATCGAGGTGGTCTGGGATCACGTCCTGGACGAGGTTCTCGGCGACGAGGATCCGCTGGGCGTCACCGGGGTGCGCATCCGTCACGCGACCAGCGGCGAGACCCGGGAGATCCCGGTGCATGGCGTCTTCGTCGCCATCGGGCACAACCCGAACACCGAGCTGTTCAGGGGCCAGGTCGACATGGACCATGAAGGCTACATCCTCACCGCGCCGGATTCGACCGCCACCAACATACCCGGCGTCTTCGCCTCGGGCGACGTCCAGGACAAGATCTACCGCCAGGCCGTGACGGCCGCGGGCACCGGCTGCATGGCGGCGCTGGAGGCCGAAAAGTTCGCCGCCGCCGCCGAACTGCCCCAGGCCGCGGAGTAGAATTCGCGCCCGGCGGCGGGCCTGCCCGTCGTTTTTGCTTGTCGACTCGTGCGCACTGGATATTTTCGGCCCCATGGATTGGGACAAGTTGCGCATTTTTCACACGGTCGCGGACGCCGGAAGCTTCACTCATGCGGGTGAACTATTGAACCTCAGCCAGTCGGCGGTCAGCCGGCAGGTAAGCGCCCTGGAGGAGAGCCTTCGGACGACGCTGTTCCGCCGACACGCCCGCGGCCTCATCCTCACCGAACAGGGCGAATTGCTCTACAAGACCGCCCGCGAGGTGTTCTCCAAGCTGGCCATGGCCGAGGCCATGCTGACCGACGCCAAGGAGAAGCCGCGCGGCGACCTGACGGTCTCGACCACCGTCGGCCTCGGCTCGACCTGGCTGACACCGCGCATCCGCGCGTTCATCGAGGCCTACCCGGACATCTCGGTCCATCTCGTGCTGACAGACGGCGAGGTCGACCTGACGATGCGCGAGGCCGACATCGCCATCAAGCTCCGGCCGCCGACCCAGCCGGATCTCATCCAGCGCAAGATGAACTCGATGAACTTCCACCTCTACGCCTCGCCCGACTACATCAAGCGGCGCGGCACACCGAAGGCCCCGGAAGATCTCGACAAGCATGCCCTGATCATCTACGGCGCGGAAACGGTGACCCCGGTGCCGACCAGCAACTGGGTGATGGAGCTGGGCGCCAACCCCAACCGGCCCCGCCGGCCGGTGCTGACCGTCAACAACGTCTACGGCCTGCTGCTGGCCGTCGAAAGCGGCCTCGGCATCGCCGCCCTGCCCGACTACATCGTCCAGGGCCACAGCAAGGCCGTACGCGTGCTCGATGACATCGCGGGCCCGAGTTTCGACACCTATTTCGTCTATCCGGAGGAACTCCGGAACTCGAAGCGAATCGCGGTCTTCCGGGACTTCCTCATCCAGCAGGTCTCGGATACCCAGTTCTGAGAGTGGCAGAAGGGCAACATTTTTTAATAAATCAGTTTACGTAAACGGAAGTTGTGCTTTTTCAGTACGTTATAGCTCTGCGACATTTGCATAGCTGAATTTCGACTGTACCACTTTATTTCACCACGCCGACGACCTACATCTCGCGCATGGATGTTGCATCGCAGCATCGACGGGCGATCCGGCGCCTCCCTGTCGGATTGTCCGACGTCTCTTGAGACGTGAAGCCTCCCTGTTAGACTCGGCGGGTCCACTTGTTGGACCCGCCTTTTTTCTTTTCGGGGACAGAACGGTGCAGATTCGCCCTGCCGTAGCCGCAGACTCCGCCGTGCTGACGGAACTCGCTCTCCGCTCCAAGGCCCACTGGGGCTATGACGCCGCCTTCATGGATGCCTGCCGCGACGAGCTGACGGTGACCCCCGACCAGATCGTCGAACGGACGATGCTGGTAGCCGAGGAAGGCGGCCGGCTCGTCGCCATGGCGGGGCTGGAACCGGACGCGGACGTGCTGGGCCTGTGGAACATGTTCGTCACACCCGAATGCATCGGCACCGGTCTGGGTGGTGTGCTTTTCCGCGCCATCGCCGACAAGGCGCGTGAGGCCGGCGCGCGCTGCCTCTACATCGATTCCGATCCCAACGCCCGGCCGTTCTACGAACACATGGGCGCAAGACTGGTCAGCGAGTCGCCCTCCGACTCGATTCCGGGCCGCACACTGCCCCGCCTTCGACTGGACCTGTAGCTGCGCTGGCCGCCCCTCCGCGCACGGCCTATTCTCGTTCCCCAGGTGGATGGTGGAACGACGGGAGGCGGACATGGCGACAGCGGATGCACGGACTGCATGGATCACCGGCGCGGGCAGCGGAATCGGTCAGGCGGCCGCCGTCGCGCTCGCCCGTGACGGCTTCGCAGTCGTCGCCAGCGGACGCCGCCCCGAACCGCTGAACGAAACCGCCGCGATCATCGCGGACGGCGGCGGAACCTGCGTGGTCGAGCCTCTCGACGTGGCCGACCCGGACGCCTGCGCCGCGGTCGCCGGCCGCACCCAGCAGCGCTTCGGGGGCATCGATGTGCTGGTCGCCAACGCCGGCCTCAACGTGAAGGACCGTCATCTGGACAGCCTCAGCGTCGCCGACTGGCGGCAGGTCATCGACGTCGACGTCAACGGCGTCTTCCAGTGCATCCATCCGGTGCTGCCGATGATGCGCGCCCGGGGCGGCGGCCTGATCGTGAACGTCTCCTCCTGGGCGGGCCGCTGGCCCGCCTATCTGGCCGGGGCCGCCTACAACGCCGCCAAGCATGCGGTCAGCGCCATGAACGAGCTGATCAACATGGAGGAAGGCGGCAACGGCATCCGCGCCACGGCACTCTGTCCGGGCGAGGTCTATACGCCCATCATGGACGCCCGTCCCGTGCCACCGCCGCCGGAGGAACTGGAAAAGATGGTGCAGATGGCCGACATGGGCGAGGTCATCGCCTGGCTGGCCGCACTGCCGCCCCATGTCTGCATCAACGAACTGGTGATCAGCCC
The DNA here is from genome assembly GCF_002924445.1 of Minwuia thermotolerans. Taxonomy (NCBI): domain Bacteria; kingdom Pseudomonadati; phylum Pseudomonadota; class Alphaproteobacteria; order Minwuiales; family Minwuiaceae; genus Minwuia; species Minwuia thermotolerans. Next base: position 224,707 of record NZ_PIGG01000031.1, read on the forward strand.
CACCGACAACCGCATCTACCGGGCCCAGCGCATCCGCTGACGCTGCCGGGGCGACCGGTACGTTTGGACGCACGGGGGTTGGCGCGGCCCGGCGCCCTTCCCCATCTTTCGCCGCAAGCGATCAAGAAGACGAAGGGGAAACAAGATGAACAGGAATCGCAATCTCCTCACCACGACCTGCATCGCCGCCATGCTGGCGATGCCCATGGCCGTCCAGGCCGGCGACAGCAAGACCGACATGAATGCTGGCAATCAGCATGAAGTCTCCGACGCCGGCAGCGCGGCAGGCGAAGCCCCGACCGGCGAGCGCTCCGAACTTCAGAAGGCCTGGGACGAGTTCGCAAGATTCACTGCCGAGCAGAAGGACGCGGCCGTTCAGGCAGGCGACGACATGCTGAACGCCATGGACGAACGCATCGCCGGTTGGCGCGAAGCTGCCCGCGAGGATGGCGTGTCACCGGAAGAGGAAGAAGATCGCGTCGCGGAAATGCGCTCGGTTCGACGGGACATCTCCTCGCAACTGGACGAAGCCAGGGTCACGCACGACGAAGACTGGAGCGCCGAGGTCTGGCGCGATTTCAAACAGGCGGTCGGCGAGGCCGTCGACACATTCGAATCCCAGTTCGACGACGACACCGCCTACGAATCGGGCGAGAAGCCCTATCAGGAAGGGGCCGCAGGCGGCAACTGATCCACGATTTCATCCACATTGTGGACAAAACGATCCCCGCCTGATTTCCGGGCGGGGATCGTTCGATCCTGATCCGCGTGGCGCGCCGTGATAGGATCGGCACCATGTCCGACAACATCACAGCGTTCCCCGGCGATGCGCCGGACCACGAAGGCGGCGACGCCGCGCCGAAGGTCCTGCCCCATAATCTCGAGGCCGAGCAGCAGCTTCTCGGCGCCCTGCTCTACAACAACGACGCGGCGGCGCGGGTGCTCGACTTCCTGAAGCCGGAGCACTTCTTCCAGCCGCTGCACGGCCGCATCTACGAATCCATCCTTACACTGATCGAACGCGGCGAACTGGCCAATCCGGTCACGCTGAAGACCCGCTTCGAACAGGACGCGGCGATCAGGGAACTGGGCGGCCCCGGCTACCTCGTCGACCTGACGGCGCGCGCGGTCAACGTCATCCGGGCGGAGGAATACGCCCGCATCCTCTACGATCTCTTCCTCCGCCGGGAAATCATCCTGCTCAGCGAGGAAATGGCCGAGCGCGGGCGCACGGCGGACCTCACCGACGCGGCGAGCCAGCAGATCGAGGATGCGGAATCGCGCCTCTACACCCTGGCCGAAGCCGGCGAGGTGAAGAACGACTTCCGATCCTTCAAGATCGCCGTGGCCGAGAGCCTCGACCGCATCGAGGCGGCGTACAAGCGCGAGGGCCAACTCGTCGGCGTTACCACGGGTCTGCGCGAGATGGATCAGCGCCTGGGCGGCCTGCACCGCACGGACCTGCTGATTCTCGCCGGCCGACCAGGCATGGGCAAATCTGCGCTGGCCATGACCATCGCGCTGAACGCCACGCGCGCCTACCGGCCGATCTACAACGACGCCGGCGATATCGTGGACGCCGAAGGCGCCGTGGTCGGCGTCTTCAGCCTGGAAATGAGCCGCGAACAGCTCGCCACCCGCATCGTCTCCGAACAGACCCGGATCAGTTCCAGCGATCTCCGCACCGGGCGCATCGACAAGAACGCGTACCTCAACACAGTGGTGCCCGCGACGCAGGAACTGATGGATCTGCCGCTGTTCATCGACGACACGCCAGCACTCTCCATCGCCCAGCTACGCTCCCGCGCCAGACGGCTGAAACGCCAGCACGGTCTTGGCCTCATCATCATCGACTACATCCAGCTCATGCGGCCGTCCGGGCAGAAGCGCGTCGAGAACCGGGTCCAGGAACTGACCGAGATCACCCAGGGCCTCAAGGCGGTCGCCAAGGAACTGAACGTGCCGGTCCTCGCTCTCTCACAGCTCTCGCGCCAGGTGGAGCAGCGCGAGGACAAGCGGCCGCAGCTCTCGGACCTGCGCGAATCCGGCTCCATCGAACAGGACGCCGACGTGGTCATGTTCGTCTACCGCGAGGCCTACTACGCCCAGAAGGACAAGCCCGACGAGGAGAACTTCGCCGAGATGGAGCAGTGGCAGCAGAAGATGGCGCAGATATACAACCGCGCGGAAATCATCATCGGCAAGCAGCGCCACGGCCCCACGGGCACAATGGAAGTCTTCTTCGAGCCGGAGTTCACCATCTTCCGCAACCTGGATACCCACCACGACCCGAGCGAGATTCACTGAGCCAAGGGTTGAACGGGCGGGTTCGGATCGACAGTTAACGACGGGAGCGTCACCGACCGCGAAGGGCCGCAGACAGATGAGACCGACGATGGCGGCCCTCTCCCTGCTGACGCTGTGCGTGGCGGCCGCCTGCGGCGATGAAGGCGGCGCCCGCAACAACACCGGCCCGCCCTCGATCAACAGCGTTCCGCAGACGGCATCGACACTGCCGCCCGAGGCCCGGATCGTCGACAGCCCCGACGTCATCGACCGGCCCGGAAGCGCCATCGTCGTGATCTACAACCACGGAACTGAGCGGCCCCAGCGCCGCGAGGACTGCGACGCCTACCACAACAGCGTACCGCCGAGTCTCCGCCGACTCAGGATGGAGCGCCTCCATGTCTACAAGCTCTGTTCGGAAACGCTCGAGGACCGCGACCGGCCGACGGGCAATTACGTCTATCACCGCGTCGACGAGATCGCCGAGGCGATTGCGCGGCTGAACGCCCTGGGCGTCACAGCCGAGCGCATCTTCGTGGCAGGCCATTCGGCCGGCGGCTGGTCCTCACTCATGGCCGCCATCGAGCATGGCGACAGCTTCAATGGTGCAATCGCCTTCGCCCCGTCCTTTGCCGGCCCCCGCGACGAGATCAACGTCTACCCGCGCTGGCGGCAGGAGGCGCGGCCAAGGCAGATCGCGCACATGAAGACGGCGGAGAGGATGGACGCGCTGGTCTTCGCCTATGAGGGCGACCCGTTCAACCGGCCGCAGGAACTCCGCTTCCTGACCGAGACCTGGCCCGATTCAGTGCAGCTCGTGGGCTATGACTGCAATGGTCCTGGACACCTGACGCATCTGCGCGACTGCCGGGAGGCGGCGACACGGCACATGATAGCCACCTTCATCGAGTCCGAACTGGCGGAAGCGCGGCCCCAGGGTCAGTAGCCGAGTTCGCGGAACAGGTCCTTCTGGTTGACGCTGCCTTCGGAATTGTCGACCAGGCGGATCGGGTACTTCCCCGTGAAGCAGGCATCGCAATAGCCGGCCTTTGCGCCGCATTCGGTCTCGTCCTCGGGGATGTCGGTCTCGCCGACCGCCCGGTACATGCCCGGAACCGAGAGATAGCGCAGGCTGTCGACGCCCAGATGACGCTCCATCTGCTCAAGATTGGCGTACTGATTGAAGATCAGTTCCCCCTTGGAGGGCGTGTCGACGCCGTAATAGCAGGGGCTGCGCGTCGGCGGGCTGGCGATGCGCATGTGAACCTCGCGCACGCCGGCGTCCCGGAACATCTTCACCAGGATCTTCGACGTGGTGCCGCGGACGATGGAATCGTCGACCAGGACCACGCTCTTGCCCCTGACCATGTCGCGGTTGACGTTCAGCTTGCGGCGCACGACCTGCTCGCGGCTTTCCTGATCCGGCTCGATGAAGCTGCGGCCGGCAAGCTGGCTGCGCGTCACCGCCAGTTCGAACGGGATACCGCTTTCCTTGGCGTAGCCCACTGCGGCCGGCGTGCCTGAATCGGGCACCGGGATGACCATGTCGGCGCTGTGCGTCTCCTCCTTCGCCAGCTCCCGGCCGATGGCCTGGCGGATGCTGTAGACGTTGCGGCCTTCGACGAAGGAATCGGGACGGGAGAAGTAGATGTATTCGAAAATGCAGAAGCGCCGCGGCGCGGCGCCGATGCGGCGCGTCTGCATGCCGTCCTCGTCGATGACGATCATCTCGCCGGGCTCGATATCACGCACGAAAGTGGCGCCGACGATATCCAGCGCGCAGGTTTCCGAGCAGATGATCCAGGCGTTGTCGAGCCGGCCGAGCACCAGCGGCCGGACGCCGGAGGGATCGCGCACGCCGATCAGCTTCTTGGCCGAAAGGCCGACGATCGAGTAGGCGCCCACGACGCGGCTCAGCGCGTCGATCAGGCGGTTGGCGAGCCGGCGCTCCCGGCTGCGGGCCATCAGATCCAGGATCACCTCGGTGTCGCTGGTCGACTGGAACCGGCGTCCCTCGGCGCGAAGTTCCGCCTTCAGGGCCATCGCGTTGGTCAGATTGCCATTGTGGGCGAGCGCGAAGCCGCCGGTCTCGTCCAGATCGGTCCAGAGCGGCTGGATATTGCGGATCGACGCCGGCCCCGCTCCCTTGCCGGACGTGGCGTAGCGCGTATGGCCGATGGCCGACGAGCCGACCAGCCGGGTCAATGGGCCGGCGCCGCCACGATCTGCCTTGCCCTTGCCGAAGACGTCGCCGACCAGGCCGACGGCCCGGTGGACCAGGAACTGGCTCTTGTCGAAGGCGACGATGCCGCAGGCCTCCTGGCCGCGATGCTGCAGCGCGTGCAGTCCGGTCGCGGTGATGGCGGCGGCGCGGCTGGGGTTGTCCTCGTCGGATCCCGCGCCCCAGATGCCGAAGACGGCGCATTCCTCGTGGAAATGATCGTCGTCGGCATCGAAGGGACGCGTCGTCAGCATGTCATTCATTCAGGGGTCACCGGTCATTGGTGTTACCGTCGATCATCCGCTCGAGCTGGCGGCTGTCTTCTTCGCTGTAGCCCTTGCCGGGCGTCTCGTCCTGGCCTTGCAGACGGCGGCCCGCGTCAATCATGTCTTCGGCCGCCCCGGCCTTGTCGCGGGCATCGTCGCTCGCGGCGCGGGCGCGCTCCTTCAGCGCCTGCGGCACCGTGGAAAGCACTGTCTCGGCGGCCTGCTTGATCAGCGGCAGGCTGCGCGCGTCCCTGACCGTTTCGGGCGGATCGTCGGGGGCGATGTAGTCGATCACCAGCCAGAGCGCAATCACCACGAGCGCACCCCGGGCTGCGCCGAACAGGATGCCCAGCAGCCTGTCGGCGATGCTGACCGCGCCGCTGCGGCGCACGCGGCCGGCAATGAACTGGGTAACGATCATCAGGATGACAAGGGCGGCGATGAAGATCGCGACGGCCGACACGATGTCGGCGCCGAGGCCGTAGCCGATCTGCGCCTCGACCCACGGGCTGACATGGGGAAAGCCGAAATAAGCGGCCAAGGCCGCTCCGACCCAACTGGCGAAGAACAGCACTTCCCAGACGAAACCGAAGAAGAAGCTGAACAGCACCGAAATGGCGATGATGCCGATGACGACGAGGTCGGCGAAGGTCATACGCCCGGTTCCTCGTCCAGGGGGAAAAGGCTGAACAGCCTGTGCAGCCCGTCGATCTCGGTCGTTTCCAGCAGATCCCGCCCCTCGGAGCCTGACGGCGCAATGGCGCGGCGGAAACCCAGCTTGGCCGCCTCCTTCAGCCGCGCCTCGGCCCGGGCGACACGGCGCACTTCGCCGGCCAGCCCGACCTCCCCGAAGACCACGGTGGCCGCCGGCAACGGCCGGTCCGCCAGCGACGAAAGCAGCGCTGCGGCGACGGCCAGGTCGGCGGCGGGCTCGCCGATGCGCAGCCCGCCCGCGACGTTGAGATAGACTTCGTTCTGACCCAGCGAGAGCCCGAGACGGGTATCGAGCACGGCCAGGATCATGGCCAGCCGACCGCTGTCCCAGCCCACGACGGCCCGCCGGGGCGTTGCCAGCGGCGATGGCGCCACCAGCGCCTGAATCTCCACCAGGATCGGCCGGCTCCCCTCCATGCCGGCGAATATCGATGCGCCCGCCACCGGCTCGTCGCGGTCGCCCAGGAACAGCGCCGAAGGGTTGGGTGTCTCCATCAGCCCCTTCTCGGCCATCTCGAAGACTCCGATCTCGTCGGCGGCGCCGAAGCGGTTCTTGACCGCGCGCAGGATCCGGAACTGGTGGCTGCGGTCGCCTTCGAAGTACAGCACCGTGTCGACCATGTGCTCCAGCACGCGGGGTCCCGCGATCTGCCCGTCCTTGGTGACGTGACCGACCAGGACTACCGCCGCGCCCGACTGCTTGGCGTACTGCACCAGTTCGTGGCCGCAGGCCCTGACCTGGGCGACGGTGCCCGGCGCGCTGTCGAGATTCTCGGAGAAGACGGTCTGGATGGAATCGATCACCAGCAGATCGGGCGTCGGCCCCTGATCCAGAGCCGCCATGATCTCGCCCAGCGCGTTGGCGTTGGCGACCTTCATCGCGGCGCCGTCCACGCCCAGCCTGCGGGCGCGCATGGCGATCTGCGCCGTCGCTTCCTCTCCGGAGATGTAGACGACCTTCTGGCCGGTCGCGGCCATCCGGGCCGCGGACTGAAGCAGCAGCGTCGACTTGCCGATACCGGGGTCGCCGCCGATCAGGATGGCCGAGCCGCGCACCAGCCCCCCGCCCAGAACGCGGTCCAGTTCGCCGACCCCGCTGGTGCGGCGCGGCTCATCCAGTGTCTCGACGGAAAGATCGGTCAACTCGGCGGCCCGCTTGCGGCCGCCGCCCTGGATCACGCCGAAGGCTCGGGGCCGCGCGCTGGCCGTTTCCTCCTCGACGCTGTCCGACGCGCCACAGGAGTCGCAGAAGCCGCGCCATTTCGGATAGACCGCGCCGCATTCGCGGCAGACATATCGGCGGCTCGCCCTGGCCATCTCAGCCCTGAACTGCCTCCATCACAGCTTGCGGACCTGCATCTGAATCGGTCCCTCGGCCCGGCCGTGGACGAACTGGTCGACATAATCGTTGCCCGAATCGTCGATGTCCTCGGCGGCGCCGGCCCAGAGGATACGCCCTTCGTAGATCATCGCCACCCGATCGGCGATCTTTCGCGCCGAGGCCATGTCATGAGTGATCGAAACCGCGGTCGCGCCCAGTTCCCGCACGCATTTGACGATCAGGTCGTTGATCACGTCGGCCATGATGGGATCGAGCCCGGTCGTCGGCTCGTCGAAGAAGATGATCTCCGGGTCCGTGGCAATGGCGCGGGCCAGCGCCACGCGCTTCTGCATGCCGCCCGACAGTTCCGCCGGCATCAGTTCGCCGACTTCCGCGTTCAGGCCGACCTGCGCCAGCTTGGCCTCCGCGGCCTCCCGCGCTTCCGAGCGCTTCATACGCCGGCCCTGGATCAGGCCGAAGGCGACGTTCTCCCAGACCGGCAGGCTGTCGAACAGGGCCGAGCCCTGGAACAGCATGCCCATCTTCTTCATGTGCTTCTCGCGCTCGGCGGGCCCGGCGTCGGCGATTTCCTCGCCATCGATCCGGATCGAGCCGCCGTCGGGACGGACGATGCCCAGGACGGTCTTGATCATGACCGACTTGCCGGTGCCGGAACCGCCGATCACAACCAGCGATTCGGCTTCGCCCACTTCCAGGTCGATGCCGCGCAGCACCTGCTTCGAACCGAAGGACTTGGTGACGCCCTTCATGGCGATTTTCGGCTGGGCGTTCATTGCGCGAAGAAGAGCTCCGTGACCACGTAGTTGGAAATGAGAATCAGGATCGAAGCGCTGACCACCGCGTTGGTGGTGGCGCGGCCGACGCCCTGGGCGCCGCCGCGGCTCATGAAGCCGTGATAGCAGCCCATCAGCGAAATCAGGAAGCCGAAGATCGCCGCCTTCACCAGGCCGGAAACGACGTCGTCCACGTGCAGGAAGTTGATGGTGCTGGAGATGTAGTTGCCGATGTTGAAGCCCAGCTTCTGGGTGCCGATCACGAAGCCGCCGAAGACGCCGATGATGTCGGCGACGAGCACAAGCAGCGGCAGCATGGTGGCCCCGGCGATCAGGCGCGGCGCGACAAGATACTTGAACGGATTGGTCGACAGCGTGGTCAGGGCATCGATCTGCTCGGTCACCCTCATGGTGCCGATTTCGGCCGCCATGGCGGCGCTGACCCGGCCTGCGACCATCAGGCCGCCGATGACCGGCCCCAGTTCGCGCGTGATGCCCAGCACCACGATCGAGGAGACGAGGCTTTCGGCATTGAACCGCGACCCGCCGATGTAGATCTGCAACGCGAGCACTGCGCCGGTGAAGAACGCGGTCAGACCGATTACCGGCAGCGAGTAGTAGCCGATCTGCAGCATCTGCCGCAGCAGCAGCCGAGGATACCAGGGCGGGGTCACGCAATGACGCAGCCCATGGCCGGTAAAGACGCACAGGCGACCGATGGCCGCCAGGAATTCGAGAATGACACGTCCGACCAGCGCGAAGATATTCCAGCGCGAATTCAAACAGATGCTCCCACATAGTCGCGGGCGTAGCGTGCGCCCAGACCCGTGAGCAGTTCATAAGCGATCGTGTCGCCCTTTGCAGCAAGTTCGTCGATATCGACGCCGTCGCCGATGAGCGAAATTTCCGCTGCCGGCTCCACCCGGCCCTCCGGCACACCGGTGATGTCAAAGCTGATCAGGTCCATGGAGACGCGGCCGACCAGCGGCACGCGATGGCCGGCAATCACACCGAAACCGCGGTTTCCGAAGGATCTGAGGTAGCCGTCGCCATAGCCGACGCCGCAGGTGGCGATGCGGCCGGGCCCGCCGAGCCGATGGGTCGCGCCATAGCCGATGGTCCGCTCCCCCGTGACCTCGTGCACCTGCAGGACGCGCGCCTTCAGGTGCACGACTTCCTTCATCGCGCCACGACAGAGGGGCGAGGGATTCGAGCCGTAAAGCGCAACGCCGGGACGGACCAGGTCCATGTGCCATTCCGGATCGAGGAAGATGGCGGGCGAATTGGCCGCGCTCCGCGCCGCGCGGGGCAGCCTTCCGGTGCGCTCGCGGAACAGCGCGAGCTGGTGGGCGTTCATCTCGTGCCCCGGCAGGTCGGCGCAGGCCGGATGGGTCAGCCAGGCCCGGACGTCGAGCCCGTCGAGCAGCGCGGGCTCGGCGATCAGCCGCTCCACCGCCTGCCCCAGCAGGCCGAGACGCGTCATGCCGGTGTCGAGATGAATGGCGCAGGCAAGCCGCCGGCCCAGCGCCGCGGCATGGCGCCGCCAGCGTTCGATCTGGCCCAGGTCGTTCAGCACCGGAATCAGGCCCAGCGCGGCGTAGTCGTCCTCCGCCCCGGGCAGAAGGCCGTCCAGAACGTAGACGACCGAATCCGGCGCATGGCGGCGGACCTGCTCGCCCTCGTCCGGCAGGGCGGTGAAGAACGTCCGGCAGCCGGCTGCGGCGAGGGCCGGGACGGCATGGGCGATGCCGATCCCATAGGCGTCGGCCTTGACCACCGCCGCCGTCTCTGCGCGACCGGCAAGCCGATCCAGCAGCCGCCAGTTGTCAGCCAGCGCGCCGAGGTCGATGGTCAGGGTCGCTGCCGCGAGACGTTTCGGGATCATGACCATGTCCATTCGCACCGGATCGCGGCGAATTCAAGACGCGCATCGTGGCCGCGCGGTGCGGCGACAGGACCTTTGCGATTCCGGCCCCGGCAGGCGATTGTCCGCCCGTTGCGAACTCCAGGAGGCCAGCGTCATGAACGATCGGAACCGGCTGAAACGACTCGAGGGCCGAATCGCCCTGGTCACCGGCGCCTCCCGCGGCATCGGCGCAGCCATCGCGCGGCGCTACGCCGCCGAAGGCGCGCACGTCGTCGCAGTCGCCCGGAACGCCGGGAAGCTGGAGGAACTGGACGACGAGATCGCCCGGCTCGGCGGCAGCGCCACGCTGGTGCCCATGGATCTGAAGGAATGGCAGTCGATCGACGGGCTCGCCGCACCGCTGGCCGAACGCTTCGGCCGCCTCGACATACTGGTCGGCAATGCTGGCCTGCTCGGCACGCTGACGCCGATGGCCGAAATCCAGCCCGACGAATGGGAGAGCGTGTTCCGCGTCAACGTGCACGCCAACTGGCGGCTGATCCGCGCCACGGACCCGCTGCTGCGCCGTTCCGACGCGGGACGCGTGCTTTTCGTCACCTCGGGCATCACTCGCCGCGCGGCGCCCTACTGGGGCGTCTATGCCACGACCAAGGCGGCGCTGGAGAAGCTGGCGCAGACCTACGCCGCCGAGGTCGATAAGACCGCCGTCCGGGTCAATGTGATCAATCCCGGCCCGACGCGGACAGCCATGCGGGCGACGGCCTTCCCCGGCGAAAACCCCGACACGCTGCCCCATCCCGACGAGATCATGGAGGCCTTCGTCGCCGCCGCCATGCCCGACTTCCAGGGCAACGGCCTCTGGATCGCCGCCGACGAGACGGCGCAGGCGGCCGGGCCGGCCAACTGAATCCCGCCGCTTTACTTGGCTCGCCGCTCCACTACCCTTCGGCCCTGAACAACAGTCCGACCGGGGGGACAGACGACATGACCATCACGAATCGCCGCGTGATCTTCGAGAAGCGGCCCGAGGGCTGGGTGAGCGAGGATTGCTTCCGCGTCGAAGACGCGCCGGTGCCCGAACTCGGCGATGGCGACGTGCTGGTACGCAACATCTACATGTCCGTCGATCCCTACATGCGCGGGCGCATGAATGACGAGAAGTCCTACACGGCCGGTTTCGCGCTGGGCAAGGTCATGCAGTGCGGCGCGGTCGGCGAGATCGCCGAAAGCCGCAACCCGAAGTTCGAGGCCGGCCAGATCGTGACCGGCATGCTGAACTGGGAAACCCACACCGTGGTGCCTGGCGGCGCGGGGATCGTGCGGATCGACCCCGCCCTGGCGCCCCTGCCCTATTTCCTCGGCATCCTCGGCATGCCGGGCTTCACCGCCTGGTACGGCCTGCTGAAGATCGGCGAGCCGAAGGCAGGCGAGACGGTCTATGTATCCGCCGCTTCCGGGGCCGTCGGACAGGTCGTGGGGCAGATCGCGAAGCTCAAGGGCTGCCGCGTCGTCGGCTCGGCGGGCGACGACGCCAAGTGCAAATGGTGCGTGGAAGGCTGCGGCTTTGACGCCTGCTTCAACTACAAGACCGTCGACAGCGTGGAAGATGCACTGAAACAGCACTGCCCCCACGGAATCGACATCTATTTCGAGAACGTCGGCGGGCGGATGCTCGACGCCGTGCTGACGCGGCTCAACCCGTTCTCCCGCATCGCGCTGTGCGGAATGATCAGCCAGTACAACCTGAAGCAGCCCGAAGGCATCCACAACGTCCGCAGCCTGCTGGTCAACAAGGTGAAGCTGCAGGGCTTCATCATCTCCGACCATTTCGACCTGCAGCCCGAATTCATGCGTGACGTGGGCGGATGGCTGAAGGACGGAAAGCTGACCTACCGCGTCGACGTCGCCGATGGCATCGACAATGCGCCGAAGGCCTTCATCGGCATGCTGAAGGGCGAGAACTTCGGCAAGCAGGTGGTGAAACTCGGCGACGACCCGTATCAGGCGTAGTCCGACCGGCGCGCGGACGACGGCGTCCGCTCAGGTCACCGCCGCGATGTCGTGCATGAGCTGACGCCAGTCGACCCAGTCGAAGAACACGCTGGCCCAGATCAGGGCGAAGATGGCGGCGGTAATCGCCGTGGTCAGCGCGAACTTGAACAGGATGCGCGGACGCACGGGTGCGCCGTCGGCCTGTCCGGGCACCAGTTCGATCCCCTCCTCATAGGCGTTGCGCACGCCGATGGGCAGCACCGCGAACAGCACCACCCACCAGATGATCACGAAGATGACGATGCCGCCGACGACCGACATGTTCAGGCGACCTGTTCCAGCTCCACCAGCGTGCCGCAGAAGTCCTTCGGATGCAGGAACAGCACCGGGTTGCCATGGGCCCCGATCTTCGGCTCGCCATCGCCCAGCACCCGTGCGCCCTCACCCTTCAGCTGGTCGCGGGCGGCGATGATATCGTCGACCTCGTAGCAGACATGGTGCATGCCGCCCGAAGGATTGTTCTTCAGGTAGTTGGCGATCGGCGAGTTCTCGCCCAGCGGATGCAGCAGTTCGATCTTGGTGTTCCCCAGATCGACGAAGATGACGGTGACGCCGTGATCGGGCTCCGGCTGCGGCGCGGAAACCTTCGCGCCGAGCGTGTCACGGTATGTCGCCGCGGCTGCCTCCAGATCGGGCACGGCAATGGCGACATGGTTCAAGCGTCCGATCATCAGACGGCCTCCTTCAGCTTCTTCACAGACACCTGTTCGCCGTCTTCCAGGCGAACGACCTCGCATTCGGTGATCGGTCGGCGGCCGTTGATCTGCCGCACGACGCGGCGCAACGCCCGAACCGCCGCTTCCGCCAGCGCGTCATCGTCGGCCGGACGGCGGCCGTTGACCCTGGCGATCTCCTTGTCGATGGCGATCTCGATATCCTCGGTGAGCTGGCGCAGGCCCTTGCCATCGGCCACGCCGAGCAGCACGACCCGGGGATCCTCCACCAGCTCGCTGTCCTCGTCGACGACCAGGACGATCATGGCCGCGCCGTTGAAGGACAGCTTGCGGCGGTGCTGCAGCATCGCCGAGGCCATGACGACCAGACCGGACGGATCGACGGCCAGGCGTCCGGTCGGCACCTCACCCACCAGCTGCGGTTTGCCAGGGGCCAGGCGGAGCACGTCACCGTTCAAAATCACCTGAGCCGCCGGCACACCTCCCTCCTCGACGCCGAAGCGGGCCTGTTCGATCAGGTGGCGCGCTTCGCCATGGACGGGCACGAGCAGCTCGGGCCGGACAAGCTCGTACATGCGTTTGAGTTCTTCCCGGGCCGGATGACCGGAGACATGGACCATGTGCTCCTTTTCCGTGATCACCTCGACGCCGGCCAGCGCCAGGGCGTTGTGCACGCGCATCAGGGTGCGCTCATTGCCGGGAATGATCTTGGAGGAGAAGATCGCCGTGTCGCCCCGGCCCAGCGCGATCGTCGGATGGTCGTCGAAGGCGATGCGGGCCATGGCGCCGCGTTGCTCGCCCTGGCAGCCGGTGCAGAGGAACAGGACCTTGTCCGAGGGCAGATCCGCGGCTTCGCGGTCGGAGAGCGGCGGGCGCATCTTCTTCAGGTATCCGCATTCCCGCGCGGCCTCGTAGAACTTCCACAGCGACCGGCCGACCAGGGCGAAACTGCGGTTCGCCGCCTCCGCCGCCGCCGCCGCGCTTTCCAGACGCGCGACGTTGGAGGCGAAGGAGGTGATCACGATACGGCCCGTCGGACGGGCCTTCACCAGGTCGATGAGGGACCGGCGGACATCCGCCTCCGACCCCGATGTGCCGGGCGTGAAGACGTTCGTTGAATCGCAGACCAGTGCCAGCACGCCCCGGTCGCCCCAGGCCTTAAGCGCCGCTTCGTCGGACATCTCGCCCAGCAGCGGGTCGGGATCCAGCTTCCAGTCGCCGGAATGAAGCACTGTGCCATGGCGGGTCTCGATCGCCAGCGCCTGCATTTCGAGGGTCGAGTGGGTGAGCCCGATCATGGTGACCCGGAACGGGCCGAGATCCAGAGGCGCTTCGTCACGCACGATGTGCACCGGCACTTCGTCGCGCAGCCCCGCTTCCTCCAGCTTCAGCCGCAGCGATTCGGCGGCGAAGGGCGTGACGTAGACCGGGCAGCGGAAGCGTTCCCATAGATGGTGGATGGCGCCCAGATGGTCCTCGTGGGCATGGGTCACCACCAGGCCGACCAGATCGTCGGCCTCCGATGCGATGAAGCTCGGGTCCGGGACCACGAGGTCGATGCCGGGAAGGGATTCGTCGGCGAAGGTCATGCCGCAGTCGACCATCAGCCATTTTCCCTCCGCACCGTAGAGGGTCAGGTTCATGCCGATCTCGCCGCAGCCGCCCAGCGGCGCGATGACCAGCCCGTCGCGATGGGGATGGGCGGCGCTCAATTCATCGTCCTCGGGTTGCGCCGCGCGATCATAAGCAGTCCCTTCATTGTCAGGTCGCGATCGATCATGTCGATCTCGTCGGTTCCGTCGTCGAACATGGCGGCCAGTCCGCCGGTCGCCACCACTTTCATCGGCTTGCCGAAATCCTGCTTGATACGGGCGACCAGGCCCTCGATAAGGCCGACATAGCCGTAATAGACGCCCGACAGCATGGCCGACTGGGTGTCGTTGCCGATCACGCGGGTCGGACGCTCGACGGCGATGCGCGGCAGCTTCGCGGCAGCCATGTGCAGGGCCTCCAGGCTGAGATTGATGCCCGGCGCGATGACGCCGCCATGATAATTGCCGTTCTCGTCGATCACGTCGAACGTCGTTGCGGTGCCGAAATCCAGGATGATCGCGGGTCCGCCATAGGCATGATGGGCGGCGACGGCGTTGACCAGGCGGTCGGCGCCGACGTCCCTCTCCTTCTCGATCAGGATGCGGATGCCGATGTCGACGTCCGGATCGCCGACGACCAGCGGTTCACAGTTGAAATAGCGCCGGCAAAGCGTGCGCAGGTTGAACAGGCCCTGCGGCACCACGGTGGCGATGATGGCCGTGTCGACATTGGCGAACTTCAGGTTCACCAGCTGCATCAGGCTCGACAGCCAGACGGCGTACTCATCGGCCGTGCGCGCGGTGTTCGTGCCCGCGCGCCATTCGCCGACGATCTCCTCACCGTCGAAGACGGCGAAGGTGGTATTCGTGTTGCCCGCATCGATCGCGAGTAGCATTTCTCGTTCTTTCCTAGCTTTCCGTTCTCGGGCGGAAGACGTCGCCGGCGGCGATGCGTACCATGTCCCCCAAGTCGTTTTCCAGCATCAGCGCGCCGTCCGGGGCGAGGTCGACGAAGCGGCCATGCACTTCCCGGTCCGAAAGCCGCGCGACGACCGGCTCGCCCAGACCGTCGGCGCGCTCCAGCCACGCGTGCCGGATGGCGGCGAAACCCTTGCGCTCCCACCTCCCGATGCGCGCCGTGAGAGCTTCCACCAGCGCCGCAAAGACCTGCTCCGAGGTGGCGTCCGGGGCGTGCTCGGTCAACGCCGTTGCCGCATAGGGCGTATCCGTCGGTCTGGAGGCGACGTTGACTCCGATGCCGACGATCACCGCAGTGCGCCCCTCGGCCTGCGCGGTCTCGAGCAGAATGCCCGAGACCTTGGCGCCGTCGATCAGCACGTCGTTGGGCCACTTGCATCTTACGCGGCCGGCTTCATGCACGAAACTCCGCGCCGCATCCGACACCGCCAGTGCGGCGACAAAGGACAGTTCCGGATAACGGCTGAGCGGCGCTTCGGGCGTCAGCGTGAAGGACGCGTAGACATTGCCCGCCGGGCTGACCCAGTTCCGGCCGCGGCGCCCCCGGCCCGAAAGCTGGCGAACGCCTGTCACCACATAGGGTCCGCCAGACAGCATGTCCAGCCGCGCCCGCGCCTCGTCATTGGTGGAGCCGACATCGCCGAGCGAAACGCGGCGGAAGCGAAAGGCTGGCGCGGTCATGCGTGCGGTACCAACCTCATCGGGACGCCACGGAGGTCCGCGCCGCCGCCGAACGCCCCCATGGCGTCCGGCCCCTCAGCCGAAGAGAGCGCGCGCGGCCGCGCCGGCGCTGTCGACCAGCCAGGACGGCACGATGACGAAGGCAACGATCAGCACGGCGCTGACGCCCATGATCAGGCCCAGATCCCGTCCATAGCCTCGGGAGAGCGGCTCCTGGGCCTCATCGAAGTACATCAGCTTGATGATGCGCAGATAGTAGAAGGCACCGACCACGCTGGAGACCACGCCGATCACAGCGAGGACGTAGAGCCCCGCGTTCACGGCGGACATGAAGACGTAGAACTTGCCGAAGAATCCGGCCAGCGGCGGGATGCCGGCCAGCGAGAACATGAACACCGCCAGCGCCAGCGCCATGCCCGGGTGGGTCTTCGCCAGCCCCTTGAGGTCGTCCAGCCCCTCGACCATGTGTTCGCCGCGGCGCATCGCCAGGATACAGGCGAAGGTGCCGAGGTTCATCACCAGGTAGATGGCGACGTAGATCAGCACGCCGCGCACGCCTTCCGGCGTCGCCGCCGCCAGACCGATCAGGGCGTAGCCGACATGGCCGATCGAGGAATAGGCCATCAGGCGCTTGATGTTCGTCTGGCCGATGGCGGCGAAGGCGCCGAGCACCATCGAGAGCACCGAGATGAACCAGATGATCTGCCGCCAGTCCGCCTCCAGCCCACCGAAAGGCTCCAGGAAGGCGCGCATGAACAGCGCCAGCGCGGCCACCTTAGGCGCGGCGGCGAAGAAGGCCGTGACCGGCGTCGGCGCGCCCTCGTAGACATCGGGCGTCCACATGTGGAACGGCACGGCCGAGACCTTGAAGGCCAGGCCGGCCGAGAGAAAGACGATACCGATGATCAGCCCGAGCCCGGCGCGCTCCGAGCCCTGCAGCGCAGCCGCGATGCCTTCGAAACCGGTCGAGCCGGTGAAGCCGTAGATCATCGAGCAGCCGTAGAGCAGCATCCCCGACGACAGGGCGCCGAGGACGAAGTATTTCAGCCCCGCCTCCGTGGCGCGCACCGAATCGCGGCGGAATGCGGCCAGCACGTAGAGCGGCAGGCTCTGCAGTTCGAGCGCGAGATAGAGCGAGATCAGGTCGCTGGCCGAAACCATCATCATCATGCCGAGCGTGGCGATGGTGATCAGCACCGGATATTCGAATCGGTTCATCTGCTCACGCTCGATGAACGACATGGACATGATGATGGAGACCGCGGAGCCGGCGAGGATCAGCACCTTCACGAAGCGGGCGAAGGCGTCGGAGACGAACATGCCGGCGAAGGTCACCCCGTCCTGCGGGCTGCTGACCACCAGCACCAGTGCGACGATCATCGACAGCACCGCCAGCCAGCAGGTGATCCGCACGGCCGAGGCGCTGCGGCTGAAGACGCCGACCATGAGCAGGACCATGGAGGCGATGGCCAGGAAGATCTCCGGACCGGCGAGACCGTAGTCGTGGATCATCACTTCAGCCCCGGTTCGTTGGCGGCCAGATCGGCGGCGGACATGGCTTCGGCCGCGGCGATCGCCTTGTCATGGTTGTCGAGCAGATGCATCACCGACGGCTCCATGATGTCGAGGAAGACCGAGGGATAGATACCCATCCAGATCACGGCGGCGCAGATCGGCGCGAAGATCGCGATCTCGCGCGGGCTGAGATCGCGCAGCGCCTTCAGATCCTCCTTCTCCAGCTTGCCGAAGATCACGCGGCGATAGAGCCAGAGCGCGTATGCTGCGCCGAGGATGACCCCTGTGGTCATCAGCACGGCCACCCAGGTATTGGCTTCGAAGGCGCCGACGATGGCAAGGAACTCGCCGACGAACCCCGCGGTGCCGGGCAGGCCGATCGAGGCCATGGTCATCAGCATGAACACGAAGGCGTAGCGCGGCATGTTGTCGGCCAGGCCGCCATAACGGGCGATCTCGCGCGTGTGCAGCCGGTCGTAGATCACGCCGACGCAGAGGAACAGCGCGCCCGAGATCAGCCCGTGCGCCAGCATGACGAAGATCGCGCCCTCGATGCCCTGCGGATTGAAGGTGAACAGCCCAATGGTGACGAAGCCCATGTGCGCCACCGACGAATAGGCGATCAGCTTCTTCATGTCCTGCTGCATCAGGGCGACCAGCGAGGTGTAGATCACCGCGACGACCGAGAGCGCGAAGATGAACGGCGCGAACTCCATCGAAGCGACCGGGAACATGGGTAGGCTGAAGCGCAGGAAGCCGTAGCCGCCGAGCTTCAGCAGCACGCCGGCCAGGATCACGGAACCCGCCGTGGGCGCCTCGACATGGGCGTCGGGCAGCCAGGTATGGACCGGCCACATGGGCATCTTCACCGCGAAGGAGGCGAAGAAGGCGAGCCAGAGCCAGGTCTGGACACTTGCCGGGATCGCCGTATCCGGCGAGGTCGCCCGCGCGATCAGCTCCGGAATGCTGGTGGTGTCCGCCTGGAAGTAGATCCAGAGGATCGCCAGCAGCATCAGCACCGAGCCGAGCAGAGTGTAGAGGAAGAACTTGAAGGAGGCGTAGATGCGCCGGCCGCCGCCCCAGATGCCGATGATCAGGAACATCGGGATCAGGCCGCCCTCGAAGAACAGGTAGAACAGCACCAGATCCAGCGCGCAGAAGACGCCGATCATCAGCGTCTCCATCAGCAGGAAGGCCACCATGTATTCCTTCACGCGCACCTGGATCGCGTCCCAGCTGGCCAGGATGCAGAGCGGCATGAGGAAGGTGGTCAGCATCACGAACGGCATGGAGATGCCGTCCAGGCCCATGCGATAGGTGATGCCGAAGCCGATCCAGTCGCTCTCCTCGACGAACTGGTATTCGTGCGTGGAACTGTCGAACAGGAACCACACCACCAGCGACAGCGCGAAGGTGACGCCCGTGGTCCAGAGCGCGGCCCAGCGGTAGTTGCGTTTCACCGCCTCGTCGTCACCGCGGATCAGCAGCAGGATGATCACCGCCCCCGCCAGCGGGGCGAAGGTCAGAATGCTGAGAAGGGGGAAATCCGTCATCAGTCTCAGACCCCGATGGCATAGAAGTAGAAGGTCACCAATACGGCGATGCCGATCAGCATGGCGAAGGCGTAGTGGTAGACGTAGCCCGTCTGCAGCATCGTGATCCGCCGGGTGGCTCTGAGGACGCTGGCGGAAATGCCGTCGGGTCCCAGCCCGTCGATGATCCGGCCGTCGCCACCCTTCCAGAGGATACGGCCGAGCGCCTTGGCGGGCCGGACGAAGATCCAGTCATAGAGCTCGTCGAAGTACCACTTGTTCAGCAGGAACAGGTAGAGCGGCCGATGGGTGTTGGCGAAGTTGCCCGGCAGATCGGTCTTGCGCACGTACATGACCCAGGCGATCAGGATGCCGACCAGCGAGGCCACCAGCGGCGACAGCTTGACCCACAGCGGCACCTCATGGGCCGCCTCCATGGCGCCGTGCTGGGGCAGGATCAGGATCGAGTCGCCCCAGAAATCGTGCCAGTGATGCCCGGTGAGCGGACCGATGAACAGCAGGCCGGAGAACACCGCGCCGACCGCCAGGATGTAGAGCGGGATCATCATCACCGGCGGCGAGTCGTGTATGTGGGCCATGGTTTCCCGCGGCGCGCGCGGCTTTCCGTGGAAGGTCATGAACAGCAGCCGCCAGGAGTAGAAGGCGGTCATGATCGCGGCCCCCACACCCATGATATAGGCGAACTGCCCGACCCCGCTGCCGGCGCCGAAGGCGCTCTCCACGATCAGGTCCTTGGAATAGAAGCCGGCGAAGCCAAAAACATAGGGTATGCCGATGCCGGCGAGCGCCAGGCTGCCGATCCACATCATGATGTAGGTCTTCTTGATGTGGCGGGCGAGCCCGCCCATCTTGCGCATGTCCTGTTCGTCCGCGACGGCGTGAATGACCGAGCCGGCGCCCAGGAACAGCAGGGCCTTGAAGAAGGCGTGGGTGAACAGGTGGAAGATCGCCACCGGATAGGCCGAGAGGCCGGCGGCGAAGAACATGTAGCCCAGCTGGGAGCAGGTCGAGTAGGCGATCACCCGCTTGATGTCGTTCTGCACCAGTCCGATGGTGGCGGCGAAGAACGCCGTCGACGCGCCGACCACCGTGACCACGGCCAGGGCGTCCGGCGAGTATTCGAACATGTGGCTGCAGCGCACCACCAGAAAGACGCCGGCCGTGACCATGGTCGCCGCGTGGATCAGCGCGGAGACCGGCGTCGGGCCTTCCATCGCGTCCGGCAGCCAGGTGTGCAGCGGCAGCTGCGCCGACTTGCCCATCGCGCCCATGAACAGCAGCAGGCAGATGGTCGTCAGGATGTCCACTTCGTAGCCCAGGAACTGGAAGGTCTGGCCCGCGACTTCCGGCGTGGCCGCAAAGACCCCGGCGAAGGTCACGTCCTCGAACACCAGGAAGATGCCGGCAATGCCCAGGGCGAAGCCGAAATCGCCGACGCGGTTGACGATGAAGGCCTTCATCGCCGCGGCATTGGCCGAGGGCTTGTGGTACCAGAACCCGATCAGCAGGTAGGAGGCGAGACCGACGCCCTCCCAGCCGAAGTAGAGCTGCACGAAGTTGTCGCTGGTCACCAGCATCAGCATGGCGAAGGTGAACAGCGACAGATAGCTGAAGAAGCGCGCCTTGTGCGGATCGTGGGCCATGTAGCCGATCGAGTACCAGTGCACCAGGCAGGCGACCGTGTTGACCACGATCAGCATCACGGCCGTGAGCTGATCGACCTGCAGGGCCCAGTTCACCCGGAACTCCCCGGCGGTGATCCAGGTCAGAAGCTCGACGTGGGTCGGCGCGTGGCCGAAGGTCACGTCTAAGAAGACGATCCACGACAGCACCGCCGCCAGGGTCATCAGGCCGGAAGTGACCAGCATCGAGCCCCGGTCGCCGATCATGCGGCCGAAGAAGCCGGCCAGGATGGCGCCCAGAAGCGGGGCGAAGACGATCAGCGAATAGATCATGGAGCGCCCCTCAGCCCTTCATCATGTTGATGTCTTCGACCGCGATGGAGCCGCGGTTGCGGAAATAGACCACCAGGATGGCAAGGCCGATGGCCGCCTCCGCGGCCGCGACGGTCAGCACGAACATGGCGAAGATCTGGCCGACCATGTCCCCCAGATGCGCCGAAAAGGCCACCAGGTTGATGTTGACCGCCAGCAGCATCAGCTCGATCGACATCAGGATGATGATGACGTTCTTCCGGTTCAGGAAGATGCCGAAGATGCCCAGCGTGAACAGGATCGCCGCGACGGTGAGATAATGGCCGAGACCGATTTCCATGACTGTTTCTCCCGTCCCCTCAGATGCCCTGCCCGGGGCGGATCTTCCTGACCTCGACCGAATCGGCGCGGCTGCGCGAGATCTGCGCGGAGATTTTCTGGCGCTTGACGCCGGGCCGGCTTCGCAGCGTCAGCACGATGGCCCCGATCATCGCCACCAGCAGGATCATGCCAGCCGCCTGGAACAGGTAGATGTAGCGGGTGTAGACGAGGTCGCCGAGCGCGGCCGTGTTCTCGCGCACGCCGGGTGGCGGCGCGGGCGCGGCGACGGTTCCCGCCGTTTCCGGCGCGATGATCCAGGCGCCGACAACCATCAGGATCTCGATCAGCAGAACGACGCCGACCAGCAGCCCGACTGGCAGGTACTGCAGGAAGCCCTGGCGCATCTCGACAAAATTGATGTCGAGCATCATGACCACGAACATGAACAGCACGGCCACCGCGCCGACATAGACGATGACCAGGATCATCGCGAGGAATTCGGCGCCCATCAGCACGAACAGCCCGGCCGAGTTGAAGAAGGCCAGAATCAGGAACAGCACCGAATGGACCGGATTGCGCGCGGCGATGACCATGAAGCCGCACGCCACGGTCACGATCGCGAACAGGTAGAATGCGATAGTCGGCAGTATCACCAGCCGGTCCCCTCTCCTTGCCTCAGCCTCGCCCGCAGGCCCTTACCGATAGGGCGCGTCGGCCGCCAGATTGGCCGCGATCTCGCGTTCCCAGCGGTCACCGTTCGCCAGCAGCTTCTCCTTGTCGTAGAAGAGCTCCTCGCGCGTTTCGGTGGCGAATTCGTAGTTCGGCCCCTCCACGATGGCGTCCACCGGGCAGGCCTCCTGACAGAAGCCGCAATAGATGCACTTCGTCATGTCGATGTCGTAACGGGTCGTGCGCCGGCTGCCGTCATCGCGTGGTTCGGCCTCGATCGTGATGGCCAGCGCCGGGCAGATCGCCTCGCAGAGCTTGCAGGCGATGCAGCGCTCCTCGCCGTTGGGATAGCGCCTGAGCGCGTGCTCGCCGCGGAAGCGCGGGCTGAGCGGCCCCTTCTCGTAGGGGTAGTTCAGCGTCACCTTCTTCGTGAACATGTATTTCAGCGTCAGCCAGAAGCCGTTGCGGAAATCCTGCAGCAGTATCGAACGTGCGGTGCGGTCGAGAGCGCCCATCGAGGGACCTCCTTCAGCTCGCCATGCCGGGCAGCCACCCGGCATAGACCAGAATGCCCGAATAGATCACCACGGCCGCGAGC
Source organism: Minwuia thermotolerans (assembly GCF_002924445.1). Classification (NCBI taxonomy): domain Bacteria; kingdom Pseudomonadati; phylum Pseudomonadota; class Alphaproteobacteria; order Minwuiales; family Minwuiaceae; genus Minwuia; species Minwuia thermotolerans. The sequence goes on from NZ_PIGG01000031.1 coordinate 246,743, forward strand.
GAGATGGGCAGGAACACCTTCCAGCCCAGCCGCATCAGCTGATCGTAGCGGTATCGGGGCAGGGTCGCGCGGACCCAGATGAAGACGAACAGCAGCATGCTGATCTTCAGCGCGAACCAGATGATGCCCGGAACGAAGGTCTCCCCCGGGATCGGCGAGTGCCAGCCGCCCAGGAACAGGATCACCGTCAGGCCGCTCATCAGGATCATGTTCATGTATTCGCCCAGAAAGAACAGGGCGAAGGTCATGGAGGAATATTCGGTCTGGTAGCCCGCGACCAGCTCGGCTTCGGCCTCCGGCAGATCGAAGGGATGGCGGTTCGTCTCCGCCAGCGCCGAAATGAAGAAGATGATGAACATCGGGAACAGCGGGATGAAGTACCAGCCGAGGATGCCGCCGTTCTCCAGACCGAGCAGCGACGCCACCCCGGCGTTCGACTGCGCCGCCACGATCTCGGAAAGGTTCAGCGTGCCGGCGCAGAGCAGCACGGTGATGATGACGAAACCGATCGAGACCTCGTAGGAGACCATCTGCGCCGCCGAGCGCATGGCGCCGAGGAAGGCGTAGCGCGAATTGGACGCCCAGCCGGCCATGACGATGCCATAGACGCCCAGTGACGAGACCGCGAACAGGTAGAGCACCCCGACATTGATGTCGGCCAGCACCCAGCCCTCGTCGAAGGGAATCACCGCCCAGCCGATCAGCGCCAGGATGAAGGTCAGCATCGGCGCGATGACGAATATCGCCTTGTCCGAGCCGGTCGGAAGGATGGTTTCCTTGAAGAACAGCTTGGCGCCGTCGGCCAGCGGCTGCAGCAGGCCGAAGGGGCCGACCACGTTGGGGCCGCGGCGGATCTGCATCCAGCCCATCACCTTGCGCTCGGCCAGCGTCAGATAGGCCATCGCCAGCAGCATCGGCACGACGATCAGCAGGATCTTGCCCAGGATGATGATGAAGGGCAGAAGGTATCCGCTCCAGAAGTCAGCCATCGGTGCCCGTCGCCTCCGCGCCGCCGCCGCCGACCGAGTAGAGCGCCGAGCACTTGGCCATGGTCTCGCTCGCCCGGGCGATGGGATTGGTCAGGTAGTAGTCGCCGACGACCGGCCGGAACGGCGCGTCGCCGGGCTCGCCGCCGCCTGCTTCACCGAGAGCGCCGGGTCGCGGTACGTCCGGCATGTCAATGCCTTCGACGATTTCCTTCATGCGGGATCTGACGCCCTCGAGGTCGTCATAAGGCAGCGTCCGGCCCAGCTCGCCCGACAGCGCCCTGAGAACTTTCCAGTCCTCGCGCGCCTCGCCCGGCGGATGCACGGCGAAATCGGTCCGCTGAACGCGGCCCTCGGTATTGATGTAGATCGCCGATTTCTCGGTATAGGCGGCACCGGGCAGGATCACGTCGGCGGCGTGTGCGCCGGCGTCGCCATGACTGCCCTGGTAGATGACGAAGGCCTTCTCCAGCTTCGAAAAGTCGACCTCGTCGGCGCCGAGCAGATAGACGACTTCGACCTCGCCGACTGCCGCGCCGTCCAGGATCGCGGTCGTGTCGCGGCCGCCCTCGCCCGGCACCAGTCCGAGCTCCAGGCCGGCGACACGGGACGCCGCGTTGTGCAGCATGTTGAAGCCGTTCCAGTCATCGGCGACGGCGCCGGCCATGTCGGCGACGCGCCGGGCGGCGGCGTGGATGGCCAGACCGTCTTCCCGGGCGACCGCGCCTGCGCCCAGGATGATCATCGGCCGCTCGGCGCCCTTCAGCACCTCCGGGAAACCGATCCCGCCGCCGGCGAGCTCGGTCAGGGTCTGCGGGCCCGCGCCGAGATATTCGTACGGGTAGGTCAGATCGGCCTGCTCGCCGATGACGCCGATCTTCAGCGTCCCCGCCGACTGCACCCACGCCTTGCGGATACGGGCATTCAGCACCGCCGCTTCCTTGCGGGGGTTCGTGCCCACCAGCAGGATTGCATCCGCGTCCTCGATGCCGGCGATGGTCGAGTTGAACAGATAGTCGCCGCGCGCGCCGCCGCCGACCCTGCCGCCATCCTGACGGCAGTCGACATTGCCGGAACCCAGCGCGTTCATCAGATCCTTCAGCGCCATCATTTCCTCGGCGCCCGCCAGGTCGCCCGCGATGGCGCCGATGCGGTCGCCCGAAACGCCGTCGAGACGCGCCGCGATCGCCTGGAAGGCCTCCTCCCAGCTCGCCGGCTTCAGCCGTCCGTCGCGGCGCACATAGGGCCGGTCCAGACGCTGGCGGCGGAGGCCGTCGCAGGCGTAGCGCGTCTTGTCGGAGATCCACTCCTCGTTGACGTCGTCATTGAGGCGCGGCAGCACGCGCATGACCTCGCGGCCGCGCGCATCGACCCTGATATTGGAGCCCAGCGCATCCATGACGTCGATCGTTTCGGTCTTGCGCAGTTCCCATGGCCGCGCCTCGAAGGCATAGGGCCGGCTGGTCAGTGCGCCGACCGGGCAGAGGTCGATGACATTGCCCGACAGCTCCGAATCGACCACCTGCTCCAGCGCGGTGATCTCCATGTCCTCTCCGCGGAAGATGGCGCCGATTTCGGGCACGCCGGCGACTTCCTCGACGAAGCGGATGCAGCGCGTGCAGTGGATGCAGCGGGTCATGATCGTCTTGATCAGCGGGCCCATGTACTTCTCGGAGACCGCGCGCTTGTTCTCCTCGAAGCGGCTGCCGCCCCGGCCATAGGCCATGGCCTGATCCTGCAGATCGCACTCGCCGCCCTGGTCGCAGATCGGACAGTCGAGCGGATGGTTGATCAGCAGGAACTCCATCACGCCCTCGCGGGCCTTCTTCACGGTCTCCGTATTGGTGTGGATGACCATGTTGTCGCCCGCCGGCATGGCGCAGCTCGCAATCGGCTTCGGCGAACGCTCCATCTCGACCAGACACATGCGGCAATTGCCGGCGATCGAGAGCCGCTCATGATAGCAGAAGCGGGGAATCTCGGCGCCGGCGGCCTCGCAGGCCTGCAGCACCGTGGCGCCCTGGGGCACCTCCACTTCCATTCCGTCGACCGTCAGCTTCGGCATGACTTCGCGCCGTCCCTCGTTCGTACTTCCAGTCCAGTCGGCCTCAGGCCGCCTGTTTGCGATAATCCAGGATCCGCTGCTCCAGCACGGGCCGGAAATGCCGGATCAGGCCCTGGATCGGCCACGCCGCGGCATCGCCGAGGGCGCAGATCGTATGGCCTTCCACCTGCTTGGTGACGTCGTGCAGCTTGTCGATCTCCGCGATCGAGGCCTTCCCCTTCACCATCCGCGTCATCACCCGGTACATCCAGCCCGTCCCCTCGCGGCATGGCGTACACTGCCCGCAGCTCTCGTGCATGTAGAAATGCGAAAGATTGGCGATCGCCTCGACCACGTCCGTGGACTTGTCCATCACGATGACCGCCGCCGTGCCCAGGCCCGACTGCACCTCCTTGAGGCTGTCGAAGTCCATCAGGACCTCGTCGCAGATCGCCTTCGGGATCAGCGGCACCGAGGAGCCGCCGGGGATGACCGCCAGCAGGTTGTCCCAGCCGCCGCGGACGCCGCCGCAATGCTTCTCGATGAGCTCCTTCAGCGGGATGCCCATCTCCTCTTCGACATTGCAGGGCGTGTTCACATGGCCGGAAACGCAGAACAGCTTGGTGCCCGTGTTGTTCGGCCGGCCCAGGCCCGCGAACCAGGTCGCGCCGCGCTTCAGGATTTCCGGCGCGACGGCGATCGATTCGACGTTGTTCACGGTCGACGGACAGCCATAGGCGCCGACCGCCGCCGGGAAGGGCGGCTTCAGCCGGGGCTGGCCCTTCTTGCCCTCCAGGCTCTCGATCAGAGCCGTTTCCTCGCCACAGATATAGGCGCCGGCGCCGCGGTGCAGGATGATGTCGAAGTCATAGCCCGAACCACAGGCGTTCCTGCCGATCAGGCCGGCGTCATAGGCTTCCTCGATCGCGGCCTGCAGCACGCGGGCCTCGGCGACGAACTCGCCGCGGATGTAGATGAAGGCGGCCGAGGCGCGCATCGAATAGCCGGCCACCAGGCAGCCTTCCAGCAGCCGGTGCGGGTCGTTGCGCATGATTTCCCGGTCCTTGCAGGTGCCGGGCTCCGATTCGTCGGCGTTGACCACCAGATAGGACGGCCGGCCGTCGGATTCCTTGGGCATGAAGGACCATTTCAGGCCGGTCGGGAAGCCGGCGCCGCCGCGGCCGCGCAGACCCGATTCCTTGATCTGGTCGACGATGGCGTCCTGATCCATCGCCAGCAGATCCTTCGTGCCCTCCCAGACCCCGCGCCGGCGCGAGGCGGCCAGGTCCCAGGATTCGTCACCGTAGAGATTGGTGAAGATGCGGTCCTTGTCGTCCAGCATCAGGAAGCGCCCCCTGCCCGCTCCAGCAACGTCTTCCGGCCCTCCGCCGGCTCCGAGTACTTCCGGCCCGAGACCGGTCCCGGCGTTACGTCCTCCCCCGCGGCCAGCTTGTCCAGCAGCGCGCAGGTGCTGTCGTAATCCAGGTCCTCGAAATAGTCATCGTTGATCTGCATCATCGGCGCGTTGCAGCACGCGCCCAGGCACTCGACCTCGACCAGCGAGAACGTGCCGTCGGCCGAGACGCCGGCGTGATCGAGACCCGTCCGGTCCCTGATCGCCCGGCGCAGGTCGTCGGCGCCGCGCAGCCAGCACGGCGTCGTGCGGCAGAGCTGCAGGTGGAATTTCCCCACCGGCGCCAGATTGTACATGGTGTAGAAGGTTGCGACCTCGTAGGCGCGGATATAGGGCATGCCCAGCTTCTCCGCGACGGTGCGGATCGCCGCTTCGGGCAGCCAGCCGTGCTGGCGCTGTGCCAGGTCCAGCAGGGGCATTACCGCACTCTGCTGGCGGCCCTCCGGGTAGCGGGCAATGATCTTCTCCGCCTCGGCCCAGACTTCCGGCTCGAACTCGAAGCTCTCGGGCTGTTCGTCCTTGGGTGCGACGGGACGCGCGCTCATCGGTCGATCTCCCCGAAAACGATGTCCAGCGAACCGATGATGGCCACGGTGTCGGCCAGCAGATAGCCCTTCGAGAGGAAGTCGGTCGCCTGCAGATGCCGGAAGCCCGGCGCGGAAATCTTGCACTTGTAGGGCTTGTTGGTGCCGTCCGAGACCAGATAGACGCCGAACTCGCCCTTCGGCGCCTCGACGGCCGCATAGGCCTCGCCCTCCGGCACGTGGAAGCCCTCGGTGTAGAGCTTGAAGTGATGGATGAGCGCTTCCATCGACGTCTTCATGTCGGCGCGCTTCGGCGGCGTCACCTTCCTGTCGACCGAGGCGTGGGGCCCGTCGGGCAGGTTCTCCAGCACCTGACGGATGATACGCAGCGACTGGCGCATCTCTTCGACCCGGCAGAGATAGCGGTCGAAGCAATCGCCCGTCTTGCCCACCGGAATGTCGAAATCGTAGTTCTCGTAGCCGTCATAGGGCTGCGCCTTGCGCAGGTCCCAGGGCACGCCGGACCCGCGCAGCATCACGCCGGTGAAGCCCCAGTCCATGGCGTCCTCGGCGGAAATGATGCCGATGTCGGCATTGCGCTGGCGGAAGATGCGGTTCTCCGTCAGCAGCTCTTCCATGTCCTCGACGAAATGGGTCTTGTCGCACCAGTCCAGGATCTTTTCCGGCATGTCGGCGGGAATGTCCTGATGGACGCCGCCAGGGCGGAAATAGGCCGCGTGCAGGCGTGCCCCGGAGGCAGCCTCGTAGAACTCCATCAGCTTCTCGCGCTCCTCGAAGCCCCAGAGCGTCGGCGTCGTCGCGCCCACGTCCATGGCCTGGGTCGTGCAGTTCAGCAGATGATTCAGCAGCCGCCCGATCTCGCAGAACAGGACCCTCAGCGCCTGGGCGCGCGGCGGCACCTCCAGACCCAGCAGTTTCTCCGTCGCCAGGACGAAGGCGTGCTCCTGATTCATCGGCGCGACATAGTCCAGCCGGTCGAAATAGGGCATCGCCTGCAGATAGGTCTTGTACTCGATCAGTTTCTCGGTGCCGCGGTGCAGCAGGCCGATATGCGGATCCGCGCGCTCGACGATCTCGCCGTCGAGCTCCAGCACCAGGCGCAGCACACCATGGGCCGCAGGATGCTGCGGTCCGAAGTTCATCATGTAGTTCTTGATCTCGACTTCGGCCATCGTCAGGACGCTCCTTCGGCCTTCTCGTCGCCGGGCAGAATGTATTCGGCGCCCTCCCAGGGGCTCATGAAGTCGAACCGGCGGAACTCCTGAACCAGCTTCACCGGCTCGTAGACCACACGCTTCTGCTCGTCGTCATAGCGGACCTCGACATAGCCGGTCAGCGGAAAATCCTTGCGCAGCGGATGACCCTCGAAGCCGTAGTCGGAAAGGATCCGCCGCAGGTCGGGATGGCCCGAAAACATCACGCCGTACATGTCCCAGGTTTCGCGTTCGAACCAGTTGGCCGAACTGAAGACGCCACAGATGCTGGGGACCGGCGTCTCCTCGCCTGCCTGGATCACCACCCGGACCCTGAGATTGTGGCGCATGGACAGCAGATGGTAGACGACGTCGAAACGCGGGCTACGCCCCGGCCAGTCCACGGCGGTGATGTCCACCAGCATCTTGAAGAGACAGGACGAGTCGTCGCGCAGGAACGTCATCACCCGCTCGATGTGATCGGCCCGCACCCGGATGCGGAGTTCCTCCAGGCGGATCACGCTCTCGACCAGCGAATCGCCCAGGCCGGCCTCGATCGTCTCCCGCAGTTCGTTGAGCGCTTCATCCATGTAAGAGCAGCCGCCTTTCGGTTCGTTCAGCGCGCGATGGTGCCGGTCCGGCGGATCTTACGCTGCAGTTGCAGGATGCCGTAGACCAGCGCCTCGGCCGTCGGCGGACAGCCCGGCACGTAGATGTCGACGGGCACGATGCGGTCGCAGCCGCGCACGACGGAGTAGGAATAGTGGTAGTAGCCGCCGCCATTGGCGCAGGAACCCATGGAGATCACGTAGCGCGGCTCGGCCATCTGGTCGTAGACCTTGCGCAGCGCCGGCGCCATCTTGTTGGTCAGCGTGCCCGCCACGATCATAACGTCGGACTGACGCGGACTGGCGCGCGGCACGACACCGAACCGGTCGAGGTCGTAACGCGGCATGTAGGCGTGGATCATTTCGACGCCGCAGCAGGCGAGGCCGAAGGTCATCGGCCAGAGCGAGCCCGTCCGGGCCCAGTTCACCAGCTTGTCGACCTGGCTGACGACAAAGCCCTTTTCGCTGATCTCCTCGCCGACGTCGCGATAGAACGCGTCCTGATCGCCGGCGGCGTGCTGCGCGGAGCGTTCGGCGGCGGGAACCTTGTCGCTCATTCCCATTCCAGCGCTCCCTTCTTCCATTCGTAGACGAAACCGATGGTGAGGATGCCGAGGAAGATCATCATCGACCAGAACCCGAAGGTGCCGATCTCGGCCAGCGACACCGCCCAGGGGAACAGGAATGCCACTTCCAGATCGAAGATGATGAAGAGGATAGCGACGAGATAGAAGCGCACGTCGAACTGCCGCCGCGCATCGCCGAACGGCTCGAATCCGCACTCATAGGGCGAAAGCTTCTCCGGGTCGGGACGCTGCCGGGCGACGATGAAGGATGCGATCACCATGATGCTGGCCAGACCGACGGCGACGCCCAGAAAGATCAGGATCGGCAGATATTCCGCGAGCAATGTCTCAAGGCCGGCCATTGCGATCCCCTTTCGTCACAGCACCCTGACACCCGCGCCGGAGTATAGGGTCCGGCCACCTGTTCCGAAAGCGCCAAAGGACCGCAGGGGCGCGGGAAGAACCTGAGGTTTCTCAACGATTTCCCGGCGCCGGCTGTGGCCGGCATCTGGCGCGGAAAAATGGCGGGAGTGACGGGACTCGAACCCGCGGCCTCTGGCGTGACAGGCCAGCGCTCTAACCGACTGAGCTACACCCCCGCTGGCGGATGAAGCGTCGCGGGGATACGCCGCGGACCGTTTCCTGTCAAGGCCGGAACCGCGCGCCGCCGGACCCTGCGAAGGATTTTTTTCAGCCTTCCGCAGGGTCGGCGCGGCGGCGGACGCGTGACGGACGATGCCGCTCCGGCATCAGCCGATGTCCTGCAGCTTCGGCGTCCCGTATCCCGCCCGGAGGGAAAGCCTGCCGAAATGTCAGTTCTTGGCCGCGCCGACCCCGCTTTCGCGAAGCTGCGGCGGCGTACGCAGAAAGAGCAGGATGAGAACCGCGAAGCACAGCGGCATGATCGCGCTGACACGCAGGATGCCGTCATAGGTGCCGAACATGTCGTAGGCGAGGCCGAAGGGCAGCGCTCCGGTAGAGGCGGCGACCAGCCCCAAGGTCTGGCCCATGCCCTGGATACTGCCGAGATGCTTGCGGCCGAAATAGCGCGGCCAGAGATAGCCGAACAGCGACAGCATCATCGCATTGTTCAGCCCGAAGATCATGGCGTAGACGATCGCGGTCGGCAGGTCCCGCACGAAGCTCGCTGCGATCAGGGACAGGCACATCACCACAAGGGTCATGGCAAAGACCCGCTCGGTACGCATGGCGTCCAGCATGCGCCCCACCAGCGGCATGGCGAGCGCCATGGTAACCGCCGAGATCGGGAAGGAACGCGCCGCCAGGGCCGGATCGAGCCCGTGGTTGAGGAAGATCGAGACCTGGAAGACATGCAGCGCGGTGACCAGCATCGAGATCGAGAAAAGCCCTGGCGCGATCAGCCAGAAGGCGCGGGTGCGGAGCGCCTCGCGGGCCCTGAGACCTTCATCGGCGCGGCCGACCGGTGATGGGCCGAAGCCGCTGCGGGCCTCCGCCTCGCCGCCGTCGGGCTTCAGGCCGACATCCTCCGGCTTGCTCTCGACCAGGAAAAAGACGAGCGGGACCATCGCGATCCAGGTGGCGACCCCGATCCAGATCCAGGCTTCGCGCCAGCCCACCTGGGAGACCAGCCATTCCGACAGCGGCGGATGGATCGCCATGGATGCGGCGAAGCCCAGCATGATCAGGCTGATGGCGAAGCCGCGCTGGCGCTCGAACCACTGAGAGACGATGTTCGTGCAGCCAAGCATGGTCGAACCCTGGCCGAGGAGGCGCAGCGCTGCGAAGCCCATCAACAGGGTGGCGACGCCCCCGACCAGGCTGAACAGCGCGGCGGCGAGGCCGAGCAGCAGGATCACGAGGAGCAGGACGGGCCTGCCGCCGAAGCGGTCGATCTGACGGCCGACCAGCGGCAGCAGGAAGCCGCCCGCCAGGGTGGCCGCACTGAAGGCCGCCGCCACCTCGGTCACGCTGAGATCGAGATCGGCGGCGATCAGCGGAAAGAAGATGCTGAAGGTGTGCGACTGGCCGGCCCCGCTCACCAGCATGCCGACGACGCCGACGAAAACGATGATCCAGCCGTAGAAGAATCGCTGGTTGAGACCGTCGATGAGGCGGCTGCGGAATGCGGAGGGCGCAGTCATGAGGTTCGATCGCTCCGAGAAACTGGACCGGAAAGGTGTGCCCGACGGCCTGCATTACGCCGGATCCCGACCCCGGACCGCCGGACCGCATGCGCGCATCAACGCAGACGTCAGACATTTGAACCGACGGCTTCGCGTTTGCTACACGACTTGTTGCATGACAGCCCTGAAAGGTGACAGGGGGCCGGGACGATCGCGGACCCGTCGCCCCCTGTCTGACCTGTTTGATTGGTGGGCGGTGACAGGTTCGAACTGCCGACCCTCTCGGTGTAAACGAGATGCTCTTCCAGCTGAGCTAACCGCCCGTGAAACCGGACCGGCCATGTGCGCCGGCCGATCCGCCCGGGCCGAAAACGAAGCCGCCGGCCGCTCCTTCGAACGGCCGGCGCCCTGATCTTCGACCGACGTAGCCCGTCCCTAGTTGACGGAGTCCTTGAGACCCTTGCCGGCCTTGAACTTGGGCTGCTTGGACGCAGGAATGGAAATCTCCTCGCCAGTCTGCGGATTGCGGCCCTTGGAGGCCGCGCGCTTCGTCACCGAAAAGGTGCCGAATCCGACCAGACGGACCTCGCCGCCACCCGCCAGCGCGGAGGTAATGGTGTCGAACACCGCGTCCACGGCGTTGCTCGCATCGCTCTTGGAAATGTCGGCCTTGTCCGAGACCGCAGCCACCAGCTCGTTCTTGTTCACGTGAATTCCCCTTTCTGATTGCCGGTTCGCAACCCTTCAAAACGCAGCAACCTTAGGGTCGGCCCTCGCCTCCGTCAAAAGAAAAGCCCCCGAAAATCGCGGTTTTCCACAGATTCGGGGGCTGTTTCCTAGTGCGTAACCACGTCGCCATGATCGCTGTCACGTCGCGATGCGGCGAGGCGTTCGGCTTCGTAGGCTTCCTCGTCCCATTCGACGGCGGTGAGCGGCTGGGTCAGGGCGCGCGGCAGGACATCGTCGACCGTCGCCACGGGCACGATCTCGATGTCGCGCTTGACGTTGTCCGGAATGTCCTGGAGGTCCTTCTCGTTGTCGCGCGGGATCAGCACCGTCTTGATGCCGGCCCGGTGCGCGGCGAGCAGCTTCTCCTTCAAACCGCCGATCGGCAGCACCCGCCCGCGGAGCGTGACCTCGCCGGTCATGGCGATGTCGCGCCGCACGGGGATCTGCGTCAGCACGGAGACGATGGAGGTGACCATCGCGATACCGGCGGACGGACCGTCCTTGGGCGTCGCGCCCTCGGGCACGTGGATATGGATGTCGCGCTTGTCGAAGGTCGGCGGAATGACGCCGATGCTCAGCGAGCGCGAGCGGACATAGGACTTCGCCGCCTGCACCGATTCCTGCATGACATCGCCCAGCTTGCCGGTGATGGTCATGCGGCCCTTGCCGGGCAGCATCACCGCCTCGATCGACAGCAGTTCGCCGCCCACCTCGGTCCAGGCCAGGCCCGTGGTCACGCCGATCATGTCCTCGTCTTCCATCATGCCATAACGGAAGCGCTTCACGCCGGCGTACTTGTCGAGGTTGCGGACGGTGACCTTCACCTGCTTGATCTTGTTGGTGACGATCTCCTTGACCGCCTTGCGGGCCAGGTTGGCGATCTCGCGCTCCAGATTCCGGACACCGGCCTCCCGGGTGTAGTAGCGGATGAGATCGCGGATCGCATTGTCCGAAATCTCCCACTCCCCCTTCTTGAGGCCGTGGTCCTTGATCTGCTTCGGCACCAGATGGCGCTTCGCGATCTCGACCTTCTCGTGCTCGGTGTAGCCCGACAGCCGGATGATCTCCATGCGGTCCAGCAGGGGCTGCGGCATGCGCAGCGTGTTGGCCGTGCAGACGAACATCACGTCGGAGAGATCGTAGTCGACCTCCAGATAGTGGTCCTGGAAGGTATGGTTCTGCTCCGGATCCAGAACCTCGAGCAGCGCCGATGACGGATCGCCGCGGAAATCGGCGCCCATCTTGTCGACCTCGTCGAGCAGGAAGAGCGGATTGGACTTCTTCGCCTTCTTCATCGACTGGATGATCTTGCCGGGCATGGAACCGATATAGGTCCGCCGATGGCCGCGGATCTCGGCTTCGTCGCGAACGCCGCCGAGGGAAAGGCGGACGAACTCGCGCCCCGTGGCCGAGGCGATGGACTTGCCGAGCGAGGTCTTGCCGACGCCGGGCGGGCCGACGAGGCAGAGAATCGGACCCTTCAGCTTCTTCGCGCGCTGCTGCACAGCGAGATATTCGAGGATCCGCTCCTTGACCTTCTCCAGACCGTAGTGGTCGTCATTGAGCACGACTTCGGCGGCGTTGATGTCCTTCTTGACGCGGCTCTTCTCGCTCCACGGAATGGACAGCAGCCAGTCGAGGTAGTTTCGCACGACCGTCGCCTCTGCCGACATCGGGCTCATGTTCTTCAGCTTCTTGAGCTCGGCCTCGGCCTTCTCCCGCGCTTCCTTGGAGAGCTTGGCCTTCTCGATACGCTCCTCCAGCTCGGCCATCTCGTTGCGTTCTTCGTCGCCATCGCCGAGTTCGCGCTGGATCGCCTTCATCTGCTCGTTGAGGTAGTATTCGCGCTGCGTCTTCTCCATCTGGCGCTTGACGCGGCCACGGATCTTCTTCTCGACCTGGATCACGTCCAGTTCGCCGTTCATCCGGGCCAGCACCTGCTCCAGGCGCTCCTCGACGCTCAGGATCTCCAGCAGTTCCTGCTTGTCGGAGAGCTTGAGCTGCAGGTGCTGGGCGACGGTGTCAGCCAGCTTGCTGGCGTCGTCGATCTTTTCGACCGTGGCCAGCACCTCGTTCGGGACCTTCCGCGAGACCTTCACATACTGCTCGAACTGCTCCTGGACCGAACGCATCAGCGCCTGGACCGACTGGCCGTCGGGTGCGGCCTCGTCCAGCACTTCGGCCTCGGCCTCGAAGAACTCGCTGTTGCCGGTGAAGCCGGAAATGCGCGCGCGGCGGCGGCCCTCGACCAGCACCTTCACGGTGTCGTCGGGCAGCTTCAGAAGCTGCAGCACCGTCGAGACCGCGCCATAGCGGTAGATATCGTCGGCGCCCGGTTCGTCGACGGACGCGTCCTTCTGCGCGACAAGCAGGATCTCCTTGTCGCCCTGCATCACCGCTTCCAGCGCGCGCACCGACTTTTCGCGCCCGACGAACAGGGGCACGATCATGTTCGGAAATACGACGATGTCGCGAAGCGGCAGTACCGGCAGGGTCTTCGTGGTCTTCGGATCAGACAAAGCAGCCTCCATCAAGCGCGGCCTCTGGACCTCCCATTGAGCATCCGGCCGCCAGCAATTGATCTATGCGGTCTGGAACAGCGTTCAAGCCGGAATACGCTTTTTGTTCCGGCCCGGCCTGGGTGTTCGCCCGTCGGTTCAGGCGGAGCTGTCCATCTCGCCGGCGCGGTCGGCATAGAGCTTCAGCGGGCTCGCATTGCCGTCCACGACCTCGGCGTTGACGACGACCTGCTCCACGCCGTCCATGTTCGGCAGATCGAACATCGAGTCCAGCAGGATGTTCTCCAGGATCGAGCGCAGGCCCCGCGCGCCGGTCTTGCGTTCGATCGCCTTGCGCGCGATCGCCTTGAGGGCGTCGTCGGTGAAGGTCAGCCCCACGTCCTCCATCTCGAACAGCCTCTGGTACTGCTTGACCAGGGCGTTCTTCGGCTCGGTCAGGATCTGGACCAGGGCTTCCTCGTCCAGATCGCGCAGCGTCGCCAGCACGGGCAGACGACCCACGAACTCCGGGATCAGGCCGAACTTGAGCAGATCCTCCGGCTCCACGCCGGCCAGGATCTCGCCCGTCTTGCGGTCGTCGGACGACCGCACGTCGGCGCCGAAGCCGATCGAACTGCCCTGGCCGCGGGCGGAGATGATCTTGTCGAGGCCCGCAAAGGCGCCGCCGCAGATGAACAGGATGTTGGTGGTGTCCACCTGCAGGAACTCCTGCTGCGGATGCTTGCGGCCGCCCTGGGGCGGCACGGAGGCCACCGTGCCCTCCATGATCTTCAGCAGCGCCTGCTGCACGCCCTCGCCCGACACATCGCGGGTGATCGAGGGGTTGTCGGACTTGCGGCTGATCTTGTCGACCTCGTCGATGTAGACGATGCCGCGCTGGGCGCGTTCGACATTGTAGTCGGCCGACTGCAACAGCTTCAGGATGATGTTCTCGACATCCTCGCCGACATAGCCGGCCTCGGTCAGCGTGGTGGCATCGGCCATGGTGAATGGCACGTCGAGGATGCGCGCCAGCGTCTGCGCCAGCAGCGTCTTGCCGCAGCCGGTCGGGCCGATCAGCAGGATGTTAGACTTGGCCAGCTCGACATCGGAATTCTTGGCGCTGTGATTGAGCCGCTTGTAGTGGTTGTGGACGGCCACGGAGAGAATGCGTTTGGCCGTGCTCTGACCGATCACGTAGTCGTCGAGGACCGCGCAGATTTCGGCCGGCGCCGGGATGCCGTCGCGGGTCTTGACGAGGGAACCCTTGTTCTCCTCGCGGATGATGTCCATGCAGAGTTCGACGCATTCATCGCAGATGAACACGGTGGGCCCGGCGATGAGCTTGCGAACCTCATGCTGGCTCTTCCCGCAGAACGAGCAGTACAGGGTGTTCTTCGAGTCGCCGCCGCTAAGTTTCGTCATATCCGCTCCGATCTCCTGATCACGCTACGCATTGTAAACAAGTGCCGTCCGCGCCGTACAGCCCATTGCGCCCGTGATATGGGTCGACGCAAACCTGTCGGTCCCCGGGTATCGGGACAATGCTATCCCGCCGCCATTCAAGGTTCGGTTAACGCGATCACTCGGAATCGGTCTTGCCACCCCCGGAACCCGTTCCGGACCCAGGCGCTGCGCGCTTCTCGACGACTTCGTCGATCAGGCCGAACTCCTTCGCCTTGTCCGGAGTCATGAAATTGTCGCGATCCATCGCACGTTCAACCGTGTCGATGTCCTGGCCGGTGTGATGAACGTAGATTTCGTTCAGCCGCTTGCGCAGGGCAAGAATCTCGCGGGCGTGAATCTCGATATCCGCCGCCTGACCCTGGAAACCGCCGGAGGGCTGATGAATCATGATGCGGGAGTTGGGCAGGCTGAACCGCATGCCCTTCTCGCCGGCCGCCAGCAACAGCGATCCCATCGACGCCGCCTGGCCGATACACAGTGTCGCGACCTTGGGGCGGATGTACTGCATGGTGTCGTACATCGCCAGTCCCGAGGTGACGATGCCGCCGGGCGAGTTGATGTAGATGGAAATTTCCTTGGAGGGGTTTTCCGCCTCCAGGAAAAGCAGCTGCGCCGTAACCAGCGACGACATGCCGTCGTGCACCGGCCCGACCACGAAGATGATCCGCTCCTTCAGCAGGCGCGAGTAGATGTCGTAGGCGCGCTCGCCCCGGTTGGTCTGCTCCACGACCATCGGGACGAGAGTGTTCATGTAAACGTCGCGCGGGTCCTGCATGACGGCTCCTTAGACTGTCGGGAAGCGGCGTTACCGGATGGCGCTCCGGCCGCCGCGAATGGAATCACCCCACAAATATGGCGCGCCCGCGGCGGTTCGAAAACCGTCAGGCGCTCGCTGCGGCGTTTTCCTCATCCGCGTCCGGATCCGCCGACAGCTCCTCGGGGCTCACCTTGCGCTCGCTGACCTTCGCCATCTCGACGATGAAGTCGATCACCTTGTCCTCGAAGACCGGCGCGCGCAGCCGCTGCATGGCGTCGGGATTCTTCTGGTAGAAATCGACCACCATCCGTTCCTGACCGGGGAAGTTGCGCGCCTGCTTCATGATTTCCCGGTTCACCTCGTCGGGGGTGACCTCCAGCTTGTTCTCGCGGCCGATCTCGGCCAGCACGAGACCCAGGCGGACGCGCCGCTCCGCGATCTTGCGGTATTCGTCCTTCTTCTCGTCGTCCAGCCCCTCGTCGACCGGCGGGTGATCGTGCTCATGATCGTGATCATGGTCATGCCCGTGATCATGGTCGTGCTCGTGATCATGGTCGTGCTCGTGATCATGGTCGTCCTGCTGGCCATCCTCGGCCTTCGCCTGACGGACAATCTGATCGTACTCGGTCTCGACCATACCCGGCGGAACCTCGAAGTCATGGCGTTCGGCCAGCTTGTCGAGAACCTCGCGCTTCAGGCGCATGCGGCCGATCTCGCCGTACTCCTCGGCGATGCGGCCGCGCATGGTCTCGCGCAGGGCGGCGAGATCGTCCAGGCCCAGCTGCTTGGCGAAATCGTCGTCGATCGTGGCCGCCCGGGCCGTACGGATTTCGCGCACGGTGACGTCGAAGTTCGCTTCCTTGCCGGCCAGGTCCTTGGCGCCGTATTCCTCGGGGAAGGTGATGGTGACGACCGTCTCGTCGCCCGCCTTCTTGCCGACAAGCTGCTCCTCGAAGCCGGGCACGAACTGACCCTGCCCCAGCACGATCTGGACCTCCTCGCCGGCGCCGCCCTCGAAGGGTTCGCCATCGATCTTGCCGACGAAGTCGATCACGATCGCATCGCCTTCGGCAGCGGGGCGGTCCTCCTCGATCTTCTCGTAGGTCGTCTGATCCTGCGCCAGGCGCTCCAGCGCGCTGTCGACGGTCTCGTCGGGCACCTCGGCGGTCAGGCGTTCCACCTCCAGCGAGGACAGATCGGCAATCTCGAAATCGGGAAGGATCTCGAGCGACATCTTGTAGGCCAGATCCTGGCCCTCGTCGAAGCTCTCGATCTCGATCGACGGCTGCACGGCCGGCCGCACGTCGTTGTCTTCCAGCGCCTTCTGGCTGGATTCGTTCAGCGTCTCTTCGAGGACCTCGCCGAGGATGGACTTGCCGTACATCTGGCGCAGCAGTTTCGGCGGTACCTTGCCGGGCCGGAAGCCCTTCATCTGGACCTGGCCGCTGAGCTCCTTCAGCTTCGCCGACATTTTCGCCTCGACGTCCTCGGCGGGCACCACAATCTTGTATTCGCGTTTCAGACCTTCCGCCGAAAGCTGTTCGATCTGCATCGACGCCTCTTTCCTTTTCCACCGGGCCCCGCCGGACAGGGGACCTTCATACTGTCATTGCGGCCGCCCCCGCGGCCCGCTGTTCCGTCCGCGCGGCCCGGCCGTGTACCGTTCCGCCCCAGCCACGGCTGAACCTGGTGCGGGCGGAGGGACTCGAACCCCCACGACTTGCGTCACCAGGACCTAAACCTGGCGCGTCTACCAATTCCGCCACGCCCGCCGGAAGCGGCCATGGCCGGGTCGCGCAGATGCGCGCCGGGCCGCCCCTACGCCGCGGCGGAGCCATACGCGCCCGGCCCCACGGCGTCAAGCGCGGGCAGGTCCCGGCGGCGCGGAAACCGGCGCTGTCTCAGAGGAACTGGTCGACCTGGCGAAACTGGTCGAGAAAACAGGAGAGCGCGAGGACGCGAAGACCGCCGATCGCCTTGCGCTGACCCTGCACGTGGGTCACACGGTAGCGGACATGGGGAATACCCTGACCGTCGGTCATCACCTCGACGACCTCCGCGCGTTCCATGGCGCGGCCGGCAAGCCGCCGTTCATGAAGCGAACCTGTTTCAGGGCGTGGCGCAGCACGTTTCCGAGCAAAGAACATGGTCAAAAGATCGCAATCCGAAAGTTGGCTCTTGATTGTGATGCCCGAGCCACAGTGTTCAAAGATTCCTGTGGTTGTAAAGACTTCCTGAACGAAATAGTTGAACAAAGGGTTAAAGGCCCTTGCAAAGACGCGAAATCTGCGGCGAGGCGACCACCTTGCCCTCGCCGCGGAAGGCCTCGTGGTTCTTTTCGATCTCGTCCAGCTTGTAGAGATAATTGACCATCATGCCGGCCGACTGGCGCAGGCCGGATTCGGATCGGTCGCCCATCCAGTTGATCCGCTCCACCCTTGCACCGTTGTTGAGGTGGAAGCGCGCCACCGGGTCCAGCGGCCGCCCCCTGGGATCCTTCTCCCGGGCCAGGTAGCGCGCGCCGAGCCGAATCAGCGGCTCGCGGACGGCTTCGACCAGATCGCCGTCATCCGCCCAGCCCGGATCGTCCAGGATCGCCTTCAGGCCCTGGTGGCCGCTTTCCTTGCGGGCGGTGGCGCGGATCAGACGGTCCTCGGCCTCCGCCAGCAGCGGCTCCTCGCCGTCCAGCGCTCCATCGAGCCAACGCCTGAAGCCGGGAATCGGCGACAGGGTCGCGAACGATTTCAGGTTCGGAAAACGCTGGCTCAGCCGGTCGACCACGCGCTTGATCAGGAAATCGCCGAAGCCGACGCCCGCCAGGCCCGCCTGGCAGTTGGAGATGGAATAGAAGATCGCCGTGTCGGCGGCGTGGGGATCGACCTCCGGCGCGGCCTCGTCGAGCAACGCGTGGACATTGTCGGTCATGCCGTTGACCAGCGCGACCTCCACGAAGATCAGCGGCTCGCCGGGCATGTTCGGATGCATGAAGGAGAAGCAGCGCCGGTCGGAGTCGAGGCGGTTCTTCAGATCCTTCCAGGACCGGATCTCGTGGACCGCCTCGTAGTCGATAAGCTTCTCCAGCAGCGAAGCCGGCGAGTTGAAGGTGATCTGCGCCATCTCCAGGAAACCCACGTCGAACCAGCCGCGCAGGAGTTCCTGCAGATCGCCGTCCAGATCCCTGAGTTCGGGCTGCTCGCGCGCCGCGCGCAGCAGATCGGCGCGCATGTCGACCAGGAACTTCACGCCCCGGTCGAGGCTGTTGAACTGGGTCAGCAGATGTACGCGCGGCGGCACCAGGCTCCTGCGCAGACGGCGGCGGGCCGTCCGGCGCTCCGCCTCGCCTTCCGCAGCGCGGAGCGCGGCCGAGGCCTTGTCCACCTCGTCGGGGTCGATGTCGTATTCCCGCGCCAGCAGGGCGAAGAAGCGCGCGCGTCCCTTCCCATTGAGGCCGAGATAGGCCCGGCCGAGTTCCGCGGCCCTGAGCCGGGCCGAGACGGCGCCGCCCCGATCGGCCAGACAGGCGTCGATCTGACGGCGGATCAGCGGCAGATCGCTGTCGCGCAATTCCCGGTCGACGGAGACCGGACGGACGTTGATGTCGTCGTCGCCCCGCCAGTTGCGCACGCGGTCCAGCGCCCGCACCCAGAAGTTACGCTGCTGTCTCGCCACGGTCCGGGCTCCCTCGGGTTCAGGTTTCGAGAAGGGCTTTCAGCACGACGGGCAGAGCGGGCGCAAGGTCTTCGGCAATCAGCCCCGGTCCGACAATCCGTCCCACCTCGCCGTGCATCCACACCGCCGCGCAGGCCGCTTCGAAGGCCGGCATGCCCTGGGCGAGCAGACCGAGGACGATACCGGCCAGCACATCGCCGGCGCCCGCGGTGGCGAGCGTGGGCGGCGCATTGTCGTTGATCGCCGTGCGCCCGTCGGGGGCGGCGATAACCGTGTCCGGTCCCTTGTGCACGACGACCGCGCCGCTGCGGCGTGCGGCATCTCGGGTGACGGTCAGCTTGTCGGCGCCGCCCTCGAACAGGCGGCCGAACTCGCCCGAATGCGGCGTCAGCACGCAGGGCCCGGCGATGGCCGCGAACAACGCGGCAGGATCGTCCTGGAAGACCGTGATGGCGTCGGCGTCGAGCACGGTGCGCTTCCCTGCGTCGAGCGCGGCCAGCACGATGTCGCGGGTGCGCTGGTCGACGCCGTGGCCGGGCCCGATCAGAACGGCGTTCCTGCGATCGTCGGCGAGCAGCTCCCGCCAGGCGTCGGCGTCCGCGACCGAGGTCAGCATCACGGCCGTCAGGTGCGCGGCGTAGACGATCGCCGCGGATGGCGGCACGGCGCAGGTGACCAGCCCCGCCCCGGCCCTCAGCGCGCCTTCCGCCGCCATGCGCGCGGCGCCCGAAGCGGTCACGCCGCCCCCGGAAACGAGGGCATGGCCGCGCGCGTACTTGTGGCCCTCGGGCGTCAGCCGGGGCAGCGCCCCACGCCAGAGCGGCGGCACGTTGCGGAAGCATTCTGGGGCGATCTCGTCCAGGGCGGAAAGCGGCGTACCGATATCGATGACCTCGACATGGCCGCACAGGAACCGCCCCGGCGCCAGCAGGTGACCCGGCTTCAGGGTGAAGAACGTCGTCGTCAGGTCGGCGCGGAAGACCGGACCGTCATGGCCACCATCGTCGCCGCGCACGCCGCTCGGCACGTCCACCGCCACTACCGTGCGCCCCCGGCTGGCCTCGGCAAGTTCGGCGGGGACGCCTTCCAGCGGACGCGACAGACCGGCGCCGAACAGCGCGTCGACGACCAGCGCCGCCTCGCCCAGGCAGCCGCCGGTGAGCGCCTCGATTTCGCCTTCCCAGCGCCTGGCCATGGTCGCGGCGTCGCCCCTCAGCCGCGCCGGATCGCCCATCAGCGCCAGCCGCACCGGCCAGCCGGCAGCGCGCAGGTGCCGGGCGATGACGAAACCGTCGCCACCATTGTTGCCCGGCCCGCAGAGCACCATCACCGGCTGTGGGGCGTAGCGCGAAAGGATGGCGTCCGCCGCGCCGCCGCCGGCGTTCTCCATCAGCGTCTCGCCATCCACGCCATGGCTTACGGCGTACTCGTCGGCGGCGTACATCTGCCGGACCGTGAGGGCGATATCGGCTGGCGGCGGCCAGGCCATGGTCAGAGTTCCGGACGGCGCGACGCGGCGACCGGATTCGCGGCCTCGTAGGCGGCGGCGATGCGGAGCACGGTCGGGTCATCGAACATGCGGCCGACAATCTGCAGCCCCACGGGCAGGCCGCCATCGGTGAAGCCGCACGGAACCGAGCAGGCCGGCTGCTGCGTCAGGTTGAAGGGATAGCTGAACGGCGTCCACGCGACCCAGCCATTGCCGCCCTCCTCCCAGCCTTCCGGCACCAGCCGGTCGACGCCGAAAGCCGGCACGGAAAGGGACGGCGTGATCAGCGCGTCGTACCCGGCCATGAACAGCTTCATGTTGGAGCCAAGCAGCGCGCGGAGCCGCATTGCGTCCATATACTCGCCGAGCGAGATACCCGACGCGATACCGATGATGCCGGCCAGTCCCGGGTCGAGTTCCGCCTTCTTCTCCTCCGGCAGATTGCGGAGCACGCCATAGGCGCCGGACTGCCAGAGCGTGTTGAAGATCTCCACGGTGTCGCCGATTCCCGGATCGGTCTCGACGATCTCGGCGCCGAGGTCGGCCAGGGCCTCCGCGGCGGCACGCACCGCGGCCGCAACCTCCGCATCGACCCGCGCATGTCCCAGGTCGGGGCTGTAGGCGATGCGCAGCCCCTCGACGCCGCCGGAGAGCACGCGGGCGGGGATCGGATCCGAGGGCACAGAGTACCAGTCCTTCGTGTCCTCCCCCATCATCACATTGAGCATCAGCAGCGAGTCCGCCACCGTGCGGGTCAGCGGTCCCGAATGGGCAAGCGTCCCCATCGGGCTCGCCGGATAGTAGGGCACGCGCCCGAAGCTCGGCTTGTGGCCGAAGACGCCGGCGAAGGCCGCCGGTATGCGAATGGAACCGCCGCCGTCGGTGCCGAGGTGCAGCGCCCCCATGCCCGCGGCGCAGGCAGCCGAGGCGCCGCCCGAGGAGCCGCCTGGGGTGGTGTCCGTGTTCCAGGGATTGCGCGTCACGCCTGTGAGCGGACTGTCGGTGACGCCCTTCCAGCCGTATTCCGGCGTGTTGGTCTTCCCCAGCAGCACCGCGCCGGCCGCCCTCAGCCGGGCCGGCGTGGGCGCGTCTTCCGCCGCGGGTGTCGTATCGGACGTCCTGGAGCCGCGCAGGGTCGACAGGCCGCGCATGTCGAACAGGTCCTTGATCGTGGTCGGCACGCCGTCGACCGGCGACAGCGGCGCACCTTCGCGCCAGCGCCGCTCCGATGCCCGTGCGCCGGCCATGGCGCCGTCACGGTCAAGTACGCGGAAGGCGTTAAGCGTCCCGTCGACCGCGTCGATGCGCCGGAACACGGCTTCCGTCACCTCGACCGGCGAAAAATCGCCGCGCTCGTAGCCGCGCACGAGATCGCCCGCGCTCAAGTAGATCAGATCCCGATCGCCCATCCGTCCCTCCGCTGATGCCGGCGGCATTGTTCATACCCCGCATGGCCCCTGCAATGCTTCAAAGGAGATACCGCCGCAGTACGACAGTGAGACTGCGCCCCTGCCGCAAGCGCTTCCGGCGCCGATGGCGATTGGACATCCGCCCCTCCCCGATTGCAGCGCGGCGCAACCCGCACGATGATGCTGCCCGACCGGGCAAGCAGCGAGGGCATCATGATCGAGTGCGAGATCGCCGTGATCGGCGCCGGAATCGCGGGCATGTCGGCGGCCTGCTTCCTTGCCGAGGCCAGGGGCGACGGCGCGCGGATCGCCGTGCTGGAGCAGGAGACGCAGCCGGGCTACCACACCACCGGGCGCTCGGCGGCGATGTACACCGAGGTCTATGGCAACGCCACCATCCGCGCGATGGTGAAGGCCAGCCGGCGTTTCATGGAGACGCCCGAGGCGCGCTATGCGGAGCACTCGCTGCTCAGCCCGCGCGGCGCCCTGATGATCGCCCGCACGGACCAGACCGCCCGCATCGACGACTTCCTGGCGGAGATGAACCGCCCAGACATCCTGGAGACGGCCGACCGCGAGACCTGCCTGGAACTCTCGCCGGCCCTCGATCCGGACTATGTCGCCGGCGGCGTCCACGAACGCGCAGCCATGGACATCGACGTCCACGGCCTGCATCAGGGTTACATCCGCGTCTTCCGCAGCCTGGGCGGCCGCATCGTCACCGACGCCGGCGTCACCGGCATCGTGCGGACGGGACCGGGTTTCGAAATCGAAACCCGCGGCGGCGAACCGGTGCGGGCCGAGATCGTGATCAACGCCGCGGGCGCCTGGGGCGACATGATCGCGACCATGGCCGGCGCGGTCCCTGTCGGCCTGGTGCCGAAGCGCCGCACGGCCATCACCTTCGACCTGCCGCCGGGCATGACCAATGGCGACTGGCCGCTGACCTTTGACATCGACGAGGAATGGTATTTCAAGCCCGACGCCGGCCGTGTGTTGGCCTCGCCGGCGGACGAGACGCCCGCCGCGCCGAACGACGCCCAGCCGGAGGAGCTGGACATCGCCATCTGCATCGACCGCATCGAACGGGCGACGAGGCTGGAGGTCGGGCGCCCGGCCAGCCGCTGGGCGGGGCTGCGCTCCTTCGTGCACGACCACAGCCCGGTCAACGGCTTCGACGACCGCGTCGACGGCTTCTACTGGCTGGTCGGGCAGGGCGGCTACGGCATCAAGACCTCGCCGGCCATGGGCCGCATCGCGGCGGCGCTGATCGGCGGCGGCGAGGTGCCGGCGGACATCGTCGACTGCGGGCTGGACTATGCCAATCTGGGCGTGGACAGGCTGCGGTAGAACAACCAACCGAACGAAGGGGAGTATCGAGGGGATGAGCGGACGCTGGAAAAACCGGCCGGAGGGCTCCGAATGGGGCGCGCATGGCGCCGACGACGAACTGGGCCGCGTCAACCTGATCACGCCGGAGAAGGTGAAACAGGGAATCGCCGAGGTGAAGGAGGGGCTGACCTTCTGTCTCAGCCTGCCGCTGGACTTTCCCGGCGGGAACATCCTGAACGTGCGCCGCCATCCGCCGCGCCGGCGGCCGACCTTCCTGGAGGACAAGCCCTACATCAACTTCCCGCTGCATCGCCTCGACGCGCAGAACACCGACGTGGTCAGCGACGACGAGGTCACCATCTGCCTGCAGTATTCGACGCAGTGGGATGCGCTCTCTCATGTCGGGGCGTTCTTCGACGCCGACGGCGACGGAACCGACGAGAAGGTCTACTTCAACGGCTTCCGCGCCGGCGAGGACGTGGTCGGCCCCGAATCCTATGACGGCGAGGCGAGCGACGCCGAAGGCTTCGGCGCCAACCGCCTCGGCATCCAGAACTTCGCCCGCCACGGCATGCAGGGCCGGGCAGTGATGATCGACCTGGAGGCCCATGTCGGCCGCGAGCGCGTCTATGTCGGCCATGACCGGCTGATGGAGATCATGGAGGCGGACGGCGTGACCGTGGAGCGCGGCGATATGGTGGTCTTCCGCACCGGTTTCGCCGACGAGATCCTGTCGATGAACCGCACGCCGTCCAAGGAGCGGCTGGAGAACTCCTGCGCCGTGCTCGACGGCCGTGACGAGAAGCTGCTGCAGTGGGTCAGCGAGAGTGGCGCGGCGGCCCTTATCGCCGACAACTACGCCGTCGAGGGCATCCCGGCGCAGCCGAAGGACGGGCGCCGGCCGATGCTGCCGCTGCACCATCACTGCCTGTTCAAGCTCGGCCTGCCGCTGGCGGAACTGTGGTTTCTGTCGGAACTGGCGGACTGGCTGCGCGCCAACGGCCGCAACCGCTTCCTGCTGACGGCGCCGCCGCTCCGCCTGCCCGGCGCAGTCGGCAGTCCCGCCACGCCGGTCGCCACCGTCTGAGATTCCGGACGACGCCCGACTGAAACACGACCGTCATCCATCCGTCATCGCTCGGCAACAGGCGGCCGTTAACCCCTCCCCTTGTCTTCAAACCCAGCAAGGGGGCTCTTCCGATGATGAAACGCATAGGCGCCATCGCCGCGGCGGCGATGGTCTTCGCCGGCACTGCACAGGCCGCGGCCGAGATCGAATGGTGGCACGCCATGGGCGGCAAGCTCGGCGAGAAGGTCGAGGAGATCGCGCAGAAGTTCAACGCTTCGCAGGACCAGTTCTCGGTCAAGCCCGTCTACAAGGGCAACTACACCGAGACCATGACCGCCGCGATCGCCGCGTTCCGCGCCGGCGAGCAGCCGCACGTCGTGCAGGTCTTCGAGGTCGGCACCGCCTCCATGATGGCCGCCAAGGGCGCCGTCTATCCCGTCCACGAACTGATGGCGGACGCGGGCGAGGCGTTCGACCAGGCGGCCTATCTGCCGGCCGTGATCTCCTATTACACCACGCCGGACGGCAAGCTGTTGTCACTGCCGTTCAACAGCTCCACGCCGGTGCTCTGGTACAACAAGGATCTGCTCGACAAGGCCGGCGTCGCCGAGGTGCCGTCGACCTGGGGCGGGATCTACCACGCAGCCGGGAAACTGCAGGAGGCCGGCCACAAGTGCGCGGTCTCCTTCGGCTGGCAGAGCTGGGTGATGATCGAGAACATGTCCGCCTGGCACGACCTGCCCATCGGCACGAAGGCCAACGGCTTCGAGGGCACGGACACCGAGTTCACCTTCAATAACCCCACCATCACCGGCCTGCTGCAGCGGCTGCGCGATTCCATGGCCGACGGCACCTTCAAGTACGGCGGCCGCCGCGGCGAGAGCCTGCCGCTTTTCACCACCGGCGAGTGCGCCATGTGGATGAATTCCTCGGCCTACTACGCTTCGATCAAGGATCAGGCCGAGTTCGCCTTCGGTCAGGCCATGCTGCCCTACTCCGCCGCGGTCGTGGACAAGCCGCAGAATTCGATCATCGGCGGCGCGACCCTGTGGGTGCTGCGCGGCCACGAGTCGGAGGAATACAAGGGCGTCGCGAAGTTCTTCAAGTTCATGTCCTCCGCCGAGATCCAGGCCGACTGGCATCAGTCCACCGGCTACGTGCCGATCACCACGGCAGCCTACGAGCTCTCCAAGGAACAGGGCTACTACGCGGAGAACCAGGGCACGGACACAGCGATCAAGCAGCTCAGCCTGAACGAGCCGACCGCGAACTCGAAGGGCCTGCGTTTCGGCAACTTCGTCCAGATCCGTGACGTCATCAACGAGGAGATGGAAGCGATCTGGGCCGGTCAGAAGGACGCGAAGACCGCCCTCGACGACGCCAAGCGCCGCGGCGACGAGCTGCTGCGCAAGTTCGAACGCACCAACTGAAGCACGGACGGGTTCCGGCGGCGCCCCAGGGTGCCGCCGGCCTGCCGGCTGTTGCACCGTTCCCAATCGACCTCAAGACAATTGATCCCCGACGGACGAACTGCATTTGAAACGCGCGATCTTCAAGCACCGCTGGCTGCCCTACGCCCTGCTCGCGCCGCAGCTCGCCATCACCTTCGTGTTCTTCATCTGGCCAGCCAGCCAGGCGCTGTGGCAGAGCGTGCTGCGCGAGGACGCCTGGGGCCTGCGGTCAGAGTTCATCGGACTCGCGAACTTCGCCGAGCTTTTCGCCAACCCGCTCTATCTTCATTCCTTCCAGATCACGGTGATCTTCTCGGCGCTCGTCACCCTGCTGTCGATGTCGATCTCGCTTCTGCTGGCGGTCAACGCCGACCGGGTGATCCGCGGGGCATCGGCCTACAAGTCGCTGCTGATCTGGCCCTATGCCGTCGCGCCGGCGGTCGCCGGCGTGCTCTGGTTCTTCATGTTCAATCCCACCATCGGGATCCTGGCCTGGCTGCTGAAGGGCCTCGGCATCGACTGGAACCACTACCAGGACGGAACCGACGCCATGGCGCTGATCGTCATCGCCGCCGTCTGGAAGCAGATCAGCTACAATTTCCTGTTCTTCCTGGCCGGCCTGCAGGCGATCCCGAAAAGTCTGATCGAGGCCGCCGCCATCGATGGCGCGGGGCCGGTCCGGCGCTTCTGGACGATCATCTTCCCGCTGCTCTCGCCGACGACCTTCTTCCTGCTGGTGGTCAACGTCGTCTACGCCTTCTTCGACACCTTCGGCATCGTCCACGCGACCACCGACGGCGGCCCGGCGGGCGCGACTTCCATCCTGGTCTACAAGGTTTACAACGACGGCTTCGTCGGTCTCGATCTGGGCGGTTCGGCGGCGCAATCCGTGGTGCTGATGGTCGTGGTCATCGTCCTGACCGTGGTCCAGTTCCGCTACATCGAACGGCGGGTGCAGTACTGACATGGTCGAGAACCGCCCCGTCCTGCGCTTCGTCACGCACCTGATCCTGATCGCGGGCGCCGTCGTGACCCTGCTGCCGATCTGGATCACCTTCGTCGCCTCCACCCATCCGCCTTCGGAGCTGCAGACCTCGCCCATTCCCATGTGGCCGGGCGACCGCTTCTTCGAGAACTACGCAGCGGTCCTGGGCGGCGGCATCGCCGACGCGGGCGGCGTGCCGGTCTGGCTGATGATGCTGAACAGCCTGGCGATGGCGCTGCTGATCACGGTCGGCAAGATCGCCATCTCGCTGACCGCCGCCTTCGCCATCGTCTATTTCCGCTTTCCCTTCAGGATGGCGTGTTTCTGGATTATCTTCGTGACGCTGATGCTGCCGGTCGAAGTGCGCATCCTGCCGACATTCAAGGTCGTCGCCGATCTGGGAATGCTGAATTCCTATGCAGGCCTGTCGGTGCCGCTGATCGCCTCTGCGACCGCGACCTTCCTGTTCCGGCAGTTCTTCATGACGGTGCCGGACGAACTGGCCGAGGCCGCGCGCATCGACGGGGCCAGTCCGATGCGGTTCTTCCGGGACATCCTGTTGCCACTGTCGCGGACCAACATCGCGGCGCTGTTCGTGATCCTCTTCATCTACGGCTGGAACCAGTATCTCTGGCCCCTGCTGATCACCACCGACGAGGATTTCTACACCATCGTCATGGGCATCCAGCGGATGGTGAACGCCGCTGAGCAGCTTCCCGTCTGGCACTACGTGATGGCCACGGCGATGCTGGCCATGATCCCGCCGGTGGCCATCGTCGTCTTCATGCAACGCCAGTTCGTCAAGGGACTGGTGGAAACGGAGAAATAGCGCGCCCATGGGTTCCATCAGTTTCCGAGACGTCCGCAAATCCTACCGCGATCTCCAGGTCGTCCACGGCATCGATCTGGAGGTCGCCGACGGCGAATTCATTGTCATTCTGGGGCCGTCGGGCTGCGGCAAGTCCACACTGCTGCGCATGGTGGCCGGACTTGAGGAAATCTCGGGCGGCGAGATCGACATCGACGGGCGGGTGGTCAACGGCCTGGAGCCGGCGCAGCGCGACATCGCCATGGTGTTCCAGAACTACGCCCTCTACCCGCACATGTCGGTCTACCGGAACATGGCCTATGGCCTGACCATCAAGGGCATGCCGAAAGCGGAGGTCGAGACGCGGGTCCACAAGGCGGCGGAAATCCTGGAGCTGATGCCCTTCCTGGCGCGCAAACCCCGGGAGCTTTCCGGCGGACAGCGCCAGCGCGTCGCCATGGGCCGCGCCATCGTGCGCGAACCGAGCGTCTTTCTGTTCGACGAGCCCCTGTCCAATCTCGACGCCAAGCTGCGGGTGCAGATGCGGCTGGAAATCCACAAGCTGCAGGCGGAACTCGGCAAGACGACACTCTATGTCACCCACGATCAGGTGGAGGCGATGACGCTCGGCCACCGTATCGTCGTGATGAACGCCGGCCGCGCAGAGCAGATCGGCACGCCCGCCGACGTCTACGAGCGCCCGGCCACGACCTTCGTCGCCGGCTTCATCGGCACACCGCCCATGAGCCTGCTGCAAGGCGTCGCCTCGAAGGACGGCCATCATGTCGACCTGCCAGGCGGACTCCGGGTGCCGACGCCGCTCCGGCTCGCATCGGGCCGGCCGGTGGTCGCCGGCGTCAGGCCCGAGAACGTGGACCTGGATCCCGAGGGTCCGATCGAACTGAAGACGGATCTGGTGGAGGTTCTGGGTGCCGACCAGATTGCGCATCTCCGCGCCGATGGCGTTGACCTCCCTGCCCGTCTCCCCCGCCACCAGCCGGTGCGCCCCGGCGAATTGGTGCGCGTCAGCATCGCCGCCCACGATGTCCGGCTGTTCGATCCAGAGACCGGCCAGGCGATCTGAACGCCACCCGTCGGCTGACCCTTCCCATGCGCCGGCGGCTGGCGTAGAAGCCGCGGCCATGAACACGCATGTCCCGAAGATCGGCATCGTCAGCCTGGGCTGTCCCAAGGCGCTGGTGGATTCCGAACGGATCATCACCTCGCTCCGCGCCGAGGGGTATGAGCTCTCGCCGGAATATGCCGGCGCCGACGCGGTGATCGTGAACACCTGCGGTTTCCTCGATTCGGCCAAGGCGGAGAGCCTGGACGCCATCGGCGAGGCCATGCGGGAGAACGGGCGCGTCATCGTCACCGGCTGCATGGGCGTCGACGAGGCGGCAATCCGGGCGAATCATCCGGGCGTCCTGGCCGTCACCGGGCCTCACCAGTACGAGCAGGTTGTCGAGGCGGTTCACGCCCACGCCCCGCCGCCGCCGGAGCCCTTCACGCAGCTGGTGCCGGAAGCCGGACTGAAACTGACGCCCAGGCACTACGCCTATCTGAAGATCTCGGAAGGCTGCAATCATTCCTGCAGCTTCTGCATCATCCCGTCCATGCGCGGCAAGCTGGCCAGCCGGCCCGCGGCCAAGGTGCTCTACGAGGCCGAGCGGCTGGTCCAGGCGGGGGTGCAGGAGCTTCTGGTCATCTCCCAGGACACCTCGGCCTATGGTGTCGACATCAGGCATCAGGCCACACCGTGGCACGGCGAGCCAGTGAAGGCGCACATATTCGACCTGGCGGAGGCGCTGGGCCGGCTGGGGGTCTGGGTCCGGCTGCACTATGTCTACCCCTACCCCCATGTGGATCGGCTGATCCCGCTGATGGCGGACGAGAAGATCCTTCCCTACATCGACATTCCCTTCCAGCACGCCAGCCCGACGGTGCTGAAAGCCATGCGCCGGCCGGCCCATCAGGAACGGACCCTGGACCGCATCGCCGACTGGCGGCGCCAGGCGCCGGACCTGACGATCCGTTCCACCTTCATTGTCGGCTTTCCCGGCGAGACGGAGGAGGATTTCCGCTACCTGCTCGACTGGCTGGAGGAGGCGGAGCTGGATCGCGTCGGCTGCTTCAAATTCGAGCCGGTTGCCGGCGCCGCCGCCAACGATCTGCCCGGCGCGGTACCGGACGAGATCAAGGAAGAACGCTGGCATCGCTTCATGACCGCCCAGGCGGCGGTCAGCGAACGGCGCATGAAGCGGAAGATCGGCTGGGAGATCGACGTCCTGATCGACGAGGCCGACGAGGACGGCGCGATCGGGCGCTCGAAATCCGATGCGCCGGAGATCGACGGCTGCGTCTTCCTCAACGGCGAGACGGGGCTGCAGCCGGGCGATATGGTCCGGGCCGAGGTGGTCGAGGCCGATCACTACGATCTGTGGGCGCGTCTCGCCTGAGCCGCCGCCGTCCCGCGAGGGACGAACGCGAGGCCGTGTTCGCTGCGCCGTCACAGATCGGTCGCAGGCCGGCCCCGTCATGGTCCCGACCCCTTTCCCAGATTCCCTGAAGGGCCGGGTTCGCGCGCCGGCAACGGGCGCACGAACCGAACGGCTCGTGAGAAGCAACAACAACCAGGGAGTACCGTGATGAAGCCGACCCTGCTGACCGCAGCCCTTGCCCTGCTGGCGACCGCCAGCGGCGCCGCCCTTGCCGAGCCGAAGGACGAGGTTCTGAATCTGTCCGGGGGCGATGCCCGCGGCATCCTGATCGACCGCGACGGCGACGGCCGCGGGGATGAGCGTGCGACCGTCCTGGGTCAGGTCTCCGAGATCCGCGGCGACGTCCACTACGCGCGCTACGCGGTCGACCTGGACAATGACGGCGTCGCCGACCGCTGGGTGGTGCGCGCCAAGACGGTGGGGTCCGAACGCGAGATGGCGCTGAACGCGACGCCGGGCGGCCCGCCGGCCGACACCGACGTCGGCGCCGGCGACCCGATCATCCCGACCGAGTAGATCGCCCGCCGCCTGGCCCGCCCCGGCGAGGCCGGGGCGACAGGGCGGATGATCGCGTCGAAGGGCCGGACGCCGCAGGGCGTCCGGCCTTTCCGTTGCGCGAAGGCCAGGGTGCCGGAGTCAGGCACCCGGGACATTGTCGGCCATGTACGCGCCACGCTCACCGATCGGGCGCGGACTGCCGACGGTCGTGTCCGCCCGCGTCTGATGCTCCATCTCCGCGCTGAGCAGCGCGCCGAGCAGAACGACAAAGGCGCTGACATAGAGCCACATGAGGAGGGCGATGACCGCGCCGATCGAGCCATAGGTCTCGTTGTAGCTGGCGAAGTTGGCGACATAGACCGAGAACAGGGCCGAACCGACTGCCCAGAGAACCACCGCAGCCACCACGCCCCAGGCGATCCAGACCAGGCGCGCCTTCCGCCGGCAAGGGCCGTGGCGATAGAGAATGGCAAGCGCAGCGAACAGCGCGCCGAGCGCGATGGGCCAGCGCAGGATCGCGGCCAGCCATTCCCCGAGCGCACCGAAGTTGAAGAGATTCAAAACCACCGGCGTCAGAACCACCGCGGCCAGGGCGACAACGCCGACGACGATCAGCAGCGTCGTCAGGGTCAGGGAAATCAGGATCTCGCGCAGCAGACCACGACGGCCGTTCTCGCGGTAGATCACGCCCAGTCCCGTGACCAGGGCCAGCACGCCCGCGCGTGCGCTCCAGATGGCGACGCCGAGCGACAGGATCGCCGCCAGACCGACTGCAGCGCCCTCGCCCCGGGTGAGGCTCCGGACCTGCCCTCGAGGACCGACAGTACCGTCTCGGGCAGAAAGTTTCCGGCCATCGCCAGAAGGGGCTCCACGTCGGCCGGATCGGCAAAGAAGCCATAGAAGCCGACCAGGGCCGCGATCGCCGGAAACAGCGCCAGCATCGCGAAGAAGGCGACCCCGGCGGCGATCAGGGAAAGGTTGTCCTGACCGATCCGGTCCTTCACCCGCGAGAGAATTGACGACCAGTCGTCCCGGCCAAATCCGGCCGGGCTGGCGATATTGTCCGCCCGGCCGGGTCCGCGTCTGGCGTCAAGTGCCATGGTGGGCGGCCTCCCATCCTCGCAGGACGCAGATCGCTCGTCCCTGGAGGGCAGTTGGCGATCGCCCATGCGGATTCAATCGCCGCGCAACCGCCGGAGCGTCGGCTGACGCTACCACGAACCGAGGCGTCCCCTCTGATCGCTCCGGCCTCGCGGCGCGTCAAACGGGCGCACAATTCCGGGAACAATTCCCTGCTTTATCAGATAGTTGAAAAGCATATCTGACAATTCAGACGATCCTGTGTCGGAATTTGATCGGCGACCCGGTTCAACTCCGGATGTGGATGTCCACCTGTCCGCTCAACGGCGTCGGGTGCTCCGGACAGCCCCATGCCAGGAAGAGAAACAAGAGCCATCCGTCCACTCCCACAAGGAGCGTCGACATGCGCAAGACAATCGTGACCACTGCCACCGCGCTGCTGATGACCGCCGGCGCAGCGTCGGCCGCCGATGATGGCGGGGAGACCGAGGCCACCGCCGATACCGGCGTCAGCGTGCAGAGCTATGGCATCAGCAACGAAGTCGTGGCCGGCGCCGATACGGACGCCGGGAAGGACGGTGAAGCCGAAACCACATCGGGCCTCGACGCGTCCGGCGAAGCCTCCGCGTCCAGCGACACGGACTGAGGCGCAGGACCTCCACGAACGCGGTTTCAGGCGTCGGCCGCCAGGCCCGATGGAGCCGACGCCGCGCGCCGGACGATGCGCCGGCGGAACCGCCCATCCGACATCAAGAAGAAGAAAGCGAGAGTACAACCATGCGTAGGACAATCATCGGAACATCGACCGCGCTGCTGCTCGCCGGCGTTTCCGCGCAGGCCCTGGCGGCGGATACCATCAAGATCGACCGTGACCGCGACGGCACGGCGGAGATGGAAGGCGTGATCATGGCCGGTATCGACCATGACCGCGATGCGGGAACCCCGCAGCTCTATGCCGTCGATACCGACAATGACGGCGACGCCGAGAGCTGGGTCATGCGCGATGCCTCCGCCGAGGCCGGCGCATACTATCATACCTATACCCACTACCAGATGCCGGCCTATGACGGCGAGCGCCGCGCCATGGTGGACATGGACAATGACGGCGTCGCCGAAGCCGACGCCCGCGTCCTGGCGGACTTCGATATCGATGGTGAGGGCGAGCAGCCGACGCACTATGCCGTCGATGTCGACGGCGACGGCTACGCCGACCGCTGGGTCTACTACAACGCCGACCTCCAGACCGAGGGCTCGGCCCGCGGCCACCAGGTCGCCAGCGACTATCTGGAGATCACCGAGGCCGAGCAGGTTGCGGCCGATATCTCCGCGGTGAGCGGTGCGAACCAGCTGGATGACGAGACGGGCCCCAACCCGCTCGAAAGCACCCGCTCCAATCCGGGGGAGCCCTCGGATCTGGACACCGGCGCTGACGCCTCCTATGGCGACAACACCGGCGTCGACGATCAGTAGGATCGGTGGACAGGTGTCGTGTCGGGCGTCAGCCCGACACCTCCCTCCATGCCTCATGGAAGGCCCCGGCGCGCCGGCCGCGCGCCGGGGTTTGTCGTCCGCCGGTGCGCGATTCTGACCCGTACGGTACAAATCCGCACACTCGCTCCCACGTGGAAGGGACGGGAGGCGTTCGATGCGCCTGTCCCGCAGTTGGGAAAGAAGAAGAATGCGTAAGGAGCGAGATTATGCGTAAGGCGCTCATGATGACCCCCATTGCCGTGCTCATGGCGGCAATGCCGCTATCCGCCGGCGCCGCCGACGCGGATACCAGCGCGAAGGCGAAGATCAAGACCGGCATGATGGACGAGACGCGGTCGGACCAGAACTATCCGCTCGCCCGGATCGACGACAACAACGACGGGACCGTGGATGCCGAGGGCAATATCGTCGCCGGTATCGACCATGACCGCGATCCCGCCACCCCCTATCTCTACGCCGTCGATCTGGATGGCGACGGCGTCGGCGATCGCTGGGTCAGCCGGGCCGGAGGCGCGGACTACTACACGACCTACGCCGACTACGAGATGGACCCCCGCACGCCGAACCGCAGCGCCTGGCTGGACATGGACCAGGATGGCGTGGCCGAGACCCGCGCGGATGTCGTGGCCGACTACGGCATGGAAGACGATGTGCCCATGCATTACGCCGTCGACGTGGACGGCGACGGCTACGCCGACCGCTGGGTCTACCACAATGAAGGGCTGCAGGTTGAAGGCAGCTCCTGAGGACGCGGCCTGAAACCCGGGCCAGGCGAGAAGCGCGGCTGCGGCCGGTTTCTCGTCCGGGCCTCGGGCCCCATGTCGCACCCACGGTTCAAATCGGGCGGCGAAGCGCCACCTGCCCTGCATCGGCGGCGCGCAACGCCGCGTTCCCGATTTGACAACAACAACAACGAACAGGAGCGAGAGTTATGCGTAGAACGCTCATTGTCACCCCCATCGCCATGTTGATGGCGAGCACCGCCCTCGCCGCCGACGAGAATGTGGACGCCACCCCGGGCGCTTCCACTCCGATGATGGAATCCACCAGGTCCGATCCGGGCGTGCCTTCCGACGCGCTCGAGGCAGGGCCGAACATCACCGCCGGCGCCACCCAGTTCAACGAGGTGCTCATCGACGACTATGAAGATGTCGAGATGACCGACGGGACTGTCTACCGCGAGCCGCGCACGGTGCGCTTCGACACCGACGCCGACGGCCAGTTCGACACCGAGGGCCAAG
Source organism: Minwuia thermotolerans (assembly GCF_002924445.1). NCBI lineage: Bacteria > Pseudomonadati > Pseudomonadota > Alphaproteobacteria > Minwuiales > Minwuiaceae > Minwuia > Minwuia thermotolerans. Next base: position 280,678 of record NZ_PIGG01000031.1, read on the forward strand.
TCGTCTCCTACTACAACCGTGCAGACGACTCGTCGATCCCTGCGCTCTACTATGTCGATATCGACGGCGACCGTGATCCCGAGACCTGGATCATCCGCCGCAGCGAACTCGCCACCGGCACGGACGCCGAGTACGCGATGCGCGAGGACGCCCGGTTCGCCATGCGCGACGATGTCGAGGCCGATGACGAGGACCGCTTCTTCTTCGACCCCGAGTTCGACTTCTGGGATGATGACGACGATCTCGTATATGAAGAGAACGACGAAACGATCACCCTCGTCGGCTCGCAGCGGAGCCCCGGCGCCCCTGCCAGCGCTACCGGGCAGGAGTGACCGAAACGGTCTTGCATGAAGGTCCGATCAGCCGCAGATCCTGATCTGCACTGATCGAACACCGTCATGATGAAATCCCGGCCGGGCACGTCCCGGACCGGGATTTCTGCTTTGCGACGAATTCACGACTGATTTTGTAGTAAAATGATCCGCCGTGACAAAGACGGTCACAATCTTGGCGGGCGGTTCAACTGTCTCTCCGACAGCATACATGAGAGTCACGGCAGCCAGATTTACGCTGCCCGAGTACAAGAACAAGAATGCGTAGGAGTTCAGTCATGCGAAACGCGCTTTTCATCACCCCGATCGCGATACTCATGGCCGGCAGCGCCCTGGCCGCCGAGGCGGGCCCCGAGGCCGCCGCCGAAGCCGAGAACAAGGTCATCATCGACGAGGATGCGCCGGAGGATATCTACCCTCGTCCGGAGGGTGAGACCAACACCGTCTTCGCGCCGGAGCCGGGCGTGGTCGAGATGTCGCCCGAGCACCTGGTGCCGGCCGACGAAGCCGAGGTCGTGACGGTTCCCGAAGCGGAGAACGAAGCCGAGGCCGACACAGCCACCGGCGCCGAGTAACGGACGGGAACGGCCGGCCCTGCGCCGGCCGGACTCCCCGCTAACCCGACCCGACCATTCACAGCCAGAAAGGAGGACAGGCAGATGCGACATGCATTGCTGGCCATTCCCGCCGCCGTCCTCATCGCCGGCGCCGCAGGCGCCGCGGAGACGACGGACCCGGACGACGGCCTCGACAATATCACCACCTCCGACGTGAAGCAGGACTATGACATCGCCGGCGACGGCGCGGCGGCCGAACTGGGCCGCGCGGTCTCGACGCCGGGCGCGGTCGAGGAGACCACGGGACCGCTGGGCGACGCTGTCGATCCCGGCGAGCGCCCGAACGCCCCCACCGAGGAGGGCAGCGTGATCACCCCGGATGAACTCGCCGGCTCGGCCGAGGAGATGAGGGAAATGGATGCCTATTTCGACGGCGTCGGCGAAGAGAAGGTGCGGACCCAGGGCGCCGAATAGGCCCCGCGCGACAGTCGAACGGCGGAAAGCCCCGTCCCCGGGACGGGGCTTTTCGTCTGTCTGGCCCCCTCTCTCCGCCCGGCGGCGCGAAGCCATCGACCGCGGAGCACGGCCGCCTGGGGCCGGGCAGTGACCGGTCTGTGACGCCTCGGAGCGGCGGTTCAAACGCTCCTGCATCGGCCTATCTGACAGGTATCGGCGGCGCGGATGAACCGGACGACAAGAAGCCGGGCCCGACGTCGTCGAGCCGACTGTACAACAACCAGAAACAAGTGGAGGTCTTCGCAATGCGCAAGACTCTGATCATGACTTCGATCGCAGCCCTGTTCGCCGGTTCGGCGATGGCTGCGGACATGAAGGCGGAAGCCGACGCCGACACCAGGCTGAAGGCCGGTGTCGAGGCCGGAACCGAGAGCGGCGCCAAGGCCGATGCTGACGCCACGGCCGATACGGACGCCAGGGCGGGCATGAAGGCCGAGGAAGAGACCGGCGCCGAAGCAGACGCCGAGGCGGGCGCCGGCGCTGACGTCGAAGCGGGCGCGGACGCCGATGCGGGGATTTCGACCGAGGGCGACAGCTCCGCCATCGACGGCGCGGGCGACGCCGCAGGCGGCGTGGTGGATGAAGCCGGCGACATGGCCGACGACACCGCCGTCGGCGTGGGCGAGACCACCGGCCAGGCCATCACCGTGGCCGAAGCGGTCGGCAAGGACGTACGCGACAGCGCGGGCGAGAAGGTCGGCAAGGTCGTCGGCGTTCTGCACGATAGCTCGGGCGGTGTGAAGTCGGTGCTGGTCGAGACCGGCGGCATCCTGCTGGGCCTGGGCTCGCGGACCGTCGAGGTTCCGGCCAACCAGGTCAACGTCGACACCGAGGCGGCCGTGGTCGCCATGAGCGAGGCCGAGATCGAGTCCCTGCCCGAATACCAGGGCTGACCCTCGGCGCCACGTGCGAAGACCGACGCCCTCGGAGCCGACGCTCCGGGGGCGTTCCCGGTTGCGCGGCCCGCACGCTCAGTCGCCCTTCAGCCGCTCAGCCGCCAGCGTCTCGACATCCGGATCGAGCGGCGGCGGCCCGAGATCCACGCCGGCGCCCAGATGCTCGGCTACCTGACTCAACGCGGCGATGCGGCCATGGCGCTTCTGCTCGGCGGAGATCACCCGCCACGGCGCATCCGGACTGTCGGTCCGCGCCAGCATTTCATCGATCGCAGCCTCGTAGGCGCGCCGCCTGTCGAGGTTGCGGAAGTCCTCGACCGTCAGCTTCCAGCGCTTCCAGGGGTCGTCCAGCCGAGCGCGGAACCGCCGTTCCTGCTCCTCGGCGGAGACATGCAGGAACAGCTTCACGACCTGCACGCCATCGTCCGTCAGCATCCGCTCGAAATCGTTGATCTCGTCATAGGCGCGGCGCCACTCCGCCTCTTCGGCAAAGCCCTCGACGCGTTCGACGAGCACCCGCCCATACCAGGAGCGATCGAAGATCGCGACCATGCCGGGCTCGGGCAACCGCGCCCAGAACCGCTCGAGGTAATGGCGTCCGTGATACTGCGCCTTCGGGGCGGCGATGGGCCAGACCTGGAAGCCGCGCGGATCCATCCTGGCCGTCATTCGCCGGATCAGGCCGCCCTTGCCGGCCGCGTCCCAGCCCTCCAGGACGATGCAGGCGCGCAGGTCGAAGCGCCGGTAGGCCAGTTCGATCGTCCGCATCGCGTGCTGGAGGTCGTCGAGCCGGGCCGCATAGTCCTTCCTGCCGATCGTGGCATCCAGATCGACGTCGGCGAGACGCGAGGCCATCGCGGCTCAGGCCTCGGGGGCGATGGTGAGCGTCAGGCCGTCCAGGTCCTCGGTCATCTCGATCTGGCAGGAAAGGCGCGAGTTCGGCTGGTAGGTCGGCTCATCGCTCACCAGTTCGCGCTCGTCGGCTTCCTGAGCCGGCAGCTTTTCCAGCCAGGCAGGGTCGACATACACGTGGCAGGTGGCGCAGGAGCAGGAGCCGCCGCAGATCGCCTCCACCTCGTAGTCGTTGTCGCGCAGGTTCTCCATAACGGAGACGCCGGTTTCCGCCTCGAAGTCCGAGGGCTCCCCGGCGCGGTTGATGACGTGGATTGTCGGCATGACTTCCCCTTGTTCAGCCGTGACTCGTGTTCGTTTCAGACTTCCTTGACCGGAATGGCCGTGTCGGCAAGACGCGCGGGATCGACATCGCGTCCTTCGGCGATCCACTTGCGGCCGCGGACATAGTCGCCGCCGACATTGACCGCGTTGACGCCGGTGACCTTGCCGTCGCGGAGATAGAAGACCGAGAAGGCGCCGCTCGCCGGGTCGCCGCGAACGACGACCTGGTCATCAGGTCCGGGAAGCCCGGCCATCTGCAGCTTCAGATCGAATTGATCGGACCAGAACCAGGGCACCTCGGCATAGTCGGCGCCCTTGCCCTGCCATTCGTTGGCGATGCAGCGGGCCTGGTCGACGGCGTTCTGCACCGATTCCAGACGGAGTCGCCGCCCCAGCAGGGCGTTGGGGTGGTCGGTGCAGTCGCCGGCGGCCCAGATCGCCGGATCCGAGGTCCGGGCCCGTTCATCGACGACGATGCCGTCGCCGATCGCGAGGCCCGCCGTCTCGGCCAGTTCGACATTCGGGATGACGCCGATGCCCACCACGATCAGGTCGCAGTCATGGCGCTGGCCGGCGGTATCGACCACTGCTTGGACTCGGTCGGTTCCGACGAATTCGGCGACGCCGGTGTTCAGCAGGATCTCGACGCCATGCTTGCGGTGCTGGTCCTCGTAGAACCGGGAGACGGGCTCGGCCACCGCACGCCCCATGACACGGTCCATCATCTCGATCACCTTCACGCGGCAGCCGATGGTCGACAGCGCCGCCGCCGCCTCCAGCCCGATATAGCCGCCGCCGATAACCACGACGCGGCTGCCCTCGCGCGCCTCGGCGCGGATGGCTTCCGTGTCGGCGATCGCGCGGATGTAATGGACGCCCGGCAAGGCCGAGCCGGGAATGTCGATACGGCGCAGCCGGGCGCCGGTGCAGAGCGCCAGCAGGTCGTAGTCGAGCGCCGTGCCGTCCGAGAGCATGGCCTTGCGGCCCTCCCGGTCGATCACGTCGCAGCGGACGCCGAGCTTCAGGTCGATGCCCTTCTTCTCGTAGAAGTCCGCAGGCCGGAGAAAGGTCTTCTCCACCGGGATCTCGCCCGCCAGCAGCTGTTTCGACAACGGCGGCCGTTCGTAGGGGGGCCAGGTCTCCTCGCCCACCAGTGTGATGTCGAAGGCCTCGCCTGCGCGGGCAAGCTGCGCCGCCAGGATGCCGCCGGCATGGCCGGCGCCGATGATCACTGCTTTCTGGCTCATGCCGACCTTCTTACGCAAAGACGGGAGACGAAGGAAGACGCGACGGGCCCTCGCGATCAGACCCCGAAGGGCGCGCGCGGACCGTCGAGCGAAGCGGCCAGGAAGATCAGGCCGAAAGCCAGCAGGGCGAGCGCGCCGAGAACCTTCAGCCCCACCTCGATCCGCCCGATCCAGACCATGTCGCGGGCGGCGAGACCGAGGGCGAGGCGCTTGGACGCCAGGGTGAGAACGGCCAGCGCCGAGACCGTGACCGCCGTTCCCATCGACATGGCGAAGGTCGCGCCGACACCGGCCCAGTAGAGGCCGTTGGCGATGGCGAAGACGAGGACGATCAGCGCCCCGCCGCAGGGCCGGATTCCGACTGCCAGCACGATGGGGAGGGCGCGCCGGATGGTGAGCGGCTCCCGCGTCAGAACCGCCATGTCGGGCCCGTGATGATGGTGATCGTGCCCGTGATCCTGCTCATCATGGCTGTGCCGGTGATGTGGATGCCCGCGTCCCGTCGCCGCCTGCCAGAGCAGCCAGGCGCCGATCGCCGCGATCAGGCCGAAACTCGCCTGCTCCAGCGACCAGGCCGCGCCGAGCAGCCGCTGTCCAACGAGGTCGAAGGCCCATGCGCCGCCGAAGACCAGCGCGATCGCGCTCACGCCCTGCGCCACCGAGGACAGCAAGGCCAGCAGGACGCCCTGCCGCACCGCACGTTCGTTGGCCAGAAGGTAGGACGTGATCACTGCCTTGCCGTGCCCGGGGCCGACGGCGTGGAAGACCCCGTAGAGCAGGCTGATGGCAATGAGTCCCCACGCGGTCGAGAGGCTGTAATCCTGCTTCAGCACCCGGACGGCCCCGGCCAGCTGGCGGTAGAGCTCGCCCTGGATGCGGCGGACCTCCGCCATTGCCTCGCCGTACCAGGATGGTTTCGCCGCTTCCGCCTGCGGCGCCGGACCGCGCTGAAAGGGCGAGCTCTGCTGGGCCGCGGCTGGGGCGTTCGCAGCGATCAGGAACGCCAGCAGCGCGCCGGCAAGAAGAATCAGCGGCCGCATCTCAGGCTGACGACCGGTGCGAAAGCCGCGGCCCAGGCGCTGTCCTGTGTGAGGGACGCGACTTCGGTGTCGGATACGTTCTCGGGTTGCTCGCCTGCCGCCATCCCGACGGCGCTGCAGTTGCCCGGCGCGCCCCCGACCAGGGCCACCTCGGCGGCGGGATCGGTATCGAAGGCGACATAGTAGCTCGGATCCACGGTGCGCAGGCGGACGGCCACGTCGGCCGGACTGACAGGATATTCCAGCGGCAGGACGAACCACATCACCAGAACGCCGTCGTCGTCCTCGGCCCCGAATTCCGTCACCTTCCCCAAGCCGGCCTCAGCCGTGCCGACCAGAACCTCGGTGAAGTAGTTCCATTCCGCCAGGTGGCCGACATTGGTGGCGGCGAGTTCGGCGAGTTCAGCCTCCGACGTCTTGCCGTCGCTGTCGGCGTCGGAGCCCTGGATGGCGAAGGCGGAATACAGTTCGTCGAAACGCCATGTGGTGCGCACGGCGGAGACGCGGCCCTGATCGTCGAAGATGAAGGCGGTTCTGGTGTCGACCCAGACATGCGGGTGCGCGCTGACCGCCGTCGCCGCCAGCAGCGGCAGCGCCGCCGCCAGAATGGCCGAAACAAACACGCGTCCCATTCCACTGACCTCCGAACCGGTGAACCTTCCTATCACACGCGCCGTGCGGTGCGCATCGGGGAATCGCTGTGCATCCGCAGAAACGAAGCGTTTCCATCGACGGGGCCTGACTCGGGACGCAGGCAGCATATCTCCGGTGCAGCAGCGTCTTCCGAGCGGGCGGACATGTCGCTGTCGTCGCAAACCCGCCCCTCCCCCACATCGGCCACAACGGCCGGGTACAACAAGAAAGGTATTCCCCATGACCAAGGTACTGGTTCTCTACTACAGCGCGTTCGGCCACGTCGAAACCATGGCCAAGGCCGTGGCCGAAGGCGCGCAGTCCGTCGCGGGCGCCAAGGTTGACCTGAAGCGTGTCCCGGAAACGGTCCCCGATGACATCGCGCAGGCGAAGGGCTTCAAGCGCGACCGGGACGTCGAGATCGCCAGCCCGGAAGAGCTGGAAAACTACGACGCCATCATCTTCGGCACGCCCACCCGCTTCGGCATGATGTGCGGACAGATGCGCAATTTCCTCGACCAGACCGGGGCGCTCTGGGCCACGGGCAAGCTGGTCGGCAAGGTCGGCGGCGTCTTCACCTCGTCGGCCACCCAGCATGGCGGTCAGGAGAGCACGATCCTCTCCTTCCACACCACGCTGCTGCATCAGGGCATGGTCGTCGCCGGGCTGCCCTACGCCTTCCAGGGCCAGATGGGTCTGGACGAGATCAAGGGCGGTTCGCCCTACGGCGCCTCCACCATCGCCGGCGGCGACGGCTCGCGGCAGCCGTCCGAGGTCGAACTGGAGGGCGCCCGCTTCCAGGGCCGCCACATCACCGAGATTGCGAGCCGCCTGAAGGGTCAGCTCAGTGCGGGCGTGCCGGCGGCGGAGGCGGCGTAACCTCCGCCTCCTCGTCGCAGATCACGGCATAGGGCGCGTCGAGGCGCTGTCCGCGGTAGCGGATGGCGCCCGTGCGCGTGTCCACCGTGACCTCGCCGGCGTTGACCTCGACTTCACCGAGAAATGGCGGCGCAACCGCAAGGAACTCCGTGATCGGTATGAGGAGCTGGATCGAGACTTCGGACGGCGGCGTGACATTGGAACCGCCGCCGATGTCGGCAGGCGCAACCGGCCGGCCATGGACATCCACGCCGGGCTGATAGGCGACGTCCGGCGCCGGCTGGTGTAGCTCCGCCAGGCGGCAGCGGCCCTCCTCGATCACCACGGTCTGGGCCACGGCGGCGAAGGGCAGAAGACACAGCAGGGCGGAAATCCATCGCATCCCGGCAGCCTGCCCGACTATCCTCAGCAAAACCTTAAAACGCCCCCTGAGGAACCGCCTTGCCGAAGATCGTCTACCTCGACGCCTTTCCCGCAGACAACGCGCTCGACATCCTCAAGCCCCATGCGCCGGGACTCGAGGTCGTCCGGATCGGCCGCGACCAGCCGCTCGAGGACAGCTTCGCCGCGCTCGCCGATGCGCATGCCTATCAGTGCGTGCCGGCGCGTGACGAGGTGCCGGAGCCATTGCGCATTCATCGCGAGTTCCTGGCACGCGCGCCGGAACTGCTCGTCGTCTCCTCGGGCGGCTCGGGGGTCGATACCTTCGACATCGACGCCTGCACGGAGGCCGGGGTGCTGGTGGTCAACCAGGCCGGCGGCAACGCCGAGGCGGTGGCCGAGCACGCGCTTGGCATGATGCTCATGCTGCTGAAGAAGGCGCCGCAGTCCGACCGTGCGCTGCGACGCGGCTGGAACGGCGCGCGCGTCGAGTTCCGCGGCGCCGATCTGCTGGGCAAGACGGTCGGCATCATCGGCCTGGGCCATGTCGGCGCGCGCATGGCCGAAATCTGCCGCAGCGCGTTCCGCTGCGAGGTTCTGGCCTGCGACCCCTATATCGCCCGCGCCGATTTCGCAGAACGCAATGCGGTTCAGGCCGATTTCGAAGAAGTGCTGACGCGGGCCGACATCGTCACGGTCCATACGCCGCTGACGCCGGAGACGCGCGGCATGTTGAATGCCGAAGCTTTCGCCCGGATGAAGCCCGGGGCCCTGTTCGTCACCACGGCGCGCGGTTCGATCCACGACGAGGCGGCGCTGGCCGAAGCGCTGGAAAGCGGCCGTCTGGGCGGCGCGGGCCTTGATGTCTGGGACACGGAGCCGCCGGCGGCGGATCATCCCCTGCTCGGCTTCGACAACGTCATCGCCACGCCGCACACGGCCGGCGTGACCAGGGACAGCCGGGAACGCATGGCCGAGTATGCCGCAACACAGCTGATTGGGCTGATGGCCGGCGGCGACCCTGCCCGGCCCGTGAACCCTGAGGTCCTGCCCCGTTACCGTGCCCGGTTCCGGGAGATTCTCGGTGGATGAGGAAGGTCAATCCTGCTCCAGCAGTTCCGGGGCGATGGCGTCCTCGATCAGTTCGTCCGGCAGGCGCTTCTTGGTCTTGGCGCCGAGCTGGCGCAGCGTTTCGGCCTGGTTGACCAGATTCCCGCGGCCGGTCGAGAGCTTGCCCATCGCCTGGTCATGGGCCTGGGTCGCGGAATCCAGACCCTTGCGGATCCGCGACATGTCGGAGACGAAGCCCTCGAACTTGTCGTAGAGCAGCCCCGCCCGGCTGGCGATCTCCTCGGCGTTCTTCTGCTGGCGCTCCACCTGCCAGAGGTTCGCCACCGTACGCAGCAGCGTGATCAGCGTGGTCGGCGTGGCGATGGTGATGTTCTGGCCGATGGCAAAGCCGGTCAGGTCCGGCGCCGTTTCCAGCGCCGCGGCGAAGGCGCCCTCGATCGGCACGAACATGATGACATAGTCGGGGGTCACACCGGCGATGCGGCTGTAGTCCTTCGACGACAGATCCCGGATATGGCCGCGCAGCGAATCGACGTGCCGCTTCAGCCCCGCGGCGCGGCCGGCTTCGTCCTCGGCGTTGACGAATTCCTCGAAGGCGACGAGGGAGACCTTTGAATCGACGATGATCTTGTGATCGTTGGGCAGGTTGACCACGACGTCCGGGCGGAGCCGGCGACCGTCCTCCATCGTCTCGCTCTGCTGGGTCGCGTATTCCTCGCCCTCGCGCAGACCGGACTTCTCCAGGATGGTGGAGAGGATCATCTCGCCCCAGGCGCCCTGGGTCTGGGTCCGGCCCTTGAGCGCCCGGGTGAGGTTCAGCGTTTCCCGCGTCATCTCCCCGCTGCGCTCGCTGAGCATGCGGATCTGCTCGGCCAGCGTCGCGCGGCCCGTCGCCGCCTCCTGCTGGGCGTGGGTCATGCCCTGCTGGAACTCGACGATCTTCTGGCGCAGCGGGTTCAGCAGTCCCTCGATCTGCTCCCGGTTCTGCTGGCGGAAGGTCTGGCCGTGCTTCGCCATCACCTCCTCGGCCAGCAGGCGGAACTCCTTGGTCATCGCCTCCCGGGCGTCCTTGAGTTCGGCGATCTGCTGCTCGGCGCGCTCGGCATCCTTCTGCCGTTCGACCCGGAGCGTGGCGAGGTCGCGCTCCAGCGTTCCCGCCCGGTTCCGCTCCGCCTCCAGCCGCGCCTCCAGCTTCGCCGTCGCCTCGCGGGCCTCCCGCTCGTCGGCTTCGAGACGGCGTACCGCCTCCTCCAGGCGCGCGGCCTGTCCCTCGGCTGCGATGCGGGCGTCGCGTTCGGCCGCGGCGTCGCCGTTTCCCGAGGCGGCCCGGCGCACGGCGAGATAGGCCGCGACCGCCACGAGAACCGCGGCGGCCAGGGCGACCGCCGCCACGGGTCCGATTCCGGCCATGTCCATTCCCCGGTCTCCTTCGGCTGCAAGGGGACCAATCTAACCGAGTCGCGAACGGACTGCGAACGTGCTATGGAGGAAAAATGAGCGAGGAAGGCTACATCATAGCCCGCGTGGTGTTCCTGCTGGCGGTGCTGATCCTGGTGGTGCCGGCCTTCGTGCGCATGCGGCCCGACATGCGGACGGCGCTGCGGCACGTGGCGCTGTGGATGGGCCTGACGGCAGCCGCGGCGATCGCCTACCGGCTGCTCTACAGCTGAACCAGTTCCGCGTTTTCCTGCGCCGCCCTGCGATCTTCCTGATGACGGATTTCGGCTTCACGCGCCGCGGAAAAGGCCGGACGAAGGCGCTGTGCAAGCGACACCCGCCCCTGCTCCAGCGCCTGCTCCACTGCCGCCGCGATCTTGTCGGTCAGGCGCCGCATGTAGGGCTCCTTCTGGGAGAGCTTGCGCACGCAGCGGCGCATCCGCACGCGCGAGACGATGCGCTCGATCTCGCCGCTCTCCAGCGCCTCGATCATCTGCGCCGTGGTCACGTTCTCCGCCTCCGGCCCGAAGCGGCGGACCAGATCCTCGGCCTGCCAGCGTTCCTCGTCGGTGAATTCGTCCAGTTCGCCAATCGCGGCCTTCAGTGCCGTCATCGTCTCATCTCCTGATCGGGGCGATGCCAATCGCACCAGCCATTCGTGAAGATGCAGTAAACGGGCCAGCCGCCGCCGGACGTGGCCAGGAACGGAAGCGCTGGCGATAGCGAGCGGGCGTCACGCCGACCCGCCGCTTGAACAGCCGGCGGAAGAACGCCGGATCGGCATAGCCCACGGCGAGCGCCACATCCTCGACCGGATCGCCAGTGGTTTCCAGAATCTGCTTCGCCTCCTCGATCCTCAGGGCCTGGACATAATCGACCGGCGTGTAGCCTGTCGCCGCCTTGAAGCGGCGCTTGAAGGTCCGTTCCGCCAGTCCCGAACGGTTGATCATCCGCTTCACTGGTGAGGATTCCGTGTAGTTCGCGGCGATCCAGCTCTGACAGGCGCCGATGACCGCATCGTCATGCGCCCTCGGCCGGCCCATGGCGGAAAAGGGAAGCTGGCCGTCCGAGCGGTCGCCGAGAACGAAGATTCTGGCGATGCGCTGCGCCTCCTCCTCACCGGCAAAACGGGCGACAAGATAGAGCGCAAGGTCTTCCCAGGAGCCTGGCCCCCCGCTGGTGACGAGGCGGTGTTCAGGCCCGGCAGGCGAAAGAATGCGCTCGGAACGAAGGCGTACGGCGGAATAGTGCTCCCGGAACAGGCTGGCAGCACTCCAGTGGGTGGTCGCCTCAACCCCGTCCAGAAGCCCCGTCTCCGCCAGCAGCACCGCGCCGGTGCAGACCGAGCAGATCACAGCGCCCCGCTCCCACTCTTCGCGTAGCCATTGAATTTCCGGCCCCCAGCGGCCTGCTGGCGGTATGCCGTCCGTAAGGTCGAGATCCCCGATCACGATCAGGTCCGAGCACGAGGTTTCGGCAAGATCCGCATGCGGCGCGATGGGCACGCCGAGGGCTGTCGTGAAGACACGCCTTTCGCGCGCGACGATCCGGGCCGCCATGCGCCGCGCGTCCGATCGCTCGCCCGTCAAGGCCTCCCAGGCCACGCCGACGCCAGCGAATATCTCCAGGAAGGCGTGCAGCGCCGTCGGCGTGCTCTCTGGCACAGCAAGCAGGCTCGCTCGTACCGGCGTGAAGTCCGATTCGTTGAACATGATCGCGCATTTGGCACAAATGACCCGTTTTTGTCCATTCTCACACTGACGTCACCCCCGGATACGGGGCATCACGGCCTCATTAGGCAATCTCGAACGAAGGACGAAACGATGCATCTCGCCAGAACCGGACCATGGAAGCTCCGCGCCATCGCAGCAGGTATCGCCGCCGCCACACTCTGGCCGGCCGCCACAAATGCCGCCGAGGACCTTGCCGGCGCGGTCGACGCAGTGATCGAGCGGTGGATCGCGTCAGAGCGAATCGCCGGTGTGGTGGCGCTGGCCGCCCGCGACGGCGAAACCGTGTATCGCCGCGCCGCCGGCTGGGCCGACCGCGAGGCCGCGACGCCGGTGCGCGAGGACACGATCTTTCGCCTCGCCTCCATGTCGAAGCTGATCGTCGCAGTGACGGCGATGGCCATGATCGACCGGGAGAAGCTCGCGCTCCAGGACACGGTCGCGCAGTGGTTGCCCTGGTTCCGTCCCGCCTTGCCCGACGGACGCCGCCCGGCGATCACGGTCCGGCATCTGCTCACCCACACCTCGGGCCTCGCCTACGGCTTCCTCGAACCAGGCGGGAACCCCTATGAGCAACTGCAGGTGCCCCAAGGCCTGGAGGTCTGGCAAGGCCATCTGGAATCGGCACTGCGGAGATTGGTGGAGGCGCCGCTGCTGCACGAGCCGGGGACTGCGTGGCGCTACTCGCTGTCGACGGACGTGCTCGGCGCGGTCGTCGAGAAGGCTGCGGGCATGCCGCTGCCGGAAGTGGTAGCGCGCTACGTTACCGGCCCCCTTGGCATGTCAGACACTGCCTTCCATGTCGTCGATCCCGTTCGCCTGGCGGTCCCCTATCGGGACGGCCCCGGGCGCGCGGAGCGCATGGCGGACGGCGGCGACACCATCCCGCTGGGCGACGGCATCGCGTTTGCGCCGGCGCGGGCTCTGGACCCGAACGCCTATCCTTCCGGCGGGGCCAGCATGAACGGGACAGCGGGCGACTACCTGATCCTTCTGGAGACGCTGCGGCGCGGGGGCGGGCCGATCCTGAGCGAGACCTCGGCGCGGCTGCTGTCAACGCATGCCATCGGTGAGCTCAGGGCGTGGACCGAAGGCGAAGGCTGGGGCCACGGGCTCGGCGCGGCAGTATTGCTCGACCCGGAGGCCGCGGAGACGCCGCAGAATCCCGGCACATGGCAGTGGGGTGGCGTGCTCGGCGGCCACTGGTTCGTCGACCCGGTGGCGAAGCTTTCGGTCGTGGTGCTGACCAACACCTCGACGGCCGGCGTCATCGGCGACTTTCCCGCCGAGATCCGCGAAGCCCTCTACGGGGCGGGTCGCAATTGATCCGGAGCCCGAAATCGCCCGGCGCTACTCCCACTCAATGGTGCCGGGCGGTTTCGAGGTGACGTCGTAGACGACGCGGTTGACGCCGCGCACCTCGTTGATGATCCGCGTGGCCGTCTGGGCCAGGAAGTCGTGGGGGAACTGGAAGAAGTCGGCGGTCATGCCGTCGGTCGACGTCACCGCGCGGAGCGCCAGCACGTGGTCGTAGGTACGCTCGTCGCCCATCACGCCCACGGTCTGGACCGGCAGCAGCACGGCGAAGGCCTGCCAGATCTCGTCGTAGAAGCCGGCCTTGCGGATCTCGTCGAGATAGATCGCGTCCGCCTTGCGCAGCGTGTCCGCGCGGTCCTTGCTGACCTCGCCCGGAATGCGGATGGCGAGACCCGGCCCGGGAAAGGGATGGCGGCCGACGAAGCCTTCGGGCAGGCCGAGTTCGCGGCCCAGGCGGCGCACCTCGTCCTTGAACAGCTCGCGCAGCGGCTCCACCAGCTTCATGTTCATGCGCTCGGGCAGGCCGCCGACATTGTGGTGCGACTTGATGGTGACGCTGGGGCCGCCGGAGAAGGAGACGCTCTCGATCACGTCCGGATAGAGGGTGCCCTGGGCCAGGAAATCGGCGCCGCCGACCTTCTTCGCCTCGGCCTCGAAGACATCGATGAACAGCTTGCCGATGGCCTTGCGCTTCTGTTCCGGGTCGGTCACGCCGGCCAGCGCTGTCATGAACTGGTCTTCCGCCTCAACGTGGACCAGCGGGATGTTGTAGTGGTCGCGGAACAGGCCGACGACCTCCTCGGCCTCGCCCTGGCGCATCAGGCCGGTGTCGACGAAGACGCAGGTGAGCTGCTCGCCCACCGCCTCGTGCACCAATACCGCGGTGACCGCCGAATCGACGCCCCCCGACAGCCCGCAGATCACCCGGCCCTGGCCGACCTGTTCGCGGATGCGCCGGATCTCGGTCTCGCGGAAGGCAGCCATGGTCCAGTCGCCGACGCAGCCGCAGACGCGGGCGCAGAAATTGCGTAGCAGCGCCGCCCCGTCGGGGGTGTGCATGACTTCCGGGTGGAACTGCACGCCATAGCGGCGGTTCTCGTCGTCGGCGATGGCGGCGAAGGGCGCATTGGCGGAGCGGCCGACCACACGGAAGCCGGGCGGCAGGGCGCTGACCGAATCGCCGTGGCTCATCCAGACCTGATAGCTGTTGCCCGCCGACCAGACGCCATCGAACAGGTCGCAGCCGTCGACGACCTCAAGCCGGGCGCGGCCGAATTCCTTGTGATCGCTCGGATCGACCTTGCCGCCGAGCTGCGCGGTCATGGTCTGCTGGCCATAGCAGATGCCGAGCAGCGGCAGCCCCGATTCGAGGATCGCCGGCGGCACGCGCGGCGTTTCCTCGAAGGTGACGCTGGCCGGCCCGCCGGAGAGGATCACCCCCTTCGGCCTCATGCGCTCCAGCGCCTCAGGCGAGCGGTCGAAGGGAACGATTTCGCTGTAGACGCCGGCTTCCCGGACGCGGCGCGCGATGAGCTGCGTCACCTGCGATCCGAAGTCGACGATCAGAATGCTGTCGGTCATGGCCGCCCGCCCGTGGAGGAAAGCCCCCGTCTAGCGGGGCGGCCATGACTTGTCCAGCAGGCGGACTACCGCCTCAGCTCGAGCCCTTGGCGCGGGAAACTGCGTCCTTGAGCGAGGTGTATTCGGCGCAGCCGAAGGTGCAGATCGAATCGAGCGCCGCCAGGTGCTTCTCCGCCTCGGCGACATTGCCCATCTCCAGATGCGCCTGGCCGATATACTCGTGTGCGCCCTTGTGCTCGGGGTTCAGGTCCAGAGCCACCTTGTAGGCGTCCAGCGCGCCCTGGTAGTCGCCCGACTTGCGGCGGGCGTAGCCCAGGTAGTTGTAGGCGTCGGCGTTGTCGGGATCGGCGTTGATCGCCTTGCCCATGTAGACGATGGCGTTGCTCCAGTCCTGCGCCTCCACGGCGGCGACGCCGCGCTCGTAGAAGCCCGGCTCCTTCACCACGCTCTTCTCCGGTTTCGACGAACTGGACGAATCGTCCGAACTCGAGCCCATGGCGCCCGCCGCCACCGGCGCGAAGGCCACCGAAGCCACCGCGAGGGCCGCGGCCAGGCCACGAATCTGATGCAGCATTCCGAAACTCCCGATCTGTCTCTGTTGCCGTGCCGAGCCTGCCGAACCTTAGCTCAATCCCCGCGTCATGACAGCGGCAAAAAAGCCGTCGACACCGTGTTTCAGCGGCGTCAGACGCAGGAAGTCATGCGCTCCGTCCGCGTCCGGCAGGTCCGTCACTCCGGCGGCCGCGGCGGCTTCCCGCCAGGGCGTGACCGAAAAGTCGGCGTGACGGACAAGAAAATCTGTGACCGGCTTCTCATTCTCGGCGGCCAGGAACGAACACGTGATGTAGACCAGCCGGCCGCCCGGCTTCACCAGATCGGCCGCGGCGTCGAGCATCGCGCCCTGGCGCACGGCGTTGCGCGCCAGCCCTTCCGCCGTCATCCGCCAGCGCAGTTCCGGCTGACGCCGCCAGGTGCCGCTGCCGGAACAGGGCGCATCCACCAGCACGGCGTCCATGCGGCCCCGCCAGTCGTCGGGCCAGCCCGCCTCCGCCGGCTGACGCCGCGTCTGGATGTTGCGCACGCCGGCGCGTTCGGCCCGGGCCGCCAGACGCCTCAGTCGCCCCGCATCGACATCGATGGCGAAGATCTGTCCGCGGTTGTCCATGTCGGCGGCCATGGCCAGGGCCTTGCCGCCGGCGCCGGCGCAGATGTCCGCGATCCATTGACCCTGCCGCGCGCCGGTCAGTTGGGCGACGAACTGGCTGCCGGCGTCCTGGATTTCGAACAGTCCCTGTCCGAACGCCCGGCTCTGGTCCGCCCGGCCATCGGCGGTCAGGCGCAACGCATGGGGAGCCAGCGCAATGGGCTCCGTGGCGAAGCCCTCCTCGGCCAGCATCCCGGCCAGGCGATCGCGATCGGTCTTCAGCGTGTTGGCCCTGAGATCGGTCGCAGCCCGGCCCTCGCAGAGCGCGCGCAGTTCGGCTTCATGCGAGGCTCCGAGACTCTCTGCGATCTCCCCTTCCAGCCAGGCCGGGTAGTTGAGCCGCGCCCAGGCCGGCGCCGTCTCCATGGCGCAGAGGACGGCCGCCGAAAGCGCCTCACGCTCCGCCTCGTCGGGCAACTCGGGACCATGGGGGCCTTCGGCAAGGCCCGGACCATGCTCGAGTGTCGTCAGAAAAAAGACCCGCAATCTGTTGTCACAGCGGCATTTCGCCTTCGACAGACGCCAGTCGAGTTCGCCGCGGCGGCGCAGGACGCCATAAACGGTCGCGCCGATGGCGCGGCGGTCGCCGGACCCGGCGTAGCGCCGCTCCCGGAAATAGCCGCGCATCAGGTCCTCGAGAGAACTCTGCGCGGTTTCCAGCCGGTCGAGGATCTCGATCGCGGCCTCGAGACGGGCCTCCGGCCTCATGCCGTCATTCCGGACAACGGGCTCAACCGCTGTAGTTCGGGGCTTCCCGGCTGATTTCCACGTCATGGACGTGGCTCTCGCGCAGGCCGGCATTGGTGATGCGAAGGAATTCGCAGCTCGAGCGCATCTCGTCGATGTCGCGGCAGCCGGTGTAGCCCATGGCCGCGCGCAGGCCGCCAACGAGCTGGTGCAGAACAGCGCCTACCGGACCCTTGTAGCCGATGCGGCCCTCAATGCCTTCGGGCACCAGCTTCAGCTCCGATTTGACTTCCTCCTGGAAGTAACGGTCGGCCGAGCCGCGCGCCATGGCCCCGACCGAGCCCATGCCGCGGTAGGACTTGTAGGAACGGCCCTGGTAAAGGAAGACCTCCCCCGGCGACTCGTCGGTGCCGGCCAGCAGGGAGCCGATCATGGCGCAGGAGGCGCCGGCGGCGATCGCCTTGGCCAGATCGCCAGAGAACTTGATGCCGCCGTCGGCGATGGCCGGCACGCCCAGCTTGTCGCACTGTTCGACAACATCCATGACCGCCGTGAGCTGCGGCACGCCGACACCGGCGACCACGCGCGTCGTGCAGATCGAGCCCGGGCCGATACCGACCTTCACAGCGTCCGCGCCGGCGTCCACCAGCGCCATCGCGCCCTCGGCGGTGGCGACATTGCCGGCCACCACCTGGGTGAAGTTCGACAGCTTCTTGATGCGGCTCACCGCCTCCATGACGCGGGAGGAATGGCCGTGTGCGGTGTCGACCACCACCAGGTCGACGCCGGCTTCCATCAGCGCCTCGGTGCGGCGGAAACCCTCGTCGCCCACGCCCGTGGCGGCGGCGACGCGAAGCCGGCCCTGCACATCCTTGGAGGCGTTGGGATACATCTCCGCCTTCTCGATGTCCTTGACGGTGATCAGACCGACGCAGCGGTAGTCCCCGTCGACGACCAGCAGCTTTTCGATGCGGCGCTGGTGCAGCAGGCCCTTGACCTCGCGCTCCTCGATGTTGCCTTCCTGGATGACGACGAGATTCTCCTTCGTCATCAGTTCCGAGACCGGCTGTCGGGTATCGGTGGCGAAGCGGACGTCGCGGTTGGTGATGATGCCGACCAGCTTGCGACTGCCGCGCTCGACCACCGGGATGCCGGAGATGCGCCGGGTCGCCATCAGGGCCAGGGCATTGGCCAGCGGCTCGTCGGGGTAGATGGTCACCGGATTGACGACCATTCCCGATTCGTAGCGCTTGACCTTGCGCACTTCGTCCGCCTGCCCGGCGATATCGAAATTCTTGTGGATCACGCCCATGCCGCCCGCCTGCGCCATGGCGATGGCCATGTCGGATTCGGTCACCGTGTCCATCGCCGAGGAAAGCAGCGGAATGCCGAGGGAAATCTCCCGCGTGACGCGGGTTTTCGTGTTCACCTCGGCAGGCAGGACGGAAGAGGCTCTGGGCGCCAGCAACACGTCGTCGAACGTGAGGGCTTCGCGAATCTTGATCACTTGGAACACCTCCGGCTGCGAGACCGCCATGTATGGCATCGGGAGATGAACGGCAAGCGGACAGTCGGGCGCAGCCGAGGGCAGGCCCAGGGCGGCGCCGTCAGGCCGCGCTTTCGGCCGCCGCCTCGGCGGTGAAATCGCCCTCGATCGCCTTGTCGAACATGTAGGGATAGATCTCGCGGAACTTGGCGCTGATCTCCTCGAAGGGCATGTCGTCGCGGTGGCCACGCTCGTGCACATATTCCATGTGCTTCTTGCCGTCCGCGGTCAACGGATGAAAGATCGAATCCGTCTCGCCGTCGAATTCCAGCGGCAGGACGCCGAACTTCTCGCAGAGTTCCAGGTTGAAGGCCGGCGTCGCCTTCACCCACCGCCCGCCGAGTTTCAGCTCCGTATAGCCGTGGTAGTAGAACAGGTCCGTGCCCATGGTCTCGCGCATGCGCGCCGTCGACAGGTGATTGCGCACGTCCGCGAAGCCGAGCCGCGCCGGAATCCCCTCGGCCCGCGCCGCAGCCGCCAGCAGCCCGGCCTTGGTGATGCAGAAGCCCGCGCCCCGCTCCAGGCAGGCGCTGGCGCGAAAATGATCCCGGTCCATGACCACGCCATAGGGGTCATAGCGGAATTCGTCGCGCACGGCGTAGTAGAGGCGGATCGCCTTGGCCTTCGGGTCGGTCTCGTCGCCCACGACACGCCGGGCGAAGGCCGCGATCGCCGGGTTGTCGGCATCGATCAGGTCCGTCGGCGCCAGGCAGGTCTCGCTCTCGCTCATGGTCGGTTCTCCTCGGTAACTCCCGCGGGGCGGATGTTCGTCTCCCGCCGCCGACGGATCAAGACCCGCCGCGGCGGGTCGGCTTCCCGCCCTGCGCAGGTCCGCTCGGCGTGGGCTATGGCTGCTCCGCGTCATCGCCGCCCCGGAACCCCGTGGCAACCATGTAGCTCTCCGCAGACCCCTTGCGGCTGGCATCGGGCTTGGCGAAACGGACCTGCCGGAAGTCGCGCTTGACCCGGTTCAGGAAGTCGTTCTCGCCGCCGCCCTGCAGCAGCTTGACCGCGAACGCCCCGCCGGGTTTCAGCACCTGCGAGGCGAAATCGAGCGCCAGTTCGGCCATCGCCATGATGCGCAGATGGTCGG